>NZ_BAABEX010000028.1:0-25053 GCF_039540375.1 Acidovorax lacteus
GTGTTCTCGATCTCCGGTCGCGGCACCGTGGTGACCGGTCGTGTCGAGCGCGGCGTGATCAAGGTCGGTGAAGAAATCGAAATCGTGGGCATCCGCGACACGCAAAAGACCACCTGCACCGGCGTGGAAATGTTCCGCAAGCTGCTGGACCAAGGCCAAGCTGGCGACAACGTCGGCCTGCTGCTGCGCGGCACCAAGCGTGAAGAAGTCGAGCGCGGTCAAGTGCTGTGCAAGCCTGGCTCCATCAAGCCGCACACCCACTTCACGGCAGAGGTGTACGTGCTGTCCAAGGACGAAGGCGGCCGCCACACCCCCTTCTTCAACAACTACCGTCCCCAGTTCTACTTCCGCACGACCGACGTGACGGGCGCGATCGAGCTGCCGGCCGACAAGGAAATGGTGATGCCTGGCGACAACGTGTCCATCACGGTGAAGCTGATCAACCCCATCGCCATGGAAGAAGGTCTGCGCTTCGCCATCCGCGAAGGCGGTCGTACCGTGGGCGCTGGCGTTGTGGCCAAGATCCTCGCCTAATCGAACGATCTGAACGAGGAACTTCCCATGTCCAAGCAAAAGATCCGCATCCGCCTCAAGGCGTTTGACTACAAGCTGATCGACCAGTCGGCTGCCGAGATCGTCGACACCGCCAAGCGTACCGGCGCGATCGTCAAGGGTCCGGTGCCCCTGCCCACGCGCATGAAGCGTTTCGACATTCTGCGTTCGCCGCACGTCAACAAGACCAGCCGCGACCAGTTCGAAATCCGCACGCACCAGCGTCTGATGGACATCGTCGATCCGACCGACAAGACGGTGGACGCCCTGATGAAGCTGGACCTGCCGGCCGGCGTCGACGTCGAAATCAAGCTGCAGTAATTCGGCAGCACACCGCGCATCCTGTGGGTGCGCGGCCTTCTATGACGCGAACTTGCTTGAAAAAGCGGTTCGCGTTATACTTTGCGGCTTCGCCTTTTCTGCGTCTGCGGAAGGGGCGGAGTTTTATCAACCTTCTTTCATGCGCGCAGGCGCGAACGCTGGGGCCAATTGAAGTCGCAGCGGTGAAAGTTTTGGAGAAATAGCATGAGTCTGAGCAACTCCCTCGGGTTGCTGGGCCGCAAGGTGGGCATGATGCGTCTGTTCACCGATGATGGGGACGCAGTGCCCGTCACGGTGGTGGATGTGTCCAACAACCGCGTGACCCAGGTCAAAACCGAAGAGAACGATGGCTACGTGGCCCTGCAGGTCGCGTTCGGTTCGCGCAAGGCATCGCGTGTGACCAAGCCGGAAGCTGGTCACCTTGCCAAGGCAGGTGTGGAGGCCGGTGAAATCATCCAGGAATTCCGCGTGACGGCCGAAACCGCTGGCAAGTACGCCGCCGGTGCAGTGCTGCCCGTGACGGAAGTGTTTGCTGTGGGCCAAAAGGTGGATGTGCAAGGCACGTCGATCGGTAAGGGCTACGCTGGCACGATCAAGCGCCACAACATGGGTTCGCAGCGCGCGTCCCACGGTAACAGCCGTTCGCACAATGTGCCCGGCTCTATCGGTATGGCACAGGATCCCGGCCGCGTGTTCCCCGGAAAGCGCATGACGGGCCACATGGGCGACGTCACCCGCACCACGCAAAACCTCGATGTGATCCGCATCGACGAAGCCCGTCAGCTGCTGCTGATCAAGGGTGCCATCCCTGGCTCCAAGGGTGGTTTCGTGTCCGTGCGTCCCGCCGTCAAGGCCAAAGCCTCCAAAGGAGCGAACTAATGCAGCTCGAACTCCTGAATGAACAAGGCCAGGCTGCGTCGAAGTACGACGCGCCGGAAGCGGTGTTCGGCCGTGAGTACAACGAAGATCTGGTGCACCAGATCGTGGTGGCCTACCAGGCCAACGCCCGCCAGGGTACCCGTGCTCAGAAGGACCGTGAACAAGTCCGTCACTCGACCAAGAAGCCGTTCAAGCAAAAGGGCACGGGCAACGCTCGCGCCGGTATGACGTCCTCGCCGCTGTGGCGTGGGGGTGGCCGCATCTTCCCGAACTCGCCGGAAGAAAACTTCACCCAGAAGATCAACAAGAAGATGTACCGCGCCGGCATGTCTGCGATCCTGTCGCAGCTGGCCCGTGAAGGTCGTCTGGCCGTGGTGGATTCGCTCAAGGTCGATTCCCCCAAGACCAAGGTCCTCGCCGACAAGTTCAAGGCGATGAACCTGCAGTCGGTGATGGTGATCGCCGACGAGGTCGATGAAAACCTGTACCTCGCTTCCCGCAATCTGGCCAACGTGCTCGTCGTCGAGCCCCGTTACGCCGATCCGGTGTCGCTGGTGCGTTTCAAGAAAGTGCTCGTCACCAAGGGCGCGATCGACAAACTCAAGGAGATGTTCGCATGAGCACGCCCAAGTTTGACGAAGGCCGCCTGATGCAGGTGCTGGTCGCTCCCATCGTGTCCGAAAAGGCCACGCTGGTGGCAGAGAAGTCCAACGCCGTGACCTTCAAGGTGCTGCAGAACGCCACCAAGCCTGAAATCAAGGCCGCCGTGGAGCTGATGTTCAAGGTCGAAGTGAAGGGCGTGTCGGTGGTGAATACCAAAGGCAAGACCAAGCGTTTCGGCAAGACCGTGGGCCGCCGTGACAACGTGCGCAAGGCCTATGTGACCCTGAAGCCGGGCCAGGAACTGAACCTGTCCGGGGAGGCCGCTTAATCATGGCAGTCATCAAGATGAAACCCACCTCGCCCGGCCAGCGCGCTGTGGTGAAGGTGACGCGTGACCACCTGTACAAGGGTGAAGCCTACGCTCCGCTGCTGGAACCCCAGCACCAGAAGTCGGGCCGCAACAACAACGGTCACATCACGACCCGTCACAAGGGCGGTGGTCACAAGCACCACTACCGCGTGGTGGACTTCCGTCGCAACAAGGACGGCATCCCGGCGAAGGTCGAGCGCGTCGAGTACGACCCCAACCGTACGGCCCACATTGCACTGCTGTGCTATGCCGACGGCGAGCGTCGCTACATCATTGCGCCCCGTGGCGTGGAAGTGGGCAGCACCCTGCTGTCCGGCTCCGAAGCCCCGATCCGCGCTGGCAACACGCTGCCCATCCGCAACATCCCTGTGGGTTCGACCATCCACTGCATCGAGCTCAAGCCCGGTGCCGGTGCGCAGATCGCCCGCTCGGCAGGTGCCTCGGCAACGCTGCTGGCCCGTGAAGGCACGTACGCCCAGGTGCGTATGCGCTCGGGTGAAGTGCGCAAGATCCACATCGAATGCCGCGCCACCATCGGTGAAGTGGCCAACGAAGAGCACAGCCTGCGCCAACTGGGCAAGGCCGGTGTGAAGCGCTGGATGGGCATTCGTCCGACCGTTCGCGGTGTGGCCATGAACCCGATCGACCACCCGCACGGTGGTGGTGAAGGCCGTACCGGCGAAGGCCGCAATCCTGTCGACCCGTGGGGCAACCTGACCAAGGGCTACCGCACCCGCAACAACAAGCGCACGCAGGTGATGATCGTGTCGCGTCGTAAGAAGTAAGGGGTAGCAAATGACTCGTTCTCTCAAAAAGGGTCCGTTTGTTGACCATCACTTGCTGGCCAAGGTCGAGAAGGCCATTGCCACCAAGGACAAGAAGCCTGTCAAGACCTGGTCGCGTCGCTCCATGGTTCTGCCCGAGTTCATCGGTCTGACCATTGCCGTGCACAACGGCAAGCAGCACGTGCCGGTCTATGTCACCGACCAGATGGTGGGCCACAAGCTGGGCGAATTCGCCCTGACGCGCACCTTCAAGGGTCACCCCGCGGACAAAAAAGTCCAGAAGAAATAAGGAGTAGACCATGTCTGAAACACGTGCAGTCCTCCGTGGCGTTCGCCTGTCGGTCGACAAGGGCCGCCTGGTGGCCGATCTGATCCGCGGCAAGAAGGTGGACCAGGCGCTGAACATCCTGACGTTCACGCAGAAGAAGGCCGCCGGCATTGTCAAGAAGGTGCTGGAGTCCGCGATTGCCAACGCCGAGCACAACGACGGTGCCGACATTGACGAACTCCGCGTCAAGACCATCTACGTTGAGCAGGGCACCACGCTCAAGCGTTTCACCGCGCGCGCCAAGGGCCGCGGCAACCGCATCAGCAAGCCCACGTGCCATGTGTACGTGACGGTGGGCAACTAAGGGCCGAGGAAGAATATGGGACAGAAAATCCATCCTACCGGCTTCCGCCTGGCGGTCAGCCGCAACTGGGCCAGCCGTTGGTACGCCAGCAACCGCGACTTCGCGGGCATGCTGGCCGAAGACATCAAGGTGCGTGAGTACCTGAAGGCCAAGCTGAAGAACGCCGCTGTGTCGCGCATTCTGATCGAGCGCCCCGCCAAGAACGCCCGTATCACGATCTACTCGGCACGTCCGGGCGTGGTGATCGGCAAGAAGGGTGAGGACATCGAGAACCTGAAGAAGGAACTCGCGACGCGCCTGGGCGTGCCGGTGGCTGTGAACATCGAAGAAGTGCGCAAGCCGGAAATCGATGCCAAGCTGATCGCCGACAGCATCACCCAGCAGCTCGAAAAGCGCATCATGTTCCGTCGCGCCATGAAGCGTGCGATGCAGAACGCCATGCGCTTGGGTGCTCAGGGCATCAAGATCATGTCGTCGGGTCGTCTGAACGGCATCGAAATCGCTCGCACCGAGTGGTACCGTGAAGGTCGCGTGCCGCTGCACACGCTGCGCGCCGACATCGACTACGGCACCTCGGAAGCCAAGACCACCTATGGTGTGATCGGCGTGAAGGTGTGGGTCTACAAGGGTGACACGCTGGGTCGTGGCGACCTGCCGGTGGCGGAAACGCCGCGTCCGGAAGAAGAGCGTCGTCCCCGTGGTCCGCGCCGCGATGGCCGTCCTGGCGATCGCAATGGTGCTGGCCGTGGCGCCCGCCGCCCCATGGGTGGCAACGCCGCTCCGGCTGATGGCAGCGACAAGCCTGCCGAAGCCGGTGGCGCCGACAACGCCGTTAAGCGCGTCCGCAAGGTAGGCGCGCCCGCTACAGCAGCGGACGGTAAAGGAGAATAAACATGCTGCAACCTGCTCGCCGCAAGTATCGCAAGGAGCAAAAAGGCCGTAACACCGGCGTTGCCACCCGTGGCAACTCGGTCGCTTTCGGTGACTTCGGGCTCAAGTGCACGGACCGTGGCCGCTTGACGGCCCGCCAGATCGAAGCCGCACGCCGTGCGATTTCCCGCCACGTCAAGCGTGGTGGCCGTATCTGGATCCGCGTGTTCCCCGACAAGCCGATCTCGACCAAGCCCGCAGAAGTGCGTATGGGTAACGGCAAGGGTAACCCTGAGTACTACGTGGCAGAAATCCAGCCCGGCAAGATCGTGTTCGAAATCGTGGGCGTGCCCGAAGAACTCGCTCGCGAGGCCTTCCGTCTGGCCGCTGCCAAGCTGCCGCTGCGCACCACGTTCGTCAGCCGCCACATTGGTGCTTGATTCAGGAGAAGAAGAGATGAAAGCTGCTGAACTGCGCCAAAAAGACGTTGCCGGCATCGAAGCCGAAGTCAAGGCCCTGCAAAAGGCCCACTTCGGTCTGCGCATGCAGAAGGCCACGCAGCAACTGGGCAACACCGCCTCGCTGCGCGTGACCCGTCGCGACATCGCCCGCGCGAAGACCATCCTTGCTGAAAAGCAAGCCGCCAAGTAAGGAGCCGACATGACGGAAGCTAAAAAATCCCTCAAGCGCACCTTGATTGGCAAGGTGGTCAGCGACAAGCGTGCCAAGACCGTGACCGTGCTGGTCGAGCGCCGTGTGAAGCACGAGCTCTACGGCAAGATCGTGGCCAAGTCGAGCAAGTACCACGCCCATGACGAAAAGGGCGAGTACAAGCTGGGCGACGTGATCGAAATCACGGAAAGCCGTCCGATCTCCAAGACCAAGAACTGGGTTGCGACCCGCCTGGTCCAAAAAGCGGGTCTGGTTTAAGACCTGCCTGCAGCCCTGCACCCAGCAGGGCTCTCCCAAACGGCCCACAATGTGGGCCGTTTTGCTTTTGGGAGGGTGCATGGTGCGCCTTCGGCAAACCCTACAGAAAAGGAGCCTCTCATGATCCAGGTCGGCGACGCATTGCCTTCCACCACGCTGATGGAGTATTCGGAAGTCGAAGGCGAGGGCTGCAGCATCGGCCCGAACCCCGTGGCCGTGGACAAAGCCGCTGCGGGCAAGACCATTGCGGTGTTTGCTGTGCCCGGCGCCTTCACGCCCACCTGCTCGGCCAAGCATGTGCCAGGTTTTGTGGACAAGGCCGACGCCTTCAAGGCCGCAGGCGTGGACGAGATCTGGTGCCTGTCGGTGAACGACGCGTTTGTGATGGGCGCGTGGGCGCGTGACCAGAAGACCGCCGGCAAGGTGCGCATGCTGGCCGATGGCGATGCGGCCTTTGCCAAGGCCACGGGCCTGACGCTGGACCTCAACGGCCGTGGCCTGGGCCTGCGCAGCAACCGCTACTCGATGCTGGTGCGCGACGGCAAAGTGGTGAGCCTGAACGTCGAGGCCCCGGGCAAGTTCGAGGTCAGCGACGCCGACACGCTGCTGGCCCAGGCCAAGGCCTGACGAAGGCCCTCGGCCGGGCATCTCAGGTGCCCGGCAGTGGAAGTCCGCCAAGGCGCTGCCGCCCCGCTGGGCGCAGCGCCTTTGCTTTTGCGGCGGTGCCAAGGCCTGGCAGGCACCATGCCCTGCGCTGTGCGGCCCAGTGTGTGGGGTGGCCGCCGCAGACTTCAGGCGGCAAGCGCCTAGGGTGCAGAAATACTGGTTGCTATGGATTTGATAGCTGCTTGTGCTTGATTTTCAAGCACAAGCACCTCAAAACACTCGCAGTCAGCAGCCGAGTAGCCGAGCGCCTTCCGGGCTGCCTGTACGTTCTCGTGCCGTACCAAAACCTCTAGCGACGGTTGACGACTGCACCGCCGAGAGCCCGCCCGGCGTGCAGTCTCTGCGATGGCCATCTGGACCCCGCGCCGCGCGTTGGGCCGACGCTCAGTCGATGTCCACCTTGAGGTAGTGTGCGCCCGCAATGGGGCTGTGGTAGTAGGGTGGGATTTCTTCGAAGCCCAGGTCGGCGTAGAGCGCCCGGGCCGATTCCATGTCGTCCAGCGTATCGAGCAGCACGCTGGCGTAGCCTGCGCGGCGTGCGCCGTCCAGAATCGCCTCGGTCAGCTCCCGTCCCAGCCCAAAGCCGCGGAACGCCTTGCGCACGTACAGGCGCTTCATCTCGGCGGCGTTGGGGTAGTCGGCGGTATCCAGCGGGCGCAACGCACAGCAGCCGGCCACGGCGCCGTCCACCAGCGCCAGCAGCAGCAGGCCGCGGGGCGCCGCGTAGTCGCCGGGCAACTGGGCCAGTTCTGCGTCAAAGTTCTGGAAGCACAGGTCCACGCTCAGGCTGGCGGCGTATTCCCGGAAGATGTCGCGCACGGCGTCCCACTCGTCGGGGGTCGTCGGGGCGATCAGCGAGACAGAGGGCTTGTCCACGGCAGGCGCGTCGGGCGGCGTCGAAAAACAGGCCCGCAGTGTACCCGGCTGGCCTTCGCCCTTGCAGCGGGCGCTGGCGCGCGCAATGCGGGGGCTTGGCTGCAGGAGGCGGGCGGGCTTCAGCCTTCGGCCAGCAGCTTTTCGATGAGCTGGTGCAAGGCCGCGAAGTCGGGCGTGCCCACGAAGGACTTCACGATCTCGCCACGCTTGTTGACGACGAAGGTGGTGGGGGTCAGGCGCACGTCGCCCCAGGCCTTGGCCACCTCGCCAGTGTTGTCGATCGCCACCTTGAAGGGCAGCTTGCGCGTCTCGGTGAAGTTCACCACGTAGCTGGGCGGGTCGTAGCTCATGGCGACGGCCACGGTGTCGAAGCCCTTGTCGCGGTACTTCTGGTAGGTGTTCACCAGGTCGGGCATTTCGGCCACGCAGCTGGTGCAGCTGGTGGCCCAGAAGTTGACCAGCGTGACCTTGCCCTGCAGGTCGGCCGTGGTCTTGCGGCTGCCGTCCAGCAGCACGAAGGTGCTGGCGGGGGCCGGTGCGCGGCCGGTGTCCAGGTACACCCACGCGCCGATGGCCGCAAACAACGCCACCACGCCCGCCACTGCCCACTGCTTCACACCCATGACATGCCCCGTTCAGAAAGATTGGCCCTCGCCGCGCGCACGCGGCAGGCCCCTATTGTCTGCCACACGCCTAATCGGCCACAGCAGCTGGCCGTGTGCGGCCAGGCCCGCGCCAGCGAGCAGACCAAAGTGGACCCTGCCAGTGCGACAAAGTTCACGAGGCCTGCGCGCTCGGCCGCTGTGCCCATAATGCCTCCATGAAATGCCTTGTGGTGGGTGCGGGCCTGGCGGCCCTGCTGGTGGGCTGTAGCCCGGCGCTGAACTGGCGCACTGTGATGTTCGACGCCGCGGCGCTGGGAACCACCTTCCCGTGCAAGCCTGACCAGGAGGCGCGCCGCGTCGCGCTGGCTGGCCAGGCGGTGCAGATGGAAATGATGGGTTGCGAAGCCGACGGCGCGACCTTTGCGGTGTCGCACGCCGTGCTGCCTGCGGGCACCACGCCTGCGGTGGCGCTGCAGCACTGGCAGGCCGCCGCCTCCGCACGTGCAGGTGCGACATGGCCGGCCGCCACGACGCCGTTTGTGCCCAAGGGCGCGCTGGCGCTGCCCGAAGCCGTGCGCACCACCGTGCAGGGCCAGCGGCCGGACGGCGCCGCCGTCACGCTGCAGGCCGCCTGGTTTGCCCGTGTGGTCGGCCCCGAGGTGCACCTGTACCATGCCGCCCTCTACAGCCGCGCACCGCGGCCCGAAGTGGCCGACGTCTTCTTCAACGGCCTGGTGCTCAAGTGAGCGCACTGCTCAGCCGCCGTGCGGCCGTCACGGTGTTCTTGGCGTTTGCGTTTGCGTACTTCCTGTCGGCGCTGGTGCGGGCCATCACGGCCACGCTTGCGCCCACGCTGGCGCAGGAGTTTTCGCTGCGCGCTGCCGACCTAGGCCTGCTGGCAGGCGGCTACTTTCTGGGCTTTGCGGCCACGCAACTGCCGCTGGGCGCCTGGCTGGACCGCCATGGCCCGCGCAAGGTCTCGCTCGCCTTTCTGGGCGTGGCGATCGTTGGCAGCCTCGTGTTTTCGCTGGCCGATGGTTTTGGCGGGTTGCTGCTCGGGCGACTGCTGTGCGGTGCGGGTGTGAGCGCCTGCCTCATGGCTCCCTTGACGGGCTACCGGCGCTGGCTGGAGCCCGTGGCCCAGATGCGCGCCAATGCCTGGATGCTCATGACCGGCTCGCTGGGCATGGTGGCCTCCACGTTGCCGGTGCAATGGGCGCTGCCGGTGGTGGGTTGGCGGCCTTTGTTCTGGGCGCTGGGCGGCTTGTTTGCGCTGGCCATGCTGCTCATTGTGTGGGTGGTGCCGCGCTGGCAACAGGACACGCCGGGCCCCAGCGCAGCCCGCCCCGCCACCGGTACCGGGGTGCAGGCCGCCACGCCTGCAGTGCCAGCGCCCGGCTATGGCGAGGTGTGGCGGCATCCGTACTTCCGCCGCCTGATGCCGCTGGGCTTTTTTGTGTACGGCGGCATGGTGGCGGTGCAGACGCTCTGGGCCGGGCCCTGGATGCAGCGCGTGGCCGGCTACAGCGCGCTGGAGGCCGCAACGGGCCTGTTCTGGGTCAACGTGTCCATGCTTTGCACCTTCTGGGCCTGGGGCATGGTCAACCCTGTGCTGATGCGCCGCGGCTGGAATGCCAACCGCCTGATGCGCGCGGGCCTGCCGCTGTCGCTGCTGGTGCTGGGCGGCATCATTGCCGCAGGCCCTCAGGCGGGGGGGGCGGCCTGGGCGTTGTTCTGCGTGTCGTGCACGTTTGTCTCGCTCGCGCAGCCGGCCGTGGCGCTGGCGTTTCCGTCGGCGCTGGCCGGGCGGGCGCTGTCGGCTTTCAACCTGGTGATCTTTGCGGGTGTGTTCGTGGTGCAGTGGGGCATTGGCCTGCTGGTGGACGGGCTGCGCGCGCTGGGCTGGGAGACGGTGGCGAGCTTTCAGGGCGCGATGGCGGTGTTCCTGCTGTGCAATGTCGGGTCGTACCTGTGGTTTGTGCTGCAGGGGCGCAGCGATAATGCAGCGGAGACTTTGCGCCCATGACCACCCGCATCCTGCTGATTGCCCACGCCCCCCTGGCCCACGCGCTGCGGCAGTGCGCGCTGCATGTGTTTCCCGACTGCGGCGACGATGTGGTGGCGCTCGACGTGCAGCCCAACGCACCGCCCGAGGAATCGCTGGCCCAGGCCCGCCTGCTGACCGCCGCCTGGGACGACGGCCCCGTGCTCGTGCTCACCGATGTGTTCGGCGCCACCCCCTGCAACGTGGCCCAGCGCCTGGTGGACGGTGTGCGCTCGCGCCTGGTCACGGGCGTGAACCTGCCCATGCTGCTGCGCGCCGTGAGCTACCGCCGCGAGCCCTTTGATTCGGTGGTGCTGCGCGCCGTGGCCGGCGGCACCCAAGGCGTGATGCAGGTGGCGATTGCCGCGCCGCAGAACCAGCCCCGACGTTCTTCCCATGATCCAGACCCGTATCACCATCAGCAATAAGCTGGGCCTGCACGCCCGCGCCTCGGCCAAACTCACCAAGCTGGCCGGCAGTTTTCCGTGCGAAGTGTTCATGAGCCGCGGCGAGCGCCGCGTGAACGCCAAGAGCATCATGGGCGTGATGATGCTGGCCGCCGGCATCGGCACCGAGGTGATGATCGAGACCGCAGGCGACCGGGAGCAGGAGGCCATGGACGCACTCGTGGCGCTGATCAACGACAAGTTTGGCGAAGGGGAGTGAACGGGTGATGATGGCCTCCACGCTCCCGCACCGCGTGTGGTCGCTGCCCCCTGGGGGGGTACGGGCGGCTGCGCACCTGGAAGGCCGCCCATGACCTTTGCCGTCCACGGTCTGGCGGTGGCCCGGGGCATTGCCATCGGGCGCGCGGTGCTGGTCGCATCGAGCCGCGTGGACGTGGCGCATTACTTCATCAAGCCCGAGCAGGTCGAGGCCGAGATCGACCGCGTGCGCCGCGGCCGCAACGCGGTGGTGGAGGAATTGCAGCGCCTGCAGGCCGACATGCCGGCCGACGCGCCGCACGAGCTGGCCGCGCTGCTGGATGTGCACCTGATGCTGCTGCAGGACGATGCGCTCACGGGCGGCGTCAAGCACTGGATCACCGAACGCCTCTACAACGCCGAATGGGCGCTGACCACGCAACTGGAGATCGTGGCCCGCCAGTTCGACGAGATGGAGGACGACTACCTGCGCGAGCGCAAGGCCGACTTGGAGCAGGTGGTCGAGCGCGTGTTGCGCCACATGAAGGGCGTGGCCAGCCCCGTGGCCCCGCCGGCCGCGAGCCCGCGGCGCAAGACGCAGCAGGACCTGCTGCTCGACGACACCGTGGACGTGCCCCTGGTGCTGGTGGCGCACGACCTGTCGCCGGCCGACATGCTGGCCTTCAAGCAAAGCGTGTTCGCAGGCTTCGTCACCGACGTGGGCGGCAAGACCTCGCACACCGCCATCGTGGCGCGCAGCATGGACATTCCGGCCGTGGTGGCAGCCCGCGCGGCCAGCCAGCTCGTGCGCCAGGACGACTGGGTCATCATCGACGGCGATGCGGGCGTGGTCATCGTCGATCCCTCGCCCATCATCCTGGCCGAATACGGCTTCCGCCAGCGCCAGACCGAGCTGGAGCGCGAGCGCCTTTCGCGCCTGCGCCACACGCCGGCGGTCACCATCGACGGCCAGCGCGTGGAATTGCTGGCCAACATCGAGCAGCCCACCGACGCCGAAGGCGCCGTGCGTGCCGGGGCCGTGGGCGTGGGCCTGTTCCGCAGCGAGTTTTTGTTCATGGGCCGCGAAGGACGCCTGCCCGATGAAGAGGAGCAGTACCGTGCCTACCGCGACGCCATCGAAGGCATGCAGGGCCTGCCGGTCACCATCCGCACCATCGACGTGGGGGCCGACAAGCCGCTTGACAAAGGCCACAAGGACAGCCACCTGAATCCCGCGCTCGGTCTGCGCGCCATCCGCTGGAGCCTGGCCGACCCGGTGATGTTCCGCACGCAGCTGCGGGCCGTACTGCGCGCCGCCGCGCACGGCAAGGTGAACCTGCTGTTCCCCATGCTCGCGCACCGGCACGAGATCGAGCAGACCCTGGCGCAGGTGCAGCTCGCCCGGGCCGAGCTGGACGCGCGCGGCCAGGCCTACGGCGCGGTGCGCCTGGGCGCGATGATCGAAGTGCCGGCCGCCGCCCTCATGGTGCGCACCTTCCTGCAGTACTTCGACTACCTCTCCATCGGCACCAACGACCTGATCCAGTACACGCTGGCCATCGACCGCGCCGACGAGGCCGTGGCCCACCTCTACGACCCGCTGCACCCTGCCGTGCTGCGCCTGGTGGCCGACGTGATCGCCGAGGGCGCGGCGCAGGGCAAGAGCGTGAGCGTGTGCGGCGAAACCGCGGGCGACGTGAGCATGACGCGTCTGCTGCTGGGCCTGGGGCTGCGCAGCTTCTCCATGCACCCGGCGCAGATCCTGGCCGTCAAGCAGGAGGTGCTGCGCGCCGACACGCGCAAGCTCGCGCCCTGGGCGCAGCGCGTGCTGGCGGGCGAGGTGCCAGCCAGTCCGGCGCCTGGTTTGTGATGGATGCTACTTTTTTGATAGCTGGTCGTGCTTGACTTTGCTGGGCTGCAGGCCGAAATGGCCTGAAGCCTTGCCCGTGGTGATGGGGTGGCACATGGCGCGGCCAACCCCTGAGCACCGCGCCGCGAGGCGCGTCTTTCGGCTTTGGAGTGCTATTGAATCAATAGCTGCTCGTGCTTGATTTGGCTGGGCTGCAGGCCGAAATGGCCTGAAGCCTTGCACGTGGTGATGGGGTGGCACATGGCGCGGCCAACCCCTGAGCACCGCGCCGCGAGGCGCGTCTTTCGGCTTTGGAGTGCTATTGAATCAATAGCTGCTCGTACTTGATTTGGCTGGGCTGCAGGCCGATCTGCTTCAGTAGATGGCGGTGCCTACCGCGCCCGCATCCCCAGCACGGCCGCCGCCATGATCAGCAGGGTGGCCATCACGATGCTCAGGCTGAACGGCCGCCCGCTGGTCAGCACCAGCAGTGCGGTGGACGCGAGCGGCGTGGCATAGCTCAGGATGCCGATCTGCCGGGCATCGCCCAGCTTGAGCGCCTTGTCCCACAGAAAAAACGCCGCGCCCAGCGGGCCCAGGCCCAACAGTGCGAGCAGCAGCCAGTCGCGCCCCTGCAGCGTGGCCGCGGGCTCCAGCAGCACATGGCACAGCAGCGACAGCAGGCCCGACACCAGGCCGAACAGGCCGATCGCCGTGGTCGGAAAGGCCGCTACGCGCTTGGTGCCCAGCGAATACGTGGCCCAGATGAAGGCCGCACCCAGCGCCGGCAGGTAACCCCAGGCGAGCGTGCCGCTCAGCCCGCGCCCGCTGGTGATGGCCAGCGCCGCACCCGCAAAGCCCAGCAGTGCCGCCGCGATGTGCGCCCAGCGCAGCCGCACACCCGGCAGCACCACGGGCGCCAGCACCACGATGAACAGCGGCCACAGGTAGTTGACGAGGTTCGCCTCCACCGCAGGCGCGTGGCGCAGCGCGATGAACAACAGGAAGTGGTACGCAAACAGCCCATAGACCCCCAGCGCCAGGGTGCGCAGCGGAATGCGCCACTGGCGCGGGTCGCGCAGCACAAACGGCCAAGCTGGCACGCTGCCGATGATGAGCGCAATGCCCGTGAGCAGGAACGGCGGCACATGCGTGAGCGACACGCCCAGCGTGGCCAGCGAGGCCCACATGGCGATGGCGCCCAGGGCATAGAGGTTCGGATGCATGCGCCCGAGCATACGCGCGGCCATCGTCGCGCGCTGGCGGTGCGCCGTCGCGCAAACGGGGTGTGGCAGGCTGAGGGCTCAGCCGCCGTGCTGGCGCCGCAGCGCGGCCGTCAGGGCTGAGGGCGAGCGATAGCCCACGCGGCGCGCCACCTCGGCCACGGCCAGGCCCTGCGCGCGCAGCGCACGCGCCTGCGCCAGACGCTGGCCGCGCAGCCAGGCCATCAGCGGCTGGCCGCATTCGGCGCGGCAGCGCGCATTGAGCTGCCCCGGGCTCAGGTGTACGCGCGCAGCCAACGCGGCCAGATCGGGCCATGCCCCCGGCTGCGCCAGAGCCCAGGCGGCCAGCGCATGCCAGTCGATACGGCGCGCGCGGGCCGCAAAGGCGGCGGTCGGCAGCGGGGTGGGTTGCCAGGCCTCCAGCAGCAACGCGGGGCCGAACTGCTGGGCCAGCGGCTGGCCCCGTTCGAGCGCCGCCTGCAGGTAGCGCGCCAGCGCGGGCACAGCAGGCGGCAACTGCGGCGCAAATGGCCCGGCGGCGGAGCAGGCGGCCCAGTGCGGGCTGTGCGCATCCAGCACCAGGCACAGGCTGCCGCTACGGGCTTCAAAGTCGTGCCGCGCGCCGGGCGCGATCACGCAGCCCTCACCGGCCTGCAGCCGGTGACCACGGCCTTCCACGTCGAGGTCGAGCGCGCCTTCCAGCCCCACCAGCACCTGGAAATGCGCGTGCGCATGGCTGCCCGGCGACGCGCCATAGCGCCGCAGCGACAGGGCGGGCGCGGCGGGCTGCATGGGGGCGGATGCAGGGGCGGGAGAGGGGGCTGCGCGGCCGCTCAGGCGCCCGTCACGCCGGCCGCATGGGCCTGCTGGTCGGCGTGGTAGCTGCTGCGCACCATCGCGCCCACCGCGGCGTGGCTGAAGCCCATCTTGTAGGCCTCTTCCTCGAACATCTTGAAGGTGTCGGGGTGCACATAGCGGCGCACAGGCAGGTGGCTGTTGCTCGGGGCCAGGTACTGGCCGATGGTGAGCATGTCGATGTCGTGCGCCCGCATGTCGCGCATCACCTGCAGGATTTCTTCGTCCGTCTCGCCCAGGCCGACCATCAAGCCGCTCTTGGTGGGCACGTTCGGGTGCAGGGCCTTGAACTTCTTGAGCAGGTTCAGGCTGAACTGGTAGTCCGAACCGGGGCGTGCCTCTTTGTACAGGCGCGGCACGGTTTCGAGGTTGTGGTTCATCACATCAGGCGGTGCGGCCTTGAGGATCTCGAGCGCGCGGTCGTCGCGGCCGCGGAAGTCGGGCACCAGCACCTCGATCTGCGTGCGCGGCGACAGCTCACGCGTGCGGCGGATGCATTCGACAAAGTGGCCCGCGCCGCCGTCGCGCAGGTCGTCGCGGTCCACGCTGGTGATCACCACGTAGTTGAGTTTGAGCGCCGCAATGGTCTTGGCCAGGTTCTCGGGCTCTTGCGCGTCCAGCGGGTCGGGGCGGCCGTGGCCCACGTCGCAGAACGGGCAGCGGCGCGTGCATTTGTCGCCCATGATCATGAACGTGGCCGTGCCCTTGCCGAAGCATTCGCCGATGTTGGGGCAGCTGGCTTCCTCGCACACGGTGTGCAGCTTGTGCTCGCGCAGGATCTGCTTGATCTCGTAAAAGCGCGTGGTGGGGCTGCCGGCCTTCACGCGGATCCACTCGGGCTTCTTGAGCACCTCGCCCTGCTCCACCTTGATCGGGATGCGCGAGAGCTTTGCGGCGGCCTTCTGCTTGGCCAGCGGGTTGTAGGTGTCGGTGGACTGTGCTTCGCGCACGACGTCAGAGGTGCTCATGGCGGACTCGCTGCGGGTTCAGGGCGCGAGGCGCTGCGCAAGCTGTTGGCCCAGCCGCTGCGCCACATCGTCCCAGGTGGTGTGGACCCCGATTGTAGAAAGGTCCACCGTGGACAAGCCTGCGTAGCCGCAAGGGTTGATGCGCAGAAAGGGCTCCAGGTCCATCGCCACGTTCAGCGCCACGCCGTGGTAAGTGCAGTGGCGGCTGACCTTGATGCCCAGCGCTGCGATCTTGCCCAGGCCGGTGAAATCTGGGGGCGGCGGGGGGCTGCCATCGGCGCGGCGCTGTGGGCGCTGCGGCAGCATGGCATGGCTGCCCGGGTCGTCCAGCCGCACGTAAATGCCGGGTGCGCCCGCCACGCGGTGCCCAGTGACGCCGTAGTGCGCGAGCGTGCGGATCACGGCTTCTTCAATGCGGTAGACGTACTCCTTCACGAAGTAGCCCGCGCGCTGCAGATCGATCAGCGGGTAGGCCACCACCTGGCCTGGGCCGTGGTAGGTGACCTGGCCGCCGCGGTTGGTGGCCACCACCGGAATGTCGCCCGGGGCCAGCAGATGGTCGGCACTGCCGGCCACGCCCTGCGTGAAGGTGGGTGGGTGCTCGCACAGCCACAGGCGGTCGGCGTCCTGCGGACCGCGCTGCGCGGTGTAGTCCTGCATGGCCTGCACGGTGGGTGCATAGTCCACGCGGCCCAGCCGCTCGGGCGCCAGGGCCTGCGTGGTCACAGCACCACCTTGACCAGCGGATGGCCCGACAGCGCCATGTAGAGCGCATCCAGCTGCGCGCGGCTGGTTGCGGTCACATGGATCGTGACGCCCAGGTAGTTGCCGCCGCGGCTCTCGCGCAACTCAATGCGCTCGGCATCAAATGCCGGGTCGTGCTGGCGCGCGGTTTCAATCACGGCGGGCAGCAGGGCCTCGACCTTGAGCCCCATCACCTTGATGGGAAACAGGCAGGGGTATTCGATCAGCGAATCCTTGCGCGGATCAGAGCCAGGGGTGGGTGCGGATGTCATGGGTCAGGCGGGTTCGGGGCAGGGGCTTCAGCACGGGACGGGCGCTTTGTCATGCGATCGCCACGGGAGGCTGACAAGCTGCAAAGCGTGCGCGTGGCGGGCCGCGCGGACTGGGGCGCGGAGGGCGATTGTCGTGCGCTGCGGCAAGGGCGGTCGCGCACGCCAACATGCCTCCACAGACCCGCGCAGGGTCTTTGTGGAGGATCGCACGGGTTTTTACTTATAATTAGAGGCTTTGCAAAAGTTCCGGCATCTGCTGCGGGTCAAGTTTCATGCAAGAAAAGCGCCCGTTCGATGAAGGAGCTGAGGTCGAAGACTCCGACTTCAAGCCCCTGTCCGCCCAAGAGGCGCAGCAGTGGCGCATGCGCCATCCCGCCACCTCCGTATGGTCTGTGGTCGTGGGGCAGGCGGTGCTCGGAGTGCTGGTGGCTGTGATGGCGTGGTGGGTCAGCGGGCGAGCCTCTGTGGGCTGGTCGGCGGCCTACGGTGCCGTGGCGGTGGTCGTTCCAGCAGCACTCGTGGCGCGTGGCATCACGCGCAAAACAGGTGCTGCAGTGGCAGGAAGTCTGCTGGCTCGACTGCTGGGGTGGGAGTTGGCAAAGATCGCGTTGACCGTGGTGCTGCTGCTAGCGGCGCCCAAGGTGGTGCCGCAGCTGAGCTGGCTGGCGCTGCTGGTGGGCATGGTGATCACGATGAAGATGTACTGGGTGGCTCTCTGGATGCGACCCGGTGTTCGAAAAACCGATTGATATAGAGAAGAGTTGTCCGATGGCCGCAGAAGCGCATGGTCCGACTGCAAGTGAATACATCGTTCACCACCTGCAGCATCTTCAGAACATCAAACAAAAAACCATCGTGGACTTTTCGGTGGTGAACATCGATTCCTTGGTGATCGGTTTTGTGGTGGGCTTTTTGGGGTTGTTCATCCTGTGGCTGGGTGCCCGCAAGGCCACGGCAGGGGTTCCCACCCGTTTTCAGGCAGCAGTAGAAATGCTGGTGGAAATGGTGGACACGCAAACCAAGGCCAACGTCAAGAACGCCAACAGCCGCAAATTCATTGGTCCCATGGCCCTGACGGTGTTCGTCTGGATCTTCATGATGAACGCCATGGACATGCTGCCCGTGGACCTGCTGCCTTCGATCTGGGCAAAGATCTATGAGCTGACTGGTCGCGACCCCCACGATGCGTATCTGCGCGTGGTGCCCACGGCCGATCTGTCGACCACGCTTGGTTTGGCGGTGTCTGTTTTGCTGCTGTGCCTCTACTACAGCGTGAAAATCAAGGGCCTGGGCGGCTGGACCCATGAGTTGGTCAGCGCGCCGTTTGGCACGAGCAAGAACCCGCTGTTCGCCGTGATTCTGGGTGTGGTCAACGTCACCATGCAGATCATTGAGTACGTCGCCAAGGCGGTGTCCCACGGCATGCGACTGTTCGGAAACATGTACGCAGGTGAGTTGGTGTTCATGCTGATTGCCCTGATGGGCGGCGCCGCTGCGCTGTCGCTCTCCGGCGTGCTGCTGCCTGTGGGGCATGTGATCGCTGGCTCGCTGTGGGCGATCTTCCACATTCTCGTGATCACGTTGCAAGCGTTCATTTTCATGATGCTCGCGCTGATTTATCTGGGTCAGGCGCACGAAGCGCACTGATGGTTCTGGTTTCCCTCTCGTTGTTCTCTTAACTTTTCTTTTTTACTCAGGAGTTATCATGGAAAACATTCTCGGTTACGTTGCTCTGGCTTGCGGTCTGATTGTGAGCCTCGGCGCTATCGGTGCTTCGATCGGTATCGCTCTGATGGGCGGCAAGTTCCTTGAATCGTCCGCTCGCCAGCCTGAGCTGATCAACGAACTTCAAACCAAGATGTTCATCTTGGCTGGTCTGATCGATGCGGCCTTCCTGATCGGCGTTGCTATCGCCCTGCTGTTTGCGTTTGCAAACCCCTTTGCCGCTACGTTCCTGGCCAGCGTTCCGAAGTAATCTTCCGTCAACGCCATCTTAGAAAGGTGTTGCCGTGAGTATCAACGCGACCCTGTTCTTTCAGATCATCGTCTTTTTCGTTCTGGTGTGGTTCACGATGAAATTCGTGTGGCCGCCCATTACCAAGGCGTTGGATGAACGAGCCCAGAAAATCGCCGATGGCCTCGCTGCTGCTGACCGCGCCAAATCTGAATTGACCGCTGTGAACCAGCGCGTCGAGAAGGAACTGGCCCAGACGCGCAATGAAACGGCCTCGCGTCTTGCGGACGCCGACCGTCGTGCCCAGGCCATCGTGGACGAGGCCAAGGCACGCGCTACGGAGGAAGGCAACAAGATCATCGCCGCAGCTCGCGCTGAAGCCGAGCAGCAGATGATTCAGGCCCGCGAGGCCCTGCGCGAGCAGGTGGCAGCGCTTGCCGTCAAGGGTGCTGAGCAGATTCTCCGCAAGGAAGTCAATGCTGGCGTCCATGCCGACCTGCTGAACCGCCTGAAGACCGAGCTGTAAGGGGACGCACATGGCAGAACTCGCCACCATTGCCCGCCCTTACGCCGACGCCCTGTACAAGGCCAGCGTCGCTGCCGGTACTGCCGATTGGGGCGGTGTCCTGGCCTGGGTGGACGAACTGGCGGCGATTGCCGCCGACCCTCAGTTGTCCCAGCTGGCCGACAACCCCAAAGTGACGTTGGACCAAGTGTTCAACATCATGACTGGGGTGGTTCGCTCCCCGCTGCCGGATGTTGCCAAGAATTTCCTGCGCACGGTTCTCGAAAACGGTCGCCTCAGCGCGCTGCCCGAAGTGGCTGCGCAGTTCCGCGCCCTTGTGAACCAGCGCAACGGTTTGTCGGACGCGATCGTGTACAGCGCTTTCCCGCTGGATGCGGCTGCGCTCAGCGACCTTGGGGCTTCGCTCGAAAAGCGTTTCGGCCGCAAGCTCAACCTCTCCACCCAGGTGGATGAGTCGCTGATCGGCGGCGTCCGCGTGGTCGTAGGCGACGAGGTGCTGGACACCTCCGTCAAGGCCCGTCTCGAACAAATGAAAGCGGCCCTCACGGCGTAACGCGCCCGAGGTCTCGGCTAACCCAAGAAAGAAGGAAAGAGTCATGCAACTCAATCCCGCAGAGATTTCTGAACTGATCAAGAGCCGCATCGAAGGCCTGGCCGCCAGCGGTGACATCCGGAATCAGGGCACCGTGGTGTCCGTGACGGACGGTATCGTGCGCATCCATGGCCTGTCGGAAGTGATGCAGGGCGAAATGCTCGAATTCCCGGCTACCAAGGACGGCCAGCCCTCTTATGGCCTGGCACTGAACCTCGAGCGTGACTCCGTCGGTGCCGTGATTCTGGGCGAATACGAGCACATCTCCGAGGGCGATACCGTCAAGTGCACGGGCCGCATTCTGGAAGTGCCCGTGGGCCCCGAACTCGTGGGCCGCGTGGTGAACGCCCTGGGTCAGCCCATCGACGGCAAAGGCCCGATCAACGCCAAGATGACCGACGTGATCGAGAAGGTCGCTCCGGGCGTGATCGCCCGCCAGTCGGTGGACCAACCGCTGCAGACCGGTCTGAAGTCGATTGACTCGATGGTGCCGATCGGCCGTGGCCAGCGCGAACTGATCATTGGCGACCGCCAGACCGGCAAGACCGCTGTGGCGATCGACGCCATCATCAACCAGAAGGGCCAGGGCGTGACGTGTATCTACGTTGCGATTGGCCAGAAGGCTTCGTCGATCAAGAACGTGGTGCGCGCTCTCGAGCAGGCCGGTGCCATGGACTACACCATCGTGGTGGCTGCCTCGGCTTCCGAATCGGCGGCCATGCAGTACGTGTCGGCCTACTCGGGCTGCACGATGGGTGAGTACTTCCGCGACCGCGGCCAAGACGCCCTGATCGTGTACGACGATCTGTCCAAGCAGGCTGTAGCCTACCGCCAGGTTTCGCTGCTTCTGCGCCGCCCGCCGGGCCGCGAAGCTTTCCCTGGCGACGTGTTCTATCTCCACAGCCGCCTGCTCGAGCGCGCCGCTCGCGTGAATGCCGACTACGTGGAAGCCTTCACCAAGGGTGAAGTCAAGGGCAAGACGGGCTCGCTGACGGCACTGCCTGTGATCGAAACCCAGGCGGGTGACGTGTCGGCCTTCGTGCCTACGAACGTGATCTCGATCACGGACGGCCAGATCTTCCTGGAAACCAGCCTGTTCAACGCCGGTATCCGCCCCGCCATCAACGCCGGTATCTCGGTGTCGCGCGTGGGGGGTGCAGCCCAGACCAAGCTGATCAAGGGCCTGTCGGGCGGTATCCGTACCGACCTCGCACAGTACCGTGAACTGGCTGCGTTCGCGCAGTTCGCTTCCGATCTGGACGAAGCCACCCGCAAGCAGCTCGACCGTGGTGCCCGCGTGACCGAACTGCTCAAGCAGCCGCAGTACAGCCCACTGCCCGTGTCGCTCATGGGTGCCACGCTGTTCGCCGTGAACAAGGGTTTCCTGGACGACATCGACGTCAAGAAGGTGCTCGCGTTCGAATCCGGCCTGCACCAGTTCCTGAAGACCAGCTACGCTGCCCTGCTCGAACGCCTGGAAAAGAACCGTGCTTTCGACAAGGAAGGCAAGGACGAGGCCGAGCTGACCGCTGCCATCACGGCGTTCAAGAAGTCGTTCGCTTAAACCCCGGACGAGGAGCCATCATGGCAGCAGGCAAGGAAATACGCGGCAAGATCAAATCGGTGGAGAACACCAAGAAGATCACCAAGGCCATGGAAATGGTGGCCGCATCCAAAATGCGCAAGGCGCAAGACCGGATGCGCGCTGCCCGTCCTTACAGCGAGAAGGTTCGCAACATTGCGGCGAACCTGGGCCAGGCCAACCCGGAGTACGTGCACCCCTTCATGCAGGTGAACGACGCCAAGCAGGCCGGCATCATCGTGGTGACGACCGACAAGGGCCTGTGCGGCGGGATGAACACCAACGTGCTGCGTGCCGTGACCGGCAAGCTGCGCGAACTGCAGGCGCAAGGCGTCGAAACCCAAGCCGTGGCCATTGGCAACAAGGGCCTGGGTTTCCTCAACCGCATCGGCGCCAAGGTGGTCGCGCACGCCACGGGTTTGGGCGACACGCCTCACCTCGACAAGCTCATCGGCCCCGTCAAGGTCCTGCTCGACGCTTACGCGGAAGGCAGGATTAGCGCGGTGTACCTGAGCTACACCAAGTTCATCAACACGATGAAGCAGGAATCGGTGGTCGAGCGTCTTCTGCCCCTGTCCTCGGAAGAGATGCAGACGCAGAGCACGGAACACGGCTGGGAGTACATCTATGAGCCCGATGCCCAGACCGTGATCGACGAGTTGCTGGTCCGCTATGTCGAATCCCTGATCTACCAGGCTGTCGCGGAAAACATGGCGTCCGAGCAGTCGGCGCGGATGGTGGCCATGAAGGCCGCCACCGACAACGCCGGCAATGTGATTGCGGAGCTGAAGCTGGTCTACAACAAGACCCGTCAGGCGGCGATCACCAAGGAACTTTCCGAGATCGTGGCAGGCGCCGCTGCTGTGTAAGCAGCCCGACAGACATCAATATTGGAGCGAAAAATGGCTCAAGTGCAAGGCAAGATTGTTCAATGTATCGGCGCCGTGGTGGACGTGGAGTTCCCGCGCGACCAGATGCCCAAGGTGTACGACGCCCTCAAGCTCGAAGGCTCGGCGCTGACGCTGGAAGTGCAGCAGCAGCTGGGTGACGGCATCGTCCGCACCATTGCGCTCGGCTCGTCCGACGGTCTCAAGCGTGGCCTGATGGTCACCAACACCGGCAACCCCATCACCGTGCCCGTGGGCAAGGCCACCCTGGGCCGCATCATGGACGTGCTGGGCAACCCCATCGACGAGCGCGGCCCTGTGGACCAGGCGCTCACGGCGTCCATCCACCGCAAGGCACCGGCGTACGACGAGCTGAGCCCCTCGCAGGAACTGCTCGAAACCGGCATCAAGGTGATTGACTTGGTGTGCCCGTTCGCCAAGGGCGGCAAGGTGGGTCTGTTCGGTGGCGCCGGTGTGGGCAAGACCGTGAACATGATGGAGCTCATCAACAACATCGCCAAGGCCCACTCGGGTCTGTCGGTGTTCGCTGGCGTGGGCGAGCGTACCCGTGAGGGCAACGACTTCTATCACGAAATGGCCGATTCCGGCGTGGTGAACCTGGAGAACCTGGGCGAGTCCAAGGTGTCCATGGTCTACGGCCAGATGAACGAGCCCCCGGGCAACCGTCTGCGCGTGGCGCTGACCGGTCTGACCATCGCCGAGTCCTTCCGCGACGAAGGCCGTGATGTGCTGTTCTTCGTGGACAACATCTACCGCTACACCCTGGCCGGTACGGAAGTGTCCGCTCTGCTGGGCCGTATGCCTTCTGCCGTGGGCTACCAGCCGACGCTGGCCGAAGAAATGGGCCGTCTGCAAGAGCGTATTACGTCGACCAAGGTTGGCTCGATCACCTCGATCCAGGCCGTGTACGTGCCTGCCGATGACTTGACCGACCCCTCGCCTGCCACGACCTTCGCCCACCTGGACTCCACCGTGGTGTTGTCGCGTGACATCGCCGCTCTGGGTATCTACCCCGCCGTGGACCCGCTGGACTCGACCAGCCGCCAGCTCGACCCCCAAGTGGTGGGTGAAGAGCACTATGGCGTGGCCCGTTCGGTGCAAGGCACGCTGCAGCGCTACAAGGAGCTGCGCGACATCATCGCGATTCTGGGCATGGACGAACTGGCGCCGGAAGACAAGCTGATCGTGGCCCGCGCCCGCAAGATCCAGCGTTTCCTGTCGCAGCCGTTCCACGTGGCCGAAGTGTTCACGGGCTCGCCCGGCAAGTATGTGCCGCTGTCCGAAACGATCCGCGGCTTCAAGATGATCGTCAACGGTGAGTGCGACCATCTGCCCGAGCAGGCGTTCTACATGGTGGGCACGATCGACGAAGCCTTTGAAAAGGCCAAGAAGATCGCCGGCTAAGGCGGCCTAAGACCGCAGGCGCGCACGCCGTGCGCTCTGTGGTCTGGCACTCCCAGCCTCAACCCCTTTCCTAGGAGCCATGATGAACACCATCCACGTCGACGTGGTCAGTGCCGAGGAGTCCATCTTCTCCGGTGAAGCGCGCTTTGTGGCGCTGCCCGGTGAAGCCGGCGAGCTGGGGATCTACCCCCGCCACACCCCGCTGATCACCCGCATCAAGCCCGGCTCGGTGCGCATCGAGATGGCCAATGGCGATGAGGAGTTTGTCTTCGTCGCTGGCGGCATCCTGGAGGTGCAGCCGAACCGTGTGACCGTGCTGTCCGACACCGCCGTGCGCGGCAAGGATCTGGACGACGAGAAGGCCAATGCTGCCAAGGCCGCGGCCGAAGAAGCGCTGAAGAACGCCAAGAGCGATCTGGACCTGGCCAAGGCCCAGTCGGAGCTGGCGATCATGGCTGCCCAGATCGCTGCGCTGCGCAAGTTCCGCCAGAAGAAGTAAGCCGTTTCCGGGCCTTGCCCGGCCGCTGCAACGCCAAAAGGCCCGAGGCACGCTTCGGGCCTTTTGTTTTGAGCGGCCCCCCTCGTGGGCCTGCGCCGCGGGATGCGTGCAGCCCAGTGTCCGGGCAGTCTGTGCCTGCATGGCGTGCGGCCTTCGCTGCACCGCCAAACTGAGCGCCGCAAACGCCAGCATTGCCGCCCATGTGGGCGAGGGCTTGTGGAAGGAAACCCAGGCTGCCGTGGCGCAGGCCCGCGGCAAGTAAGCGGCAGCCCTGCGCTTCGTTGGCGCAACGTACCCGGACACAAAGCACAAAGGGCTCCCTCGGGAGCCCTTTGTGCTTTGACAAGCGTCTTGTGACGTCTTGCCTCATCGTGCAGCGTGGGGACACCAGTGCGCCCAAGCGCCCGCCCCCCGCCAGCAGCAGGCCGCCAGGCCTGCACCCGCTTACATCTTCAGGCCGACTTCACCGAAGGAAATCTGACCCGTGCGCACCGCATCGGCCGCCTGGGCGCGCACTGCAGCGCGGTCCGCGCTCGACTGCGCCGACAGCACGCGGGAGCCAGCAGGCTCCTGGCTACGGGTCGCGGCCACCGTAGCGGCCTCGGCTTGCACTTCGGCGCGGGTGCGGTTCGTCTCGGCCTGCAGCGCAAACTGCGAACCATCGGCCTCATCGGCCTGTGCACCAAACGAAGCCACAGCGGCCAGGGCAGCGATCGAAAGCATACGGGAAACGTTCATGATGGGACTCCTCAACAACAGAAGAAAACAGGACTGAAAAAAAGGGTTCAAAGACAGCGCAGCGGCGGGCGATCAGCCCAGCTCACCCGAGCGGATCTGGCCCGTGCGCACGGCATCGGCGGCCTGGGCGCGCACCGCAGCGCGGTCGGCGCTGGACTGCAC
>NZ_BAABEX010000028.1:25183-106553 GCF_039540375.1 Acidovorax lacteus
AATGGAAGCGATACGAGCGAAGTTCATGATGCAGGTCCTTGTCAAAAAGCGTCTTACAGAAAGCCGCAGAAGCGGGACGCGTGGCCCTGGGACTGCGGGTTCGGTGAGTCGCCTTGCGGTTCGGCTCATCGATGGGATGAACTGTACGCCGACCTCGTTCAGAGAAAAACCACTCAGTCGCGAACTGACTGTTTCGGTAGCGCGAACAATCGAACGCCTCAATCGGCCTGATAGTGTCTGTTATCGAAACGATCTGTTGCGTCCATGCGCACCAGTTCCGGCGCACAAAACGCATTCCTACTCCATCGTCAGGTGCCTTGCACTGATCAGCACCTCCGCAAAGCAGCAAAGGTCGTCTGAACGGCGCTCAAATGGCACCAGCGTTGCACACGCCAGGCGAGCGACTGGGCATCATTGACCGGAAGCCGCTGCCTGCCGGGCACGCGCGTACCCACCAGCGCGCTGTGCGTAACAGGCGGAACGCTGCGACCTTCGGCCGCACCGTCGGCGTGGGCAATGCGGCTTGTCGTTGGCAGGAGGCTCGATTTCTGCGCTCACACTGCATCGGCCCAGGCCCAGGCCCAGGCACAGGCACAGGCACAGGCACGCCGATGCTCTCCCCACGGCGAGCGAGCACCGGCGCATCAGGCCCCGCGGGCCGAAACCACGCACGCCGCGCGTGCGCAGCCACCCACAAGCACGCGCGACGGTGCATGCCGTATGGCCGGCCAGAAAAGACCTGCCACCCCCATCCCTGAGCGCATACCCCCAAACGGGCAGGGTGCGCGCAGCGCGCTGCACAATGAGCGCCCCATCGCACCGCTCTGCCTTCACCATGGCCCACCACCGCCCCGCCGCGCTCATGTCTGGCGGATCTGCCGACGACGTGGAGACCGCGTTCTATGAAGCTTTGCAGGCCGGCGACGTAGAGCGCCTGATGGCCTGCTGGGCGGACGACGACGACATCGTCTGCGTGCATCCGGGCGGCGCGCGGCTGCTGGGGGCGGCAGCCATCCGCGGTGCGTTCGAAGCCATCTTTGCGCAGGGCAGCCTGCACGTGAAGATTTCGGGGGTGCGCCGCATCCAGACGCTGACCAGCGCCGTACACAGTGTGTGCGAGGCCATCGAAGTGCTGCTGCCCGATGGGCGGCATGGGGCGCAGATCCTCGCCACCAATGTGTACCAGAAGACGCCTGAAGGCTGGCGCATGGTGGCGCACCACGCCAGCCCTGGCACAGACCTGGAAGGTGCCCCGTCCAGCCCCACCGGCACCTGGCTGCATTGAGCGCATTTTCAGGCGAAAATGGCCTGAAACGACCCACAGACAAGCACAACCAGCTATGAATTATGTAGCGCCGCGCTGGCTTCCCGGAGGGCAGCTCCAAACCATCTGGCCCGCGCTGTGGTCGCGTCGCGTGCAGGGGCCGCTGCCCCAGTACCGGCGTGAGCGCTGGACCACGCCGGACGGCGACTTCATCGACGTGGACCACCTGCGCCCCGCCGGCACTGAGCCTGCCGCCGCCGACGCACCGCTGCTGGTACTGTTCCATGGCCTCGAGGGCTCGTCGCGCAGCCACTACAGCGAGGCCTTTGCCGATGTGGCGCGCGCGCGCGGATGGCACTTTGCGGTACCGCACTTTCGAGGCTGCAGTGGTGAGCTCAACCACGCACCGCGCGCCTACCACTCGGGCGACCATGCCGAGATCGACTGGATCCTGCGCCGACTGCACCGCCAGCACGCCGGGCCGCTGCTGGCCGTGGGCGTGTCCTTGGGTGGCAACGCACTCATGCGCTGGGCGGCCGAGCACGGAAGCGCCGCAGCGCCCACAGCGCGCGCCGTGGCGTCGGTGTGCTCGCCGCTCGATCTGGCGGCTTGCGGCGATGCCATCGGCCGCGGCTTCAACCGGCAGGTCTACACCCGCATGTTCCTGCGCACCATGGTGCCCAAGGCGCTGCAGAAGCTCGACCAGCACCCGGGCCTGTTCAGCCGCGATGCGCTGCTGGCCGCGCGCGACCTGTACGCGTTTGACAACGTCTTCACCGCTCCCTTGCACGGCTTTCGCAACACCGAAGACTATTGGGCGCGCGCCGCCGCGAAGCCCGTGCTGCACCAGATCCGCATACCGGCACTGGTGGTCAATGCCGCCAACGACCCCTTCGTGCCCGCCCACAGCCTGCCGCGCAGCGCCGATGTGGGTCCCTGCGTCACGCTCTGGCAGCCACGGCATGGCGGGCATGTCGGCTTTCCGCAGGGGCGGCCGCCCGGGCATGTGCGGGCCATGCCCTCCCAGGTGTGCGACTGGCTCGCCCAGCGCCTCTGACGCACACCGGCCGAAGCCCTGGCCCACACGCGCCGCAGCGCCGCCGGGCACAATCAACGCCATGGACGACATCGTCAAGCAAGCCCTGGCCAAATGGCCCAACGTGCCCGCCTGCTACGGCTGGCTGGGCCTGGATGTGCGCGGCCGCTGGTATCTGCGGGACGACGCCACGCAGGCGCTGGGCCCGTTTGCACACAGCCGGGGCACGCTGCTTGCGCACGAGAAGCTCATCGCTTTCATCCACCGCAATTACGAGCCCGACGCGCAGGGCTGCTGGTTTTTCCAGAATGGCCCGCAGCGCGTGTATGTCGAGCTGGAGGCCACGCCCCACATCTGGCGCCTGCAGCCGGATGGCGGTGTGCAGTCGCACACCGGGCAGCCCGCGCAGGTGCGCAGCGCATGGCTAGATGAAGCAGGGCACTTCTACCTCGACACCGACATCGGCTTTGGCCTGGTGCACAGCGCCGACATGGCCGCCGTGGCCGACGCTGTGGAACAGGGCCGCTGGACGCCGCAGGAGATGGCTGGTAGCGACCTGCCCGCGCGCTTTGGCTTCGTGCGCAGCCCGCAGGCGCTGCAGGCGGTGCGTGGGCCTGCATAGGCCTCACGTCCCATCGGCTGGCCCGGCGCTGCGGGCCCATGTGCGTCGGTGGCGGACTTGTGCAGCGAGTGGCAGGTGCGTGGCCGCCAAGGCATCGCCAAAGATCAATGCGATGCTATGAAATACATAGCGGCTTGTGCTTGAGTTTGCTGGGCTGCAGCCTGCTTGAACTCTGGTTGTCCGCAGCGCCGAAGCGTTAGCGCATGCAGGGCGGCTGCATGCACTGGCAGGGTGGGACCGACCGCCCGTTGCCTGCACCAATGTCTGCTGCCTTTGCCCGTGCAGCCAAGCCATCATGAAAAAAGCCGACCCAGAGGTCGGCTTGCGGGCTGAACAACAGGCCTGGGCCTGCTGAAAGCGCTTACTTGACCGTGGCCACCATGTATTCGACGGCCGCACGGATGTCGGCGTCGGGTGCGCCACCGGCACCGCCGCGGGGGGGCATGGCGCCCTTGCCCTTGATCACGGCAGCCGTCAGGCCGTCTACGCCAGCACCCAGGCGGGCCGACCAGGCGGCCTTGTCACCCAGCTTGGGCGCGCCGGCCACACCAGCGGCGTGGCACACCTGGCAGGCCTGCTTGTACAGGGCTTCGCCATTGGCGCTGACCGCCGTGGCCGCCACAGGCGCCGCAGCAGGTGCGGGTGCGGGGGCTGCAGCGGCCACCACCGCGGGGGCCGGAGCCGCCGCTGCGGCAGGTGCCGCTTCTGCAGGTGCTGCAGCCGCTGCCGCAGGCGCAGCCGGCTCTGCAAACTTGCCGCCTGAACCGTTGGCCAGGAAGGCCACCGCACGGGCAATTTCCACGTCGCTGAAGTCGCCGCCGCCCTGCGCGCCCATGGCACCCTTGCCCTTGAGTGCCGCCTGCACCAGCGAATCAAAGCCGGTTTTGATGCGTGCGCTCCAGGCGTCAGTGTCGCCAAACTTGGGCGCACCGGCCGCGCCGCTGGCGTGGCAGGCCACGCACTGGGCCTTGTACACCTCTTCGCCCGACTTCAGCGGACGGTTGGCATCGCGGATTTCCACCATGCCCACCTTCTGGATGCGCTCTGCCGTCGACTTTTCGGTGTTGGCGGCGCCCGCGGCCGGCTTGTTGGCCGACGTCACGTAGTACACGAGGCCGATGATCACGAACACGGGGACCACAAACGCGAAGAAGCTGGCGAGCAGCAACTGCTTGGGGTTCTTGATCGGGCCGGTATGGGCTTCTTCGTGGTGCTGTTCGCTCATGACGTCCTCAGGTTATCGGGGGCGGGAATCAATCAACCCTACATTATATCGGGCACCCCGGCGGCGCAGGCCCGTGGGCCGGGGTGGCCTGCGCGCGGGCTCGGGCTTGTGCGCGGCCCGGCCCGCAAGGGCGGCGGGCGGGGGGGGGGCGCTGCCTGGCCTCGGGTTCAGGCCCCCGGCTGGCCGGTGCCGCCGCCCAGGGCCTTGTACAGCAGCACCTGGTTTTGCTGCTGCGCCAGCCGCACCTGCACGCGCGACTGCTGCACGGCAAACAGCGAGCGCTGCGCGTCCAGCAGCTCCAGCGAGCTGGCCACGCCATTCTGGAAGCGCAACTCTGCCAGGCGCATGCGCGCGGCCTCGGCGTCCTGCTGGCGTTGCAGGGCCTGAGACTGGGCGCGCAGGGTCTCGGTGCCCGCCAGCGCGTCCGACACCTCGCGGAAGGCGGTCTGGATGGTTTTTTCGTACTGCGCCACGGCGATCTCGCGCCCCACGCGGCTCGCGTCAAGCTGCGCCGCGTTGCGCCCCGCGTCGAATAGCGTGTGCAGCAGCGACGGCGCCAGCGTGAAGCCCCAGGAGCCGCCGCTGAACAGGTCGCCCAGTTCGCGGCTGGCCGTTCCCGCCTGGGCCGTCAGGCTGATGCGCGGGAACATCGCCGCCCGGGCTGCGCCGATCTGCGCATTGGCCGCGATGAGCTGCTGCTCTGCCTGCCGGATGTCGGGCCGGTGCGTGAGCAGGTCCGAGGGAAGACCGGCCGGCAGCGTGGCCAGGTCGGGCTGCGCCGTCAGCCGCCGCGCGGCCAGCGCCTCGCGCGCGGCGGGTGGCAGCGGCTGGCCCAGCAGCAGTGCCAGGGCGTTCTCGTTCAGGGCGCGCTGGCGCTGCAATTGGGCCAGCGTGGCCAGCGCGGCCTGCTGCAGGCCCACGGCCTGCTGCCAGTCGAGTTCAGACGAGGCGCCGGCCTCGAAGCGCAGGCGCATAAGCCGGGCCGACTCCTCACGCGTGGCCAGGGTCTGGCGCGTGAGCGCCAGCAGCTCTTCGTCGGCCTGTAGCGCCAGCCAGCCCTGGGCCACGGCCGCCACCAGCGAGGACTGCGCGGCGTCGCGGCCTTCGCGCGTGGCCAGGTACTGGGCCAGCGCCTGGTCGCGCAGGCTGGCCAGGCGGCCGAAGAAGTCGATTTCCCACGCACTGATGGCCAGGCCCACGCTGAAGCTGTTGGTCAGGTCGCCACTGCCCGTGGCCGGAGCGCGGCTGGCGTTGGCCGCCAGGCCCACCGTGGGCAGGCGGTCGGCTTCGCGGATGCGGAACTGCGCCTGCGCCTGCTGCACGTTGAGCGTGGCCACGCGCAGGTCGCGGTTGTGGGCCAAGGCGGTGTCGATCAGCGTGTGCAGCGTGGCGTCGGCAAAGTAGCGGCGCCAGTCGAGCGCCGGGGCGGCGGCTGCGGCCTCGGGGGACTGGGCATAGCGCTCGGGCACGGGGGCGGCAGGCCGCTCGTAGGCCGGGGTGAAGGCGCAGCCCGCCAGCACGGCCGCGGCCATCAACGAGAGCGCTGCGCGGGGCGCAGCCATGCCGCGCAGCAGGCGGCGGGGGTCAGACTTCATCATGGTTTCCCACTCCAGCTTCCTGCGCGTGGCGCAGGTCGTGTTCGTGCTGGCGTGCGCTGCCCTTGAACAGGCTGCGCACCACCACAAAAAACGCCGGCACAAAGAACACGGCCAGCACCGTGCCGGTGATCATTCCGCCCAGCACGCCCGTGCCAATCGCACGCTGGCTGGCCGAGCCGGCACCCGTGGCAATCGCCAGCGGCACCACGCCCAGGCCAAAGGCCAGCGAGGTCATGACGATCGGGCGAAAGCGCAGGTGCGCGGCTTCGAGTGCGGCGTCGACCAGGCTCTTGCCTTGTGCATGCAGGTCTTTCGCGAACTCGATAATCAGGATCGCGTTCTTGGCCGACAGCCCGATGATGGTGATCAGCCCGACCTGGAAATACACGTCATTCGAATAACCGCGCAACAGCGTGGCCAGCAGCACGCCCAGCACGCCCAGCGGCACCACCAGGATCACGGCCAGCGGAATCGACCAGCTCTCGTACAGCGCTGCAAGGCACAGGAACACCGCCAGCACCGCGAAGCCATACAAGATGAGCGACTGCGCACCCGCGAGCTTTTCTTCGCGCGACTGGCCAGTCCATTCGTAGCCGAAGCCTTGCGGTAACTGTGCGGCCAGGCGTTCCATCTCGGCCATGGCCGCGCCCGTGCTGTAGCCCGGTGCGGGCGCGCCGGAGATGCGGATGGCCGGGTAGCCGTTGTAGCGCACCGTCTGCTGCGCGCCCTTGACCCACTGCGTGGTCGCAAAGGCCGACAGCGGAACGGGCTTGCCCTGGCTGTTGACGGCGTCGATGCGCAGCAGGTCGTCGGGCTGCATACGTGCGGGCGCATCGGCCTGCACGATCACGCGCTGCAGACGCCCCCGGTTGGGGAAGTCGTTGACATAGCTCGACCCCAGCGCGGTGGACAGCGCGCTGTTGATCGCGTCAAACGTCACGCCCAGCGCCGCGGCCTTGTCGCGGTCGATGTCGATGCGCAGCTGCGGTGCGTCTTCCAGGCCGTCGGGGCGCACCTGGGCAAGCACCGGGCTCTTGCTGGCCATGCCCAGCAATTGATTGCGGGCGTTCATCAACGCGTCGTGGCCCAGGCCGCCGCGGTCTTGCAGGCGGAAGCTGAAGCCGCTGGCATTGCCCAGCTCGGGGATGGGCGGCGGGCTCAGCGGGAAGATGAACGCATCGCGCACGCCCATGAGCGCGCCAAAGGCCCGCTGTGCCACGGCCTGGGCGCTCTGGCCGGGCTCCTGGCGCTCGGCCCAGTCTTTGAGCGTGACGAACGCAAGCGCCGCGTTCTGCCCCTGGCCTGAGAAGCTGAAGCCCAGCACGCCCACCATGCTTTGCACTTCGGGCTGCGCGAGCATGAAGCCTTCCACCTGCTGCATCACGGCCAGGGTGCGCTCTTGGGTGGCGCCCGGTGGCAGTTGCACGTTCACGATCAGGTTGCCCTGGTCTTCGGCGGGCAGGAACGAGGTCGGCAGGCGCTGGTACAGCACCACGGCCGCGCCCACAATGGCCGCGTACACGATGAGCGTGCGGCCCGCGCGGCGCAGCAGCCGCGCCACCCAGCCTTCGTAGCGGTGGGTGGCGCTTGCAAAACCGCGGTTGAAGCGGCCGAAGAAGCCCTTGCGCTCGTGGTGACCAGCCGGCACGGGCTTGAGCAGCGTGGCGCACAGCGCAGGCGTGAGCGACAGCGCCATGAAGGCCGAGAACGCGATGGACGCCACCATCACCGCCGCAAACTGGCGGTAGATGTTGCCTGTGGAGCCCGAGAAGAACGCGAGCGGCACGAACACCGACACCAGCACCACCGTCACGCCGATGATCGCGCCCGAGATCTGCCGCATGGCCTTGCGCGTGGCCTCGCGCGGCGACAGGCCTTCTTCGGTCATGATGCGCTCGACGTTCTCGACCACCACGATGGCATCGTCCACCACGATGCCGATGACCAGCACCATGCCGAACATGGTCAGCACGTTGATCGAAAAGCCCAGCGCGAGCAGCGTGGCAAACGTGCCCAGCAGCGCAATCGGCACCACGATGGTCGGGATGACCGTGTAGCGCCAGTTCTGCAGGAACAGGAACATCACCAGGAACACCAGCGCCACGGCTTCGAGCAGCGTCTTGGCCACCTGCGTGATCGAGATCTCGATGAAGCGCGAGCTGTCGTACGGGATCGTCCATTCCATGCCCGCCGGGAAGAAGCGCGACAGCTCGTCCATCTTGGCGCGCACGGCCTTGGCGGCTTCGAGTGCGTTGCCGCTGGGTGCAAGCTGCACGCCAATGCCCACGGCGGGGGTGCCGTTCAGGCGCGCGGCCGTGGCATAGGCCTGGCCGCCGAGTTCGATGCGGGCCACGTCGCGCAGGCGTACGGTGGCGCCCGTGCCGCTGGCGCGCAGCACGATGTTGCCGAACTCTTCCACGCTGGAGAGCTGGCCATTGACCACCACTGTGGCGGCAATGCCCTGGCCGGCAATGTTGGGCAGGTCGCCAATGGCGCCGCTGGCCACCTGCGCGTTCTGCGCGCGGATGGCGGCAATCACCTCAGCCGACGACAGGCGAAAGCCGTTGAGCTTGGCCGGGTCGAGCCAGATGCGCATGGCCCGCTCGGAACCGAACAGTTGCACCTGGCCGATGCCGGGCAGGCGCTGCAGCTCGGGCACCACGTTGCGCGCCGCGTAGTCGCCCAGCGCCACCGTGTTGGTCTTGGGGTCTGTGGACGACAGCATGGTGAACAGCAGGAAGTTGCTGCGCGCCTTGTCCACGCGCACGCCCTGCTGCGTCACGGCCGCAGGCAGGCGGGGCGATGCGCGCGAGAGGCGGTTCTGCACGTCCACCTGGGCCAGGTCGGCGTTGGTGCCGGGCTGGAAGCTCAGCGTGATGCTGCCCGAGCCGTCCGCCTGGGCCACGGATTCCATGTAAATCAGGCCCGGCGATCCGTTCATCTCGCGCTCGATGACGGACAGCACGCTGTCTTCCAGCGTCTGGGCCGACGCGCCGGGGTACGCCGCGTTGATGACGATGGACGGCGGCGCAACCGGTGGGTACTGCGCAATCGGCAGCTGGGTGATGGACACCGCGCCCAGCACCATGATGAACAACGCGATCACCCACGCGAAGATGGGGCGCTCGATGAAGAACTTGGCCACGGTGCGGCTCCCTTCAGCGTGCGGCCGCGCTGGCCGGGGCTTGTGCGCCCGAGGCGGCGGACGCCGCGGCGGCAGTGCCTGCGGCGGGCGATGCGCCGCCTGCGCCCGTGGGGGGCTTGGGTGCTGCGCCGGGGGCGCCCGGTGCGGCCGCTGGCTCCCAGGGCACGGCCTTCACGGGCGTGCCTGGGGGCAGCATCTGCAGCTTCTGGAAGCCGTCCACCATCACCTGCTCGCCGGGCTGCAGGCCGTCTTGCACCAGCCAGCGGTTGCCTTGGGCGCGCGTGACCTGGATGGTGCGCGGGCTCACCTTGCCTTCGGCGTCCACCACCTGCACCACATCGCCCTGCTGCGTGCGTGTCACGGCCTGCTGCGGCAGGGTGATGGCGTTGGTCGCCTGTGCCTGCTCCAGCCGCACGCGCACGTACAGGCCGGGCAGCAGGTCGCCCTTGGGGTTGGGCACTTCGGCGCGCAGCGTGACCTGGCCGGTGGCGGTGTCCACGCTCAGGTCTGAAAACAGCAGCCGCCCGGCGCGGGCGTATTCGGTGCCGTCGTCCAGCACCACGCGCACGCTGGCAGCCTCGGCGCCCTGGGCGCGGCGCAGCTGGCCGGCCTCGAGCGCGCGGCGCAGGCGCAGCGCCTCGGCGGCCGACTGCGTGAAGTTGATGTACACCGGGTCGATCTGCTGCACCACCGCCAGCGCCGTGGCCTCGCCCTGGCCCACCAGCGCGCCTTCGGTCACCAGCGCGCGGCCGATGCGGCCCGACAGCGGCGACACCACATTGGCATGGCCCAGGTTGATTTCGGCGGTGCGCACCGCGGCCTTGGTGGCGGCCACGTCGGCCAGCGCCTGCTTGTGCGCGGCCTCGGCGTTCACAAACTCCTGGCGGCTCACGGCGTTGGCCTCGACCAGCGGGCGGTAGCGCTCCAGTTGCGCGGCGGCCTGGGCCAGGTTGGCTTCGGCGCGGGCCTGGCTGGCGCGCGCGCTGTCCAGCGCGGCGGCGTAGGGTGCGGGGTCGATGCGGAACAACGGCTGGCCGGCTTTGACGTCGCTGCCCTCGCGGAACAGGCGCTGCTGGAGGATGCCCGCTGCCCGCGCGCGCACCTCGGCCACGCGCGAGGCTTCAACCCGGCCGGGCAGCTCGGTCACCAAGCCCACGTCGCCGGGCGTGGCCACGACCACCCCCACCTGCACGGGTGGCATGCCGCCGCCGCCACCGGCAGCAGGGGGCGCATTGCCCCCTTTGCCGCAGGCGGCCAACGCGGCCAGCAGAACCGAGGCGGTTGCCCAGCGCAACGCCGGGGGCAGATGCCGCACCCGGGGCGCGGCGGACAGAACAGGCTGGGGAGTCATGCAAATCCTTTCGGGCGGTGCAGGCGGGCGAGGGCGCACGGCACGTGGAGTGCCTGCCCAGCCCCGAAGCCGGCAGGCCTCACACGGGCCGGCGCAGCAACACAACAGGAAGCGGCGGATTATACATACATTCATGAATGTATAATGACCCTGACGCCGTCGCTGGGTTGGCCCCGGCCACGCAGCCCTCAGGAGACACTCGCCCCATGGTTCGCCGCACCAAAGAAGACGCCAACGCCACCCGCCACAGCCTGCTGGACGCTGCGGAGACTGTGTTCCATGAGCGGGGCGTCTCGCGTGCGTCCTTGCACGAGATCGCACTGGCCGCCGGGGCCACGCGGGGCGCGATTTACTGGCACTTCAAGGACAAGTCCGACCTGTTTAACGCCATGATGGACCGCGTGACCCTGCCGCTGGAGCAGGCATGTGGCGAGTTCGACAACTGCGCCGGGCTGGACCCGGTGCAGCGCCTGCGCGGCGTCATGCATGTGCTGCTGGAGCAGGTGGCCACCGATGCCCACACGCGCCGCGTGTTCGAGATCGCGCTGTTCCGTGTCGAGTACGTGAGCGAGCTGGTGGGCGTGCGCGATCGCCACATCACGGCGAGCCTTGCCTTCACCGAGGCCATCGCCCGCGACTTTGCGCTGGCCGAACAGGCCCTGGGTCGCCCACTCCCATTGCCCGCCGACGCTGCGGCCACCGCCTTGCACGCGCTGTTCGACGGGCTGATCCGCAACTGGCTGCTGACGGAAGGCGGCTTCGACCTGCGCGCCGTGGGGCAGGGCGCGTGCGACACCTTCTTGCGTGGTTTGGGCCTGCAATGGACAGACGTGCCCTGCCCGCGCGGCGTCGGGTGAGTACGCGCCGCCCCCCCCCCCACGCAGCGCTGCTGCCGTGGGGGCTGCAAGTCTTTTGGGCCTCTCATTCAGCAAAATCAAGCACGAGCAGCTCCTATTTTGATAGCAACAGGGCGTTGTCTGAAACCGACCGCTGCCCGGGCTCCTGTGCCGCAGGGCGCCTGCAAAGCCCTTGACACACCGACCCTGTGGCCGCCCCGGCCGCGGCGGGACTCGGGTTACACTAGCACCCCTGGCCGCCCTTGGCGTGCCAGCCCGCGCGGCTGTAGCTCAGTGGATAGAGTATTGGCCTCCGAAGCCAAGGGTCGTGGGTTCGATCCCCGCCAGCCGCGCCACCCTCTGTACAGGGTCTCCAGATACAAAAGCCCTTGTGTTTCCACAAGGGCTTTTTTCTTGCCGGGGGGGTCCTGGGCGGCGCGACGGTTGCGCGCCACCGGGCGTGGGCCGTCAGCCGCTGAACGCACGGCCCGATAGCATCGCAGGCCCGCTGTTGCCACGCTGGCCGCCCTGTGCGCCGTACAGCGACTGCAGCAACTCGCGTCCGTTGGCATAGCGGGCCGCGGTGCGCTTTTCTTCCTGCCGGGCCATCAGTTTGTGCAGCGGTCGTGCGGTGCGCAGTTGCTCCAGCAGATACGGCAGCCAGCGGCGGCGCTGCTGCGCTTGTACCAGTGTGTCGGCCCGGTCGATGGCTACCGCCGCCAGCGCAGGCGCGGCAGGGGCGACTTCCACCACCACGCGCAGGTTGTCGGCATCGGGTTCGCTGGCCGCCACCACCTGCAGGCCCGCGCGCTGCATGAGCCCGTGCAGCGACGGCTGCGTGAAGTACAGCGTATGGGCCCGGAAGAACATGTAGTGCGGCGAGCACAGGCGCGTGGCGTTGGGCACTTCGATGAACAGCCGCCCACCGGGCGCGAGCGTGCGCGCAATCTTGCGCAGCGCGGCGAGCGGGTCGGCCAGGTGTTCGAGCACATGGAACATGGTCACCAGCTGCTGCGAGGCCGACGGCGTGTGCTCGATCTGCTCGAGCAGCGTGCCGCAGCGCACCGGCAGGTCCAGCGCCTCGCGCGCGTGCTGGGCGTATCCCTGATGCGGCTCGATGCCGGTGGCGTGCCAGCCCAGGTGGCGCATCAGCGCCACGGTCTCGCCGCTGCTCGCGCCGATGTCGAGGCTGTTGCGCGCCGGCCCCGCCTCAGGCGCAGCCAGCACGGGCTGCATGCGCGCCAGCCAGTGCCAGCGGTCCAGCGCATTGCGCCCGGCGCGCAGTACATGGCGCAGGGCAGGCTGCACTGCTGCCTTGTAGGCCTGCCGGTACTGGCGGCTGTACCAGTCGGCCAGCGCCTGCTCGGTGGGCATTGGGTCGATGCGCCCCAAGCCGCAGGCGGTGCAGGCCACGGTGAGCAGGGCCTCGCCGGTCTTGCCGTCGCGCGTGGCCACCACGCGGGCGCTGGACTCGCCGCAGCTGGGGCAAGGAGTGTGGGCATTCCAGGGGTGGCCGGTGGTGGATGCAGTCATGGGGCGGACCTTGTGTGTGTTTGTTACACACCCTACCAGTGCGCCGCATTTCCGGTATGGGCGCACGGCCATAAGGGATACGCGGCGCAGGGCTTCCAGCGCCTGTCAGGCAGCACTGGCGGCCGCATGGCGAACGGGTTCGCCCGACCGGATGTTGCGTTCTACAGATGTTTTGGCGATATAGAACCAAAAACGTATTCGTTCCATTTCTAAAGCGAAGCGCGGACCATTCGCACATCCGCAGGCCATCCGGGTCTGCCTGTTGTTTGGAAGAGCACCGCACATGAACCTCCGCCGCCCCTTTCTCGCTGCCCTGCTGGGCATTGCCACCCTGGCTCCTCTCACCAGCCTGCCGGTGCAGGCACAGCCAGCGCCTGTGAGCCTGCTGAATGTGAGCTACGACCCCACCCGCGAGCTGTACGTGGACATCAACGCCGCGTTTGCCCGCCACTGGAAGGCCAAGACCGGCCAGGAGGTGACCATCAAGCAGTCGCACGGCGGCTCGGGCAAGCAGGCCCGCTCGATCATCGACGGGCTGGACGCCGACGTGGCCACGCTGGCCCTGGCGGGCGACACCGACGCGCTGCACACCAACGGCAACTGGATCCCGAAGGACTGGCAAAAGCGCCTGCCGCAGAACAGCTCGCCCTACACCTCGACCATCGTGCTGGTGGTGCGCCAGGGCAATCCCAAGCAGATCAAGGACTGGGACGACCTGGTGCGCGCCGACGTGAAGGTCATCACACCGAACCCCAAAACGTCGGGCGGTGCACGCTGGAACTACCTGGCCGCTTGGGAATTTGCCAAGCGCAAGTACGGCGGCGACGCCAAAGCCAAGGAGTTCGTGGCCAAGCTCTATCAGAACGTGCCCGTGCTCGACACCGGCGCCCGCGGCTCCACCGTCACCTTTGCGCAGCGTAACCAGGGCGATGTGCTGATCGCCTGGGAGAACGAGGCCTACCTGCTGGAAAAGGAATTTGGCAACAAGGTGGACTTTGTCTATCCGTCGCTCTCCATCCTGGCCGAGCCGGCCGTGACGCTGGTGGACCGGAACGTGGACAAGAAGGGCACGCGCGCCGTGGCCGAGGAGTACCTGAAGTTCCTCTACACCGAAGAGGCCCAGGACCTGATCGGCAAACACTTCTATCGCCCGCGCTCTGACAAAGCCCAGGCCAAGTACGCCAAGCAATTGCCCAAGATTCCGCTGTTCACCATCGACGAAGCCTTTGGCGGCTGGGCCGCGGCCAGCAAGCAGCACTTTGCCGACGGCGCGGTGTTCGACCAGATCTTCACCAAGAAGTAAGCGCGTACCGCTTGCGCACCCATCGGAGCTCCGCCATGACCATCCTTCTGATTGCCGGCAGTCCCTCGGAACAGTCGCGTTCTGCCGCGCTGCTTGATGCCGTGGCCGCCCAGCTCGACCCGCGCCGCGTGCCGGTGGACCGCCTGCACATCCGCGACCTTGCGCCGCAGGCGCTGCTGCTGGCCGATGTGGCCCACCCCTCGGTGGCCCGGGCCTTGCAGCAGGTCGAACGGGCCCAGGCCCTGGTGATTGCCACCCCGGTGTACAAGGCTGCGTACAGCGGCGTGCTCAAGGTGTTCCTGGACCTGCTCCCGCAGACGGCCCTCAAGGGCAAGGCCGTGCTGCCATTGGCCACCGGAGGCAGCCCGCACCACATGCTGGCGCTCGACTACGCGCTGCGCCCGGTGCTGCAGTCGCTGTCGGCCCGGCACATACTGCCCGGCGTGTACGCCACCGACGCGCAGGTGCCGCGCGGCGAATCGGGCGGCTACGTGGTGGGCGAAGACATCCAGGCCCGCCTCCAGGACGCTGTGCACACCCTGGTGCACGACGCGTTGCGGCTCCCGGCGGCCGCGAGCTTTGCGCCCGTGGCGTTCTCTCAGGTGCGATGTAGCGTCTGACGCCCCTCGGCGCACCCCTGTGGGGGTGCGCTCCTCCCCCCGTCCCGCTCTGGCAGGCCCCCGCATCGGCAGGGCCCGGCCCTTCGCATCCCTTGTATTGCTGCAGACCTTCCATGCCCGCACCGAAAGCGCCACAGACCACCTCCCGGACACCGCGTTTGGAGCGCTGGCTCTGGCGCCTGCTGGCCGCGGTCATCGCCGCCTTCGGGTTCGTGCTGCTCACGCAGCCAGTGTCTGCAGCGCTTTGATTGGAGAACCGTCACCATGCAACCGATTCCCCGTCGTTCCTTCCTGCAACTGATCGCCGTCACCGCCAGCGCCTGGGGCCTGGCCGCCGCGCAGGCTCAGGCCCAGTCCCCCGCACCTGCCCACCGCGCGCCTGAACAGCTGCGCATCGGATACCAGAAGTCGGCCGCCAACCTGGTCATCGTCAAGCAGTCAGGCTGGCTCGAGCGCCGCCTGCCCACCACGCGGGTGAGCTGGGTCGAGTTCCCGGCCGGGCCGCAGCTGCTCGAAGCCCTGTCCGTGGGCAGCCTCGAGTTCGGCCTCACGGGCGATGCGCCGCCCGTGTTTGCACAGTCTGCGGGCAAAGACCTGCTGTATGTGGGCGCAGAGCCGCCCAAGCCCGACAGCTCGGCCATCCTGGTGCTGGCCGATGCCCCGGTGCGCAGCCTGGGTGATCTGAAAGGCCGACGCATTGCCGTGCAAAAGGGATCCAGTGCCCACTACCTGCTGGTGCGGGCCGTGGACAAGGCGGGCCTGCAGTGGAGTGACATCCAGCCTGTGTACCTGACACCCGCCGATGCCCGCGCAGCGTTCGAGCGCCGCAGCGTGGACGCCTGGGCCATCTGGGACCCGTTCTACGCGGCCACCGAACTGGCGGTACCGACCCGTGCACTGGTCACAGGCCGCACGCTGGCCAGCAACAACTCGTTCTACCTGGCGTCTCGCAACTTTGCGACCCAGCACGCCGACACGGTGCAAGTGCTGTACGAAGAGCTCACTCGCGCCGACCGCTTCATCCAAGAGCAGCGCCCGCAGGCCATCAAGCTGATTGCCGACTTCAGCGGGCTGGATGCCGGGGTCGTGAGCCTGTTCCTCCAGCGCCGTCCACCGTCGCCTGTCGGACCGTTGACGCCCGAGACCGTGGCCGACCAGCAGCGCGTGGCCGACGCCTTTCACCGCCTGGCGCTGATTCCGCGTCCCGTGCGCGTGGCGGAGTTGGTGTGGCGGCCCGACGCCGCCCGCCTGGCCAGCCTGCGCTAGCCGCCTTTTCCTTGTTTGGTTGCCCTGCTGCACCGCCCCGTTTTGGGGGCGGCGGGGCGGTGTTGTCCCGTTTTTCCTTGAAGGAGCCCTCTCCATGACCCGTTTGCAACCCTCCCGGCGACGCTTTGTCGCCACCAGCCTGGCCGCTGCATCGGCGCTGGCCCTTCCCACACTGCCTGCCCATGCCCAAGGGGCCGGGGCGGCCGGGCGCGTGCTGCGCATCGGCCACCAGAAAGGCCTGCTGTCCGTGCTCAAGGGCCGGGGCACGCTGGAGCAGCGCCTCGCGCCGCTGGGCGTGAAGGTCACCTGGACCGAGTTCACCGCCGGCCCGGTGCAGCTCGAAGCGCTGAACGTGGGCTCCATCGACTTCGGCGACGTGGGCGAAGCCCCCCCGATCTTTGCGCAGGCCGCTGGCGCGCCCCTGGCCTACGTGGCTGCCACCCCGCCGCGCCCGGCGCTGGAGGCGGTGCTGGTGCCGCAGGGCTCGGCCATCCGCAGCGTGGCCGACCTCAAGGGCAAGAAGGTCGCCTACAACAAGGGCTCGAATGTGCAGTACTTCCTGGTCAAGCTGCTGGAAAAGCATGGCCTCAAGTACGGGGATGTGCAGTCGGTGTTCCTGCCCCCGGCCGACGCACGCGCCGCGTTTGAAAAGGGCTCGGTCGATGCCTGGGTGATCTGGGACCCGTTCCTGGCCGCAGCCGAGGTCGCGCTGGGCGCACGGCTCTTGGCCGATGCACAGGGCATCGTGAACAACCGCGGCTACTACTTCTCGTCGCTGGACTTCGCCGGGCGCAACGCCGACGTCATCAAGACGGTGATCGAAGAGATCCACAAGGTGGACCAATGGGCCGGCGGCAACCGCAGCGCGATTGCGGCCGAACTCTCCACCCTGTGGGGCTTGCCCCGCACGGTGGTGGACAAGTCGGTGGCGCGCACGGTCTACGGCATCACGCCGATCACGCGCGAGATCCTGCAGGAGCAGCAGGTGATTGCCGACACCTTCTTCGACCTCAAGCTGCTGCCCAAGCGCATCAACGTGCTGGAGGCCGCGGTATGAGCCTCAACGTCTTCTGGTTCATCCCAACGCATGGCGACAGCCGCTACCTCGGCACCGCCGAGGGCGCACGCGCCCTGAGCACCGAATACCTGCAGCAGGTGGCCCGCGCGGCGGACAGCCTGGGCTACGAAGGTGTGCTCATTCCCACGGGCCGTTCGTGCGAAGACCCGTGGGTGGTGGCGGCCAGCCTGCTGCCTGTGACGCAGCGGCTCAAATTCCTGGTGGCCGTGCGACCGGGGCTGCACCAGCCGGCGCTGGCCGCCCGCATGGCGGCCACGTTCGACCGGCTCTCGGGTGGGCGTTTGCTCATCAACCTGGTGACCGGTGGCGACCGGGCCGAACTGGAAGGCGATGGCGTGTTCCTGGACCATGCCAAGCGCTACGAACAGTCGGCCGAGTTCATCCGCATCTGGCGCGAAATCCTGGCACGCAGCCACGCGGGTGAATCGTTCGACTTTGAGGGCGAGCACCTGCAGGTCAAGGGCGCACGCCTGCTGTTTCCGCCCGTGCAGCAGCCGTATCCGCCGGTGTATTTCGGCGGCTCGTCCGAGCCCGCGCACGAACTTGCCGCCGAGCAGGTGGATACCTACCTCACCTGGGGCGAGCCCCCGGCCGAGGTGGCCCGCAAGGTGGCCGATGTGCGGGCCCGTGCGGCGCGCCATGGGCGTACGGTGCGCTTCGGCATCCGCCTGCATGTGATCGTGCGCGAAACCGAGGCCGAGGCCTGGGACGCAGCCGAGCGCCTGATCAGCCGACTGGACGATGCCACGGTGGAGCGCGCCCAGGCTGCGTTTGCCCGCATGGACTCCGAAGGCCAGCGCCGCATGGCCGCGCTGCACGCGCAGGGGGCCCGCCGCGACCGCGCCTCGCTCGAAATCAGCCCCAACCTGTGGGCAGGCGTGGGCCTGGTACGCGGGGGGGCCGGCACGGCCCTGGTGGGCAGCCCGCAGCAGGTGGCCGACCGCATCCAGGAGTACGCAGCGCTCGGGCTCGACACCTTCGTGCTGTCGGGCTATCCGCACCTCGAAGAAGCCTACCGCTTTGCCGAGCTGGTGTTTCCGCTGCTGCCGCGCGCCGTGCAGAACAAGCTGCCCGGCCGCGTGTTGCACAGCCCCTTTGGCGAAGCCGTGGCCAACCAGTTTGTGCCACGCGTCTCGCAGAGCTGACCAGGAGTAGACCACCATGGCCATCCATTCCATCGACCATGTGCAGTTCGGCTTTGCCAAAGGCCGCGAAGCCGAGCTGCGCCACTTCTACGGCGACCTGCTCGGATTGAGCGAAGTCGTGGACGGCGAAGGCCGCCCAGGCACGCTGCGCTTCGAGGCTGGCGCGCAGCGCATCGACTTCGTGGCCCTGCCGCGTCCCTTGCCGGGCGAGGGCGTGCACCTGGCCCTCAGCGTCGAGGGACTGCCATCGCTGCGCCAGCGCCTGCAGCGCGCGGGCGTGGCCATCGACGAGCAGCGTCCGCTGCCCGGCCACCGGCGCCTGTACGTGCAAGACCCTGCAGGCCATCGCATCGAATTGCTCGAACCCGTCTGGCAGGAGGCTGCATGAGCGCTGTCGCCCGAGAAATCCCGGCGGTGCCTGTGCACGCCGAACCCGAAGCGCCCGCGCAGTGGCGCGCCACCTGGCTGGTGCCTGCGTTGCGCCGACTGCTGCCCTGGCTCGTGCCCGTGGGGCTGGTGGTCGTCTGGCAGCTGGCCTCGTCGCTGGGCTGGCTGTCGTCCCGGGTGCTGCCTGCACCCGTGGATGTGGCCACTGCGTTCTGGCGGCTGGCGTCGTCGGGCGAGCTGTGGACGCATGTGAAGGTGAGTGCCGGCCGCGCACTGCTGGGGCTGGCGATTGGCGGTGGCCTGGGCCTGCTGCTGGGCCTGCTCACGGGCTCGGTGCGCTGGGCCGAAACGCTGCTCGACTCCACCATCCAGATGGTGCGCAACATCCCCGCGCTGGCACTGATTCCGCTGGTCATCCTGTGGTTCGGCATCGACGAGGCAGCCAAGCTGTTCCTCATCTCGGTGGCAGTGTTCTTCCCGATCTACCTCAACACCTTCCACGGGATCCGCAACGTGGACCCGGGGCTGATCGAGATGGGGCGCAGCTACGGCCTGAGCCGCTGGGGGCTGTACACGGAGATCATCCTGCCGGGCGCGCTGTCGTCCATCCTCGTGGGCCTGCGCTTTTCGCTCGGTCTCATGTGGGTGATCCTGATCGTGGCGGAAACCATCTCGGCGCAGGCCGGCATCGGCTACCTCACGATGAATGCGCGGGAGTTTCTGCAGACCGACGTGGTGCTGGTGGGCATCCTGCTGTACGCCCTGCTGGGCAAGCTGGCGGATGTGTTTGCGAGGGCGCTGGAGCGCTTCTGGCTGCGCTGGCATCCGGGCTACCAGGCCGCATGAGGAGGTATGCCATGACCCAAGCCTCTCTTTCTGCTGGCGTGGCGCTGGAGCTGCGCCGACTGAGCAAGCACTACGGCCCGCGCGAGGTGCTGCGCCACAACACCCTGCGCATCGAGCCCGGCGAGTTCGTGGCCATCGTGGGCCGCAGCGGCTGCGGCAAAAGCACGCTGCTGCGCCTGGTGGCCGGACTCGAAACGCCCACCGGCGGCGAGCTGCTGGCCGACGGCCAACCCACCCAGGGCCTGCACGACGACACGCGCATCATGTTCCAGGACGCGCGCCTGCTGCCCTGGAAGCGCGTGATCGACAACGTGGCCCTCGGCCTGCCGGCAGCGCGGCGTGCCGATGCCGAAGCCGTGCTCTCCCAGGTGGGCCTGGGCGACCGCCTGGGCGACTGGCCGGCACGCCTGTCGGGCGGCCAGCGCCAGCGCGTGTCGCTGGCCCGTGCCCTGGTGCACCAGCCCAGGCTGCTGCTGCTCGACGAGCCGCTGGGCGCACTCGATGCGCTCACCCGCATCGAGATGCACGCCCTGATCGAGGGGCTGTGGAAGCGACGCGGCTTCACCGCGCTGCTCGTGACCCACGACGTGCAGGAGGCCGTGGCCCTGGCCGACCGCGTGCTGCTGATCGAAGACGGCGCAATTGCGCTGGACGAACGCATCGAGCTGCCGCGGCCGCGATCGCGCGGCGATGCGGCGTTTGCCGCGATCGAGAAACGCATTCTCGACCGCGTGCTGCAGATCCCCGACGCCCCTGCGCCCGACCCGGCCTGGCCCGGTGTGGCCGCCCATGGCCTGCGCTGGGCCATCTGAACCGGTTTGCTTTTTTTGCTTTTTCAACCTCAAGGAGTTTTGTCATGTCCATCCAAGCCATCAACGTCCGCAACCAGTTCAAGGGCAAGGTCAAAGAAATCATCCGCGGCGATGTCGTGTCCGAAGTCGATGTCGAGACGCCCTGGGGCATCGTCACCTCGGTCATCACCACCCGCTCGGTGGACGACCTGGCCCTCAAGGTCGGCTCCGAAGTCGTGGCCCTGGTGAAGTCCACCGAAGTCTCGCTGGCCAAGCTGTGAGCCGCAGGGAGACACCGTCGATGACGCCACGTACCTTGATGTCTCGCCGTGCCTGGGGGCAGCACGTGCTGGCAGGCGCTGCTGCGGCCGGGCTGCCCGGCTGGGCAGCGCCAGCCCTGGCGGCCGCTGCTTCGCCGGTGCCCGAGGTCTCGCGCATCCTGGTGGGGTTCGGCGCGGGCGGCGCCATCGACGTGCTGGCGCGCCTGCTGGCCGACCGCATCGCGCCCCAGCTGGGTCCGTCGCACCGCATCGTGGTGGACAACCGGGCAGGCGCCAATGGGCAGATCGCGGCCCACGCGCTGCTGTCGGCCCCGGCCGATGGCAGCACCTATCTGATCACGCCATTGATCACCCCTGTGCTGTCGCAGCTCGTGTTCCAGAAGCCCGGCTACGACCCCGCCGTGGACTTTGTGCCGGTGGGCCTGATTGCGCATTTCCAGTTTGCGCTGGCCGTCCCGGCCTCGCATCCCGCGCGATCGCTGGGCGAATTCATCGGCTGGCGCAAGGCCCATCCGGCACAGGCCAACTTTGGCAGTCCGGCGGCCGGCAGCCTGCCGCATTTCTTTGGTTTGCTCCTGGGCCGCGCGGCGGGTGTGGACCTGGTGCATGTGCCCTACAAGGGCGCCCCCGGGTTGTTCACCGATCTGGTCGGAGGCCGCCTGTCATCGGCGGTGGAAACCACCTCGGGGCTGCTGCCGCTGCACCGCGAGGGCAAGGTGCGCATCCTGGCGACGTTCACCGAGCGGCGCACGCCCGAAACGCCCGACGTGCCGTCCATCGTCGAAGCGGGCTACCCGCAGGCCAAGGGGAGCGGTTGGTTCAGCTTGTGGGCGCGCAAGGGCACGCCCCCTGCGGCGGTTGAGGCGGTGAACCGTGCGCTCAACAGCGCGCTGGCCGACCCTGCGCTGCGCACCCGTTTGGCCGAACTGGCCCTGGAGCCCGATCCGCGCAGCCCCCAGCAACTGGAGCAGCTGCGCCTGGCCGATCTGGCCCGCTGGCGTCCGGTCATCGAAGCCTCGGGCTTCAAGGCCGATTGAGCCCTGATTGAGCGCTGTTTGCGATTGAGGATTTTTGCCCGCATGGCTTCCCGTCCCCCCAACATTCTGTTCATCCTGGCCGACGATCTTGGCTGGGCCGACCTGGGCGTCTATGGCGCCACCGACCACCGCACGCCGCACCTGGATGCGCTGGCCGCACAGGGCGTGCGCTTTACCCAGGCGTATGCCAATTCGGCGGTCTGCTCGGCCACGCGCATCGCGCTGATGACCGGGCGCTACCAGTACCGCCTGCGTGCGGGGCTGGAGGAGCCCATCATCCTGCGTGACACCGGGCTCGGCCTGCCGCCCGAGCATCCAACGCTGCCTTCACTGCTGCAGGACGCGGGCTACGACACGGCGCTGATCGGCAAGTGGCACCTGGGCCTGCCGCCGCTGTATGGCCCGCGCCGCAGTGGCTACGGGCACTTCTTTGGCAACCTGCATGGGGCCATCGACTACTTCACACACAAGCCCGGGGTGGGCGATCACGTCGAGCCCGACGTATGGGACGACGATGTGCGCACCCCCGTGCAGGGCTACTACACGCAGGTGCTGGCCGACCGCGCCAGCGCCTATCTGCGCGCGCCCGAGCGCCAGCACCGGCCATTTCTGCTGTCACTGCACTTCACTGCCCCGCACTGGCCCTGGGAGGGGCCGGGCGACGAGGCCGTGGCCCGTTCCCTGCGCGACCTGTTCCACTACGACGGCGGCAGCCTGCGCAAGTACGGTGAGATCGTCGAGGCGCTGGACGCGGCTGTGGGCCAGGTGCTGCAGGCGCTGCGTGATGCGGGGCTCGAAGACAACACCCTCGTGGTCTTCACCAGCGACAACGGTGGCGAGCGCTTTTCCAAGACCTGGCCTTTTACGGGCCAGAAGACCGAGCTGCTCGAGGGCGGCTTGCGCGTGCCCACGCTGCTGCGCTGGCCGGCGCAACTGGCGCCGCAGGTGCAGACACAGGTGAGCATCACCCACGACTGGCTGCCCACGCTGCTGTCGGCTGCAGGCTTGTCGCCGCATCCGCAGTATCCGAGCGACGGTATCGACCTGCTGCCCGTGCTGCGCGGCCACGCCGACCCACAGCCGCGCACCCTGTACTGGCGCTACAAGGCCCAGGACCAGCGGGCCGTGCGCGAGGGCGACTGGAAGTACCTGCAGATCAACGGCAACGCCTTCCTGTTCAACCTGGCCGAAGACGAGCGTGAGCGGGCCAACCTGCGCGACCGCCATCCCGAGTTGCTGGCGCGCCTGCGCGCCCAGTGGGAGGCCTGGAACGCCGGCATGCTGCCCATCACGCCCGAGGTGCGCACGCACGGGGTGACGCCCGATATTCAGGCCGACCGCTACGTGCCTGCACGCCTGCAGCGCGAGGGGGCCGCATGATCGCGCTGCACGGTATCCACCAGACCTATGCGGGTCCGCAAGGGCCAGTGCATGCGCTGCGCGGCATCGACCTGGAGGTGCGCGCGGGCGAAATCTTCGGGGTCATCGGGCGCAGCGGCGCGGGCAAAAGCTCGCTGGTGCGCACCATCAACCTGCTCAACCGTCCCACGCAGGGCCGGGTGCTGGTCAATGGGCAGGAACTCACGGCCCTGAACGGGGCCGGGTTGCGCGCGGCGCGGCGCGACATCGGCATGGTGTTCCAGCACTTCAACCTGCTGTCTTCGCGCACGGTGTACGACAACGTGGCCCTGCCGCTGGAGCTGGCCGGTGCCACGCGCGGCGAGATCCGCGCGCGGGTGCTGCCCCTGCTCGAACTCGTGGGCCTGCAGGCGCTGGCCGACCGCTATCCCGCGCAGGTCAGTGGCGGGCAGAAGCAGCGCGTGGGCATTGCCCGTGCGCTGGCCAGCCGCCCGCGCGTGCTGCTGTCCGACGAAGCCACCTCGGCGCTGGACCCAGAAACCACCCGGTCCATCCTGGCGCTGCTGCTGCAGATCCAGCGCGAGCTGGGCCTGACGGTGGTGCTGATCACGCACCAGATGCAGGTCATCAAGCAGGTGGCGCAGCGCCTGGCCGTGATGGAAGCCGGGCAGATCGTCGAGCAGGGCGAGACGCTGCAGGTCTTTCACCAGCCTGCGCACGAGGTCACGCAGCGCCTGCTCGACGATGTGGTGCCGCGCGAGCTGCCGGCTCCTGTGCTGGCGCGGGTGCGTGCCCTGCTGGGCGATCAGCCCACCCCCGACGCGCGGCTGCTGCGCCTGGTGTTTGCGGGCCGAGGGGCCGAGCAACCCTTGCTGTCGGATCTGGTGCGCCGCTTCGGGCTGGACCTGAACATCGTGCACGGCCAGATCGATGAGGTGCAGGGCCATCCGTTCGGCACGCTGGCCGTGCTGGCCCACGGGCAGGCTCCGCAGCGCGAGGCGGCCCTGGGCCACCTGCGCGATGCCGGGGTGCGTGTGGAGGAGGTGGCCTGTGCTTGAGTGGTGGACCACCCATTTCCCGCCCGCGCTGCGCGAGCTGTTCCTCACCTCGGCCTGGGAGACGCTGCTGATGGTGGGCCTGTCGGGCCTGGCCGGGGCGGTGCTGGGCATCCCCTTGGGCGTGCTGCTGCGCCTGACCGACCGGGGCGGTGTGCTCGAACAGCCCACGTTCCACCGGGTGGCGGGCGGCATCGTCAATGCCGTGCGTTCCACGCCGTTCATCATCCTGCTCGTGGCGATCATTCCGTTCACGCGCTGGCTGGTGGGCTCGTCCATCGGCACGGCTGCGGCGGTGGTACCGCTGACCATTGCCGCGGCCCCGTTCGTGGCGCGCCTGGTGGAGGCCTCGCTGCGCGAGGTGGACCCGGGCCTGATCGAGGCCGCGCAGGCCATGGGCGCCAGCACCTCGCAGATCGTCTTCAAGGTGCTGCTGCCCGAGGCCGTACCCGGCATCGTGGCCGGGCTCACGATCACGCTGGTGAGCCTGACCGGCTACTCGGCCATGGCCGGAGCCATCGGCGGCGGCGGCCTGGGCGACCTGGGCATCCGCTACGGCTACCAGCGCTTTCTGCCCGAGGTGATGCTCGCCGTCGTGCTGCTGCTCATCGTATTCGTGCAGGCCATGCAGAGCCTGGGCGACTGGCTGGTGCGCCGACTGCGCCACTGAGCCCCGCTCCCCGCGCTGCGCACGCCCCGTTTTCGTTTCCCCCTTTCTTGTTCTTTGGTTGCTTCTTTTGGATGGAGATATTTCCCATGACGCTTCGCAAACGCACCCTCGTCCAGGCCCTGGGCCTGTTCACCCTGTCGGCAGGCCTGGCCCTGCCTGCGCTGGCCCAGGACAAACCCCTGAAGATCGGCGTCACCGCCGGCCCGCACGCCCAGATCCTGGAGCAGGTGCGCAAGATCGCCGAGAAAGACGGCCTGAAGATCCAGATCGTCGAATTCAGCGACTACGTACAGCCCAACGCGGCGCTGGCCGCGGGGGATCTGGACGCCAACAGCTACCAGCACAAGCCCTACCTGGACCAGCAGATCAAGGACCGCGGCTACCCGCTGGTGCCCGTGGGCTACACGGTCAACTTCCCGATCGGCCTGTATTCCAAGAAGGTCAAGAGCCTCAAGGAGCTGAAAGAGGGCGCGCGCTTTGGTATCCCGAACGACCCGACCAACGGCGGCCGCGTGCTGCTGGTGCTGCAGGACCAGGGCCTGATCAAGCTGCGGCCCGAGGCCGGGCTCAAGGCGACGCCGCTTGATGTGGTGGACAACCCCAAAAAGCTGCGCTTCGTCGAGCTGGATGCGGCACAGCTCGCGCGCTCACTGGACGACCTGGACGCCGCCGCCGTCAACACCAACTATGCGCTGCCGGCCGGCCTGCACCCGGGCAAGGACGCCATTGCCCAGGAAAGCGCGAAGAGCCCCTACGTGAACCTGATCGCCGTGCGCACACAGGACAAGGACAAGCCATGGGTGTCCAAGCTTGTGCGCGCCTACCAGTCTGAGCCGGTGCGCCAGTTCATTCAGGCCGAGTTCAAGGGCGCAGTGGTGCCGGGCTTTTGACGCCCAGGCGCCAGTCCTGCACCGTTCCCTGCTTCAAGGAGCCCGCCATGTCCGATACCCCGCGCCAGATGCACCTGGGCGCCTTCCTCTATGGCGTGGGCCACCACCTCGCGGCCTGGCGCCATCCGCAGGTGGACCCGGCTGCCCATACCCGCCTGGCCGACCTGCGCCGCTGGGCGCAGCTGGCCGAGGCCGCGCATTTCGACGCCGTGTTCCTGGCCGACAACGTGGGCCTGCCCGATGCGCCGCCCGAGGTGTTGTCGCGCAATGCGCCGCCGCACCTGTTCGACCCGCTGCTCGTGCAGGCCGCGCTGGCGTCGGCCACCGAGCGCATCGGCCTGGTGGCCACGGTGTCTACCACCTACCTGCCGCCCTACCACCTGGCGCGCAAGTTCGCCACGCTCGACCACCTGAGCGGCGGGCGCAGCGGCTGGAACCTGGTCACCTCGGGCTCGGAGTTCGAGGCGCGCTGCTTCGGGCTGCCGCACCAGCTCGAACATGCCGAGCGCTACCGCATCGCACACGAGTACGTGCAGGTGGTGCGCGACCTGTGGGACACCTGGGAGGACGACGCCTTTGTGCGCGACGCCGCTGCGGGCCAGTACTTCCGGCCCGATGCACTGCACCGCGTGCACCACCAGGGGCGCAAGTTTGCGGTGCAGGGCGGTCTGCAGGCGCCGCGCCCGCCGCAGGGCTACCCGGTGCTGGTGCAGGCCGGCTCGTCTGACGACGGGCAGGAGCTGGCCGCCGCCACGGCCGAGCTGGTGTTCACCGCGCAGCAGACGGTGCAGGAGGCGCGGACCTTCTACCAGTCGCTGAAGGGGCGGCTGGCCGCTCATGGGCGCGGGCCCGACGCGCTCAAGATCCTGCCCGGCGTGTCGCCCTATGTAGGCCGCAGCGAGCAGGAGGCGCGCGAGAAGTACGAGCAGCTCCAGAGCCTGATCGACCCCGTGGTGGGCGTGGGCCTGGTGTCGGCTTTCCTGGGCCATGTGGACCTGTCGCACTACCCGCTCGACGGCCCCTTCCCGGCCGACCTGCCCGTGGGCGAGGGCTGGAAGAGCCGCCATGCGCTGTTCAACGCCCTGGCGCAGCGCGAAGGGCTCACGCTGCGCCAGCTTTCGCAGCGCGTGGCCACCGGCCGCGGCCACTGGACGCTGGTGGGCACGCCCGTGCAGATTGCCGACGAACTGGAGCACTGGTTCCGCACGGGTGCGGCCGACGGCTTCAACGTGCTGTCGCCCACGCTGCCGCACGGGCTGGAAGACTTTGCCACGCTGGTGGTGCCCGAGCTGCAGCGCCGAGGCCTGTTCCGCACCCGCTACCAGGGCCGCACGCTGCGCGAGCACCTGGGCCTGCCACGGCCCGTCCACCCGGCGGCGGCTGCCCGCAACGCCACGGCGCTGGCCGCAGCCTGATGGACCGCTGATCCGCCCCCTGATCCGTATGCAACAACGAAAGGACCGATCCCATGTCTTCTGCGTGGAAGTTTGAAACCCGCTCCGTGCACGCCGGTTACCGGCCCGACCCCACCACACGCGCCGTGGCCGTGCCCATTTACCAAACGGCCGCGTACGCGTTCGACAGCGCGCAGCACGGTGCCGACCTGTTCGACCTGAAGGTGCCGGGCAACATCTACACCCGCATCATGAACCCCACGCAGGACGTGCTGGAGCAGCGCGTGGCGGCACTGGAAGGCGGCATTGCGGCGCTGGCGCTGGCCTCGGGGCAGGCGGCCGTGACCTACGCCATCCAGACCATTGCCGAGGCCGGGGACAACATCGTCTCCAGCACCGCGCTGTACGGCGGCACCTACAACCTGCTGGCGCACACGTTGCCGCAGTTCGGCATCACCACGCGCTTTGCCGACCACCGCAATCCCGCCAGCTTCGAGCCGCTGATCGACGCACGCACCAAGGCGATCTTTGTCGAGTCCATCGGCAATCCGCAGGGCAATATCACCGACATCGCGGCCGTGGCCGCCATCGCCCATCGGCACGGCGTGCCGCTGATCGTGGACAACACCGTGGCGTCGCCCTACCTGCTGCGCCCCATCGAGCACGGGGCCGACATCGTGGTGCATTCGCTCACCAAGTACCTGGGCGGGCACGGCACCAGCATCGGCGGGGCCATCGTGGACAGCGGCAAGTTTCCGTGGGCCGAGCACAAGGAGCGCTTCAAGCGCCTGAACGAGCCCGACGTGAGCTACCACGGCGTGGTCTATACCGAGGCGCTGGGCCCAGCCGCCTACATCGGCCGCGCGCGCGTGGTGCCGCTGCGCAACACGGGCGCGGCGATCTCGCCGTTCAACGCCTTCCTGATCCTGCAAGGTATCGAGACCCTCGCCTTGCGCATGGAGCGCATCAACGCCAACACGCTGCGCGTGGCGCAGTTCCTGGCGCAGCACGCGCGCGTGGGCTGGGTCAACTACGCGGGCCTGCCCCATCACCCCGACCATGCGCTGGCGCAGCGCTATCTGGGCGGCCAGGCTTCGGGCCTGCTCACCTTTGGCGTCAAGCCGCGCGAAGGCGACGGCCGTGCCGCCGGGGCGCGGTTCCTGGATGCGCTGCAGCTCTTCACACGGCTGGTGAACATCGGCGATGCGAAGTCGCTGGCCACGCACCCGGCCTCGACCACGCACCGCCAGCTCTCGCCAGAGGAACTGGTGCGGGCTGGAGTGCCCGAGGATGCGGTGCGGCTATCGGTGGGGATTGAGCACATCGACGATTTGCTGGCCGATCTGGAGCAGGCGTTGGCGGCGGTTTGAGGGGGAGGGGAATGGCTTCTCGTGCTTTTGAATCAAGCACGAGTAGCTATCAGATTTATAGCGTTTTCTTGGTTTGGCGGTTGTGGGCCGCTGGGGTATGTTGCGTTCCGAGGCCGGGATGTGCGCCCGGCGGCGCAGTGACTTTCTTTTGGGTCGCCAAAAGAAAGTCACCAAAGAAAAGGCGACCCTACAGGCTGCGACCCCAGCCGCACTGTCGTGCGTCTGGGGCAACCTGCGGTGCTCGCGCCTGGGGTGCGCCGCATAACTCACTTCGCGCCTGGGGCGCTGCGTTCGGACAAATGCGGCGAGCTAGAAGGACGAAGCCTGCGTGTCCTGCGGCACGCAGGCCACCCCAGGCGCTGCGCTCCTCGGCGCATCCTGAAGGGGGGTGGGAGCGGGCCATTGCTGCGCTCGGCCCAACGGGGGCACCACCGCTGTGGGCTTATCCATCGCCAGCCGAGCGTGGTGCGACCGGGGTCGGCGTCACTGCGCAGCAGCAGCCGACTGCTGCCCTTCCCCTCGGCTGCGACGAGGAGCGCAGGGCGCGGGGCGAGCGGGTGTGCCGCAGGACACACCCGCATCGTGGACTGACTTGCTGCGGTTGTCCGAGCGGAGCGCGATCAGCGCGCAGCGAGTTCCGCAGCACGCCCTGTGACCGAGCACCGCAGGGTGCCCGGAGCGAAGCGCAGGGACGCAGACGTGGGGTCGCCTTTTCTTTGCCTTCTTTCTTTTGGCGATCCAAAAGAAAGAAGGTGCGCCGCCGGGCGCACATCCCGGCCCCGGAATACAGCACAAACCAGCAGCCAACTATCGCCAACACAGTCAAACGCTATGAATTTCATAGCTGCTTGTGCTTGAATAACAAGCACAAGCAGCCCGTTCGGCTCAAATTCCCTGCGAAGTCTTCACCAGCCCGCTCAACCCCTGGGCAACCTGCGCTGCGGCGTCGTCGGCTCTGCGGCCAGCATGCGGCCGCTGTGCTCGGCGGCGCCCTGAGCCAGCTCGCCGATCAGCGCGGCCTCGGGCAGGTTGTGCCAGTAGCGGCGGGGCATTTCGCGCCGCATCATGTCCAGCTTGAGCCGCGCGGGGTTGAAGGTGCTGCGGTAGTAGGTGAGCCACAGCGCCTCGCCCGCGTCGGGTGCGGGGGCGTCGCTGCGTTGGGCGCCCGGGCCCACGTCCAGGCGGTGGCCGTCCCAGCGCAGGCTGGCATCGGGCGTGAGCAGCGCCCAGCGCATCTGCGTGAAGCGGCGCACAAAAAAGGGCGCATTGGCTTCGGTGATGTGATGCGCGGGCTCGAACCAGGCGATGTGCAGGGTCTGCCCGTCGGCTTCGGTGGTGGGCCGAAAGCGCACGAAGGCGCGCATCTTGTGCATGTCGCGCCGTACGGCCTGGGCCATGCGCTGCAGGCGCTGCCAGTCGGCGTCGAGCGCGTCGTGCCGCAGCGCCGGCTGCTGCTGGCAGCGCCACAGCCAGCGGTACAGCAGCGTCCAGCGCTGCGGGTCGCGGTGCAGGGCGGCGCTTTGCAGCTGGCCCAGCAGTGCGGCGGGCAGGCGCAGGGTGGGGGCTGTGTGGGGCAACGTGTGGCGCGGTGGCGGGGTTATGGCCTCTGGCGGGCTGGCCTGCGCTGTGGCGACGCCAGGCGGCGTGCCCTGGGCGGCGGTGTTGCCAAGCGCAACGGCTGGGACATCGGCCGGGCCATCGGCAGCGGCCTCGGCGGCCGCCCACAGGTCGGCCGGGCCCACGCGGGGCTGGTCGTGCCACTGCACGGTCTCGGGCGGCGTGCCTGCCTGCAGCAGGCCGCGGGCCGCGTGGCGAAAGCCGTCCCAGTCGGTGGGGCTGTGCAGGGTGATGGCGGGCATGGCGGCGGCGTGCGGGGGCGCTCAGGCGTCGAACAGCGAGGCCTGCTGCGGCACACGGGCGGGTGGGGCAAGGGCCGCCGGGGTGGCGGCCGCGGTGCCCAGGGGCAGGGCCATGCCGGGCACCGCGGCGGTGCCGCTGCGCACGCTGGGGCGGCGGCCGGCCTGCAGCAGGCGCTGGGCCAGGGCGGGGTCGTCCAGTGTGCGGGTGGGGCGGTGGTCGGCCACTTCCACAAAGGGCAGCACCCGCGCCAGCGGCACGCGCAGGCGGGCCAGGTCGGCATGGCGCAGCTGGCGCACGCGGCGCGCGGCCAGCAGGCGCTGCACGCTCTGCACGCCCAGTCCGGGCACGCGCAGCAGCAGCTCGCGCGGCGCGGTGTTGAGGTTGACCGGAAAGCGCTCGCGGTGCGCAAGCGCCCAGGCGAGTTTGGGGTCCATGTCGAGCGACAGCATGCCGCTGCCGCTGGCGCTGCCGCCGGTTGCGCCACCCACGGGCGTGGCGGGCACGATCTCGTCGTGCGCAAAGCCGTAGAAGCGCATGAGCCAGTCGGCCTGGTAGAGCCGGTGCTCGCGCAGCAGCGGCGGGGCCTGTAGGGGCAGGGCGCGCGCTGCGTCGGGGATGGGGCTGAAGGCCGAGTAGTACACGCGCCGCAGCCGGTGCTGGCCGTAGAGCTGCGCGCTGGTGGCGAGGATGGCGCGGTCGTCGGCCGCGTCGGCGCCCACGATCATTTGCGTGCTCTGCCCGCCCGGGGCAAAGCGCGGCACGGCGGCCCGCCGTGCGCGGCCGGTGTGCGGCAGCGACACCACGCGCGCGGCCGCCTGCTCGCGCTGCGCGCTGCGGTGCGCCTCGATGTGCGTGGCAATGCGCGCCATCGAGCGTTCGATGGCCGGGCCGTCCTTTTCAGGGGCGAGGCGGGCCAGGCCTTCGGCCGTGGGCAGCTCGATGTTGATGCTCAGCCGGTCGGCGTAGCGGCCCGCGCGCGCGAGCAACTCGGGCGAGGCGTCGGGGATGGTCTTGAGGTGGATGTAGCCGCGAAAGTCGTGCTCTTCGCGCAGCAGGCGCGCGACTTCGACCACCTGCTCCATGGTGTAGTCGGGGCTCTGGATGATGCCGCTCGACAAAAACAGCCCCTCGATGCAGTTGCGCCGGTAAAAGTCGAGCGTAAGCGCCACCACCTCCTCGGCCGCGAAGCGTGCGCGCGGCACGTTGCTGCTGGCGCGGTTGACGCAGTACAGGCAGTCGTACAGGCAGAAGTTGGTCAGCAGGATCTTGAGCAGCGAGATGCAGCGCCCATCGGGCGTGTAGCTGTGGCAGATGCCCATGCCCTCGGTCGAGCCGATGCCCCGCCCGCCCACCGAATGGCGCTTGGCCGCGCCGCTCGAAGCGCAGGAGGCGTCGTACTTGGCCGCGTCGGCCAGGATGGCGAGTTTGCGTTGCAATTCCACTGTGTAAATTTACAGTGCTTGGATGCTGGACGCCAGCGTAGGGTTTTGCGGTGGTGGCAGGTGTTTGCTATTGATTTGATAGCTGCTCGTGCTTGGTTCTGAGGCACGAGAGCCCCAAAACACCTTCACCCCTGACGCCTTCACCCATGCCGCCCCCGGTCGCGTTGCAGGCGCACTGTGCGGTGGCAGTGGCGCTGCGGCCCTGGCCGCTGGCGCCTTCTGCGAGGTGAGGGGGCGCCGCCTGCCCGGGCGCAAAAAAAGGCCGGCGGCCCTTGCGGGCGACCGGCCTGAACGGTAGTTGCATGCAGTGTGCGCGGTCTGTGCCCTGTTCAGCAGGGCAGGCCGCGCGGGGCGTGTCGGTTTACTTCGCGACGACGCGGGCCATTTCCAGGCACTTGTTCGAGTAGCCCCATTCGTTGTCGTACCAGGCCACCACCTTCACGAAGGTGCCGTCCAGGGCAATGCCGGCTTCGGCGTCGAACACCGAGGTGCAGACTTCACCGCGGAAGTCGGTGGCGACCACCTTGTCCTCGGTGTAGCCCAGCACGCCCTTGAGCGCGCCCTGGCTCTGGGCCTTCATTTCGGCGCAGATGTCCTTGTAGCTGGCTTCGGTGTTCAGCTCGACCGTCAGGTCCACCACCGACACGTCGGAGGTGGGCACGCGGAAGGACATGCCGGTCAGCTTCTTGTTGAGCGAGGGGATCACCACGCCCACGGCCTTGGCAGCGCCAGTGCTCGAAGGAATGATGTTTTCCAGGATGCCGCGGCCGCCGCGCCAGTCCTTGTTGCTCGGGCCGTCCACCGTCTTTTGCGTGGCGGTGGCGGCGTGCACCGTGGTCATCAGGCCGCGCTTGATGCCCCACTTGTCGTGCAGCACCTTGGCCACGGGGGCCAGGCAGTTGGTGGTGCACGAGGCGTTGGAGATGATGGCCTGGCCAGCGTAGGAGCCGTGGTTCACGCCGTACACAAACATGGGCGTGTCGTCCTTCGAAGGGGCCGACATGATCACCTTCTTGGCACCAGCGGCCAGGTGCTTCTCGGCGCTGGCCTTGTCCAGGAACAGGCCCGTGGCCTCGATCACGATGTCGGCACCGACTTCGTTCCACTTCAGGTTGGCGGGGTCGCGTTCCTGGGTCAGGCGGATCTTCTTGCCGTTGACGACCAGCGTGCTGCCTTCGACCGACACCTCGCCCTGGAAGCGGCCGTGCACGCTGTCGTACTTCAGCATGTAGGCCAGGTAGTCAGGCTCGAGCAGGTCGTTGATGCCCACGATCTCCACGTCCGAGAAGTTCTCCACCGCGGCGCGGAACACCATGCGGCCGATACGGCCGAAGCCGTTGATGCCAATCTTGATCGTCATAGCTCAGGTCTCTCCAGTAGTGCTTGCAAAAATCACTTGCGCTTGAGCACCGCCTGCACGGTGGCGGCCACGTTCTCTTCGGTGAAGCCGAAGTGCTTGAACAGCACCGGCGCCGGAGCGGATTCGCCGTAGGTGTCGATGCCCACGACGGCGGCGCAGCCGTACTTCCACCAGAAGTCGGTCACGCCCATTTCCACGGCAATGCGCGGCAGGCCAGCGGGCAGCACGGCCTTCTTGTACTTCACGTCTTCGCGGTCGAACGTGGTGGTGCTGGGCATCGAGACCACGCGCACCGGCACCTTCTTGTCGGCCAGCAGGCGCTGCGCCTTGAGCGCGAGCTGCACTTCCGAGCCGGTGGCGATGATGACGGCCACGGCCTTCTTCTTGAGGCCCACGTCGGCGGGCTCGGAGAGCACGTAGGCACCGCGCGAGATGTCGCCCAGGTCGCGCTTGGGCGCGTAGGGCAGGTTCTGGCGCGACAGGGCCAGCACCGTGGGCTTGTCGCGGTTGGACAGGGCCACGCTCCAGGCCACGGCGGTTTCGGCCGTGTCGGCCGGGCGCCAGACGTCCAGGTTCGGAATCAGGCGCAGGCTGGAGACATGCTCGATCGACTGGTGCGTGGGGCCGTCTTCGCCCAGCCCGATGGAGTCGTGCGTGAACACATGCACTACGCGCTGCTTCATCAGCGCGGCCATGCGGATGGCGTTGCGGCTGTAGTCGCTGAAGGTGAGGAAGGTGCCGCCGTACGGAATGAAGCCACCGTGCAGCGCCACGCCGTTCATGATGGCGGCCATGCCGAATTCGCGCACGCCGTAGTTGATGTGGCGGCCGCCCACGCCGGCTTCGTTCTTGACCACGTGGCCCTGCATGTCAAAGCGCAGGTTGGGCGTGCTCTTGGTGTTGGTGAGGTTCGAGCCCGTCAGGTCGGCGCTACCGCCCAGCAGTTCGGGCAGCGCGGCGGTGAAGGCTTCCAGCGCGATCTGGCTGGCCTTGCGCGTGGCCACGGTCTCGGCCTTGGTGTGGGCGGCGACCACGGTGTCCACCGCCACCTGGGCGAACTGCTTGGGCAGGTCGCCGGCCATGCGGCGGGCCAGCTCGGCGGCCAGCTCGGGGTAGGCGGCCTGGTAGGCGGCAAAGCGCTCGTTCCAGGCGGCCTCGGCCGCGGCGCCGCTGGCCTTGGCGTCCCAGCCGGCGTACACCTCGTCGGGCACCACAAAGGGCTCGTGCGTCCAGCCCAGGGCTTCGCGCGTGAGGGCGATTTCCTCGGCACCCAACGGCTCGCCGTGGGCCTTGGCGGTGTTGGCGCGGTTGGGCGAGCCCTTGCCGATGTGCGTCTTGCAGACGATGAGCGTCGGGCGCTCGGTCTGCTTCTTGGCTTCGGCAATGGCGCTGGAAACCGCCTCCACGTCGTGGCCGTCGATCGGGCCGATCACGTTCCAGCCGCTGGCCACAAAGCGCAGCGGGGTGTTGTCGGCAAACCAGGGCTGCACCTGGCCGTCAATCGAGATGCCGTTGTCGTCGTACAGCGCGATCAGCTTGTTGAGCTTCCAGGCGCCGGCCAGCGAGATGGCCTCCTGGCCAATGCCTTCCATCAGGCAGCCGTCGCCCAGGAACACATAGGTGTGGTGGTCCACCACAGCGTGGCCGTCGCGGTTGAACTCGGCGGCCAGCAGCTTCTCGGCCAGGGCAAAGCCCACGGCGTTGGTGATGCCCTGGCCCAGCGGGCCGGTGGTGGTTTCCACGCCCGGGGTGATGCCCACTTCGGGGTGGCCGGCCGTCTTGCTGTGCAGTTGGCGGAAGTTCTTGAGCTCCTGCATGGGCAGGTTGTAGCCCGTGAGGTGCAGCAGCGCGTACAGCAGCATGGAGCCGTGGCCGTTCGAGAGCACGAAGCGGTCGCGGTCGAACCACTGCGGATTCGTCGGGTTGTGCTTGAGGTGCTGGGACCACAGCGCCACGGCCATGTCGGCCATGCCCATGGGTGCGCCGGGGTGGCCCGAATTGGCTTGTTGAACGGCGTCCATGGCCAATGCGCGGATTGCATTGGCCATCTGGGTGGATTGCGGGGTGTTGGCCATGGAAGGAACGGCTCCAGCGGTGGGTGTTCAGGGGAAACCCGGCATTTTACCGGCCCGCCTTGCGGGCCCCTGGCGCTTCGCCTTGCGCCGCCCTCTGCGGCCCGCGCGGCAGGCGCTGCAGACGGGTCGCAAGCCCCGGGCGATGCACTACAGTGCGGCCCATGCAAGGACTGCACCTCACCGCCGATCTGCACGGCTGCCGCTGCGCCGCGCACTGGCTGCTGGACGCCGAGCGCCTGGGCCAGGCCTGTCTGGCCGCGGTGCAGGCCGCCGGGCTGCAGGCGGTGGGCACGCTGTTCCACAGTTTCCCGGCCACCGCGGCCGGGCCGGGCGGTGTCACGGCCACGGTGCTGCTGGCCGAGTCGCACCTGTGCGTACACACCTGGCCTGAGCAGCGCGCCGTCACACTCGATGTGTATGTGTGCAACTTCGGCGGCGACCAGTCGCCGCGCGCCCGCGCGCTGCTGGCAAGCCTGCTGGCGCTGTTCGATGCCGAGCAGGTGCACGAGCAGGCCCTGCAGCGCGGCAGCCCCCACCTCCCATGAGCCTTCAGACGCCTTCCGACATCCCGGCCCTGGTGCTGGCCGCTGGCCGCGGCGAGCGCATGCGCCCGCTGACCGACACCACCCCCAAGCCGCTGCTGCCCGTGCACGGCCGCCCGTTGCTGGCCTGGCACCTGCAGGCGCTCGCCGCAGGTGGCGTGCGGCGCGTGTGGCTCAACACCGGCTGGCTGGGCGGGTGCATCCCGGCCCATTTTGGAAGCCATTTCGTGCCCTGGCCCAGCAAAACCAAACACGACGTGCTATCCATTTCATACTCCCGCGAAGACCTGGACTTCGGCGGCGCGCTGGAGACGGCCGGGGGCATTGCGCGGGCGCTGCCGCAGCTGGGCCCGGTGTTCTGGCTGGCCGCGGGCGACGTGTTTGCGCCCGACTTCGTGTTCGACCCGACCGCCGCGCAGGCGTTTGCGCGCGGCAACGACCTGGCCCACCTGTGGTTCGTGCCCAACCCGGCGCACCACCCGCGCGGCGACTTCGGGCTCAGCCCCGCGGGCCGCGCGTTGAACCTGCCCGAGGCCGATCCCGCGCCGCGCTATACCTACAGCACGCTGGCCCTGCTCAGGGCCGAACTGTTTGACACCCCCTGGTGCGACATTGCGCCCGGCAATCCCACAGGCACCAAGGCCCCTCTCGGACCGTTGCTGCGCCGCGCGATGGACAATGGGCGGGTGGGGGCCTCGCTCTACACCGGGCGCTGGACCGACGTGGGAACGCCCGAGCGGCTGGCCCAATTGCAAACCGAACCCCTGGAAACCTCATGACGCCTTCCGTCCCGCTGTCGGTGTATGCCGAACGCCGCGCCCGCCTGGCCGCCCAACTGGGGCCCGGGGGCATCGCCATCGTGCCCACCGCGCAAGAGCACCTGCGCAACCGCGACACCGACTACCTCTACCGCTTCGACAGCTACTTCCACTACCTCACGGGTTTTGCCGAGCCCAACGCCACGCTGGTGCTCACGGCCGAGGGCCACAGCACGCTGTTCTGCCAGCCCAAAGACCTGGAGCGTGAGATCTGGGACGGCTACCGCCTGGGCCCGGCCGCCGCGCCCGCTGCGCTGGGTGTGCATGAGGCGTTGCCCTGCACCGAGCTCGACGCACGCCTGCCGCGCCTGCTGGAAAACCGCCAGAGCGTCTGGTACCCGTTTGCCGTGCACAGCGGCCTGGCCGCGCGGGTGGAAGGCTGGCTGCAGGCCGTGCGCGGGCGGGCCCGCTACGGCGCGCTGTGCCCGGCGCAGCAGTTTGACGTGTGCACGCCGCTCGACGAGATGCGCCTGATCAAAGACACGCACGAATTGGCCATCATGCGCCGCGCGGCGCGCATCAGCGCGCAGGCGCACATCCGCGCCATGCAGTGCAGTGCGCGCATGCTGCGCGCAGGGGAAGACGTCCGCGAATACCACCTCGACGCCGAACTGCTGCATGAATTCCGCCGCCAGGGCTCGCAATCGGTGGCCTACAACTCCATCGTGGCCGCTGGGGCCAATGCCTGCGTGCTGCACTACCGTGCCGACGCCGCGCCCATCCGGGACGGCGACCTGGTGCTGATCGACGCCGGCTGCGAACTCGACGGCTACGCGAGCGACATCACGCGCACCTTCCCGGCAGGCGGCCGCTTTACCGGCCCGCAGCGCGCGCTGTATGAGCTGGTGCTGGCCAGCCAGCATGCTGCCGTGGCGGCCACGCGCCCGGGCAACCGCTTCAACGACCCGCACGACGCCACCGTGGCCGTGCTGTCGCAGGGCCTGCTGGACCTGGGCCTGCTCGACCGCAACAAGGTGGGCGGCGTGCAGGACGTGATCGACAACCGCGCCTACTTTGCTTTCTACATGCACCGCACCGGCCACTGGATCGGCATGGACGTACACGACTGCGGCAGCTACGTGGAGCCCGGCGACGTGGGCCAGCCCAGCCAGCGGCGCGATCCCCTGTCGGGCGAAGTCATCCTCAACCGCCCGAGCCGCATCCTCCGGCCGGGCATGGTGCTCACCATCGAGCCCGGCCTGTACGTGCGCCCGGCCGAGGGCGTGCCCGAGGCGTTCCACCACATCGGCATCCGCATCGAAGACGATGCCGTGGTCACCGACACGGGCTGCGAACTCATCACGCGCGATGTGCCGGTGGAGGCCGACGCGATCGAAGCCCTGATGCGCGCATGAGCCCCGCCCAGCCCCCGACATCCGCTGCGCCCGCCCCGCGGCGCGGCCGGATGGCGCTGGTGCTGTGGGCGCTGGGCCTGCCGGGCGTGGCAGCGCTGCTGGCCTCGCTGTGGCAGCCGCTGCAGCAGGGCGCGGGGCTGCTGCCCGTGCCCGTGTGGGTGGTGCTGGCCAGCAGCGGCGTGCAAACGACCGCACTGCTGGCCCTGGCTGCATGGCTGGGCGCGCGCCTGGGGCCCGATGTGGGCCTGCGCAGCCCGCTGGTGGCTGCCTGGGTGCAGGGCACGCCGCTGCACGGCGCCTGGCGTGCGCCGCTGCGGGCCGGCGTGGCCGGCGGCGTGGGCGCTGCGCTGTGGCTGGTGCTGCTGGCGGCCTGGGCGCCTGCGCCGCTGGCGCAAGACGCCGCCGCGCAGGCCGTACCGTTGTCTGTGCGGCTGCTGTATGGCGGCATCACCGAAGAAATTTTGCTGCGCTGGGGCTTGATGACGCTGCTGGTGTGGCTGGGCTGGCGCTGGCTGCAGCGCCGCCGGAGCGCGCCTGCGGGCTGGGTGCTGGGCCTGGCCATCGTGCTCAGCGCCCTGGCCTTTGCGGCCGGGCACCTGCCCGCCGCCCATGCGCTGGCCGGCGGCCTGAGCCTGCCCGTGGTGGCCTATGTGCTGCTGGGCAATGCGGTGTTCGGGCTGCTGGCGGGCGCGCTGTATGCGCGCTGGGGGCTCGAATCGGCCATGCTGGCCCACGCGCTGGCGCACTTGCTGGCCGGGGGCGTGGCAGCGCTGCGCTGAAGGCACCACCGGCAGCGGGCGCTGTACCGGACTGGTAACCGCCTTGCGCTACAGTTTGAAACCCGATTACAACACCCGGAGAGACATGTCCATGCCCACGCGCCGCGCCACCAAGATCGTTGCCACCCTCGGCCCCGCCTCCAGCGACCCGGCGCTGCTCGAAGCCATGATCCGCGCGGGCGTGAACGTGGTGCGCCTGAACTTCAGCCACGGCAAGGCGCAGGACCACATCGACCGTGCGATGGCGGTGCGCGAGGCGTCGGCCCGCGCAGGGCGCGAGGTGGCCATCATGGCCGACCTGCAGGGCCCCAAGATCCGTGTGGGCAAGTTCGCCGAGGGCAAGGTCATGCTCGAAGCCGGGCGGCCTTTTGTGCTTGACGCCTCGCGTACTGAGCCCGGCGACCTCGACGGCGTGGGGCTCGATTACAAGGAACTGCCGCGCGACGTGAAGCCCGGCGATGTGCTGCTGCTCAACGACGGCCTGATCGTGCTCACGGTGGACGCAGTGCGCGGCGAAGCGGTGCACACCACGGTGCGCATCGGCGGCGAGTTGTCGAACAACAAGGGCATCAACAAGCAGGGCGGCGGCCTCACGGCCCCTGCGCTCACGGCCAAGGACATGGAAGACATCCGCACCGCGATGCGCTTTCAGGCCGACTACGTGGCGGTGAGCTTTCCCAAGAACGCAACCGACATGGAAATGGCGCGCCAGCTCTGCAACGTGGCCGCGGCCGACTTCCGCCACAAGCCCGCGCTGATCGCCAAGATCGAGCGCGCCGAGGCGATCCCGAACCTGGAATCCATCCTCAAGGCCAGCGACGGCATCATGGTCGCGCGGGGCGATCTGGCGGTGGAGGTGGGCAACGCGGCCGTGCCCGCGCTGCAAAAGAAGATGATCCGCATGGCGCGCGACCTCGACAAGGTGGTGATCACGGCCACGCAGATGATGGAGAGCATGATCTCCAACCCCGTGCCCACGCGCGCCGAAGTCAGCGACGTGGCCAACGCGGTGCTCGACGGCACCGACGCGGTGATGCTCAGCGCCGAGACGGCCGCCGGGCGCTACCCGCTCGAAACCGTGGAAGAGATGGCCAAGATCTGCGCCGCTGCCGAGGCCGCCGAAGACCACCAGCTGGACGCCGACTTCACGGGCCAGACCTTCCGCCGCATCGACCAGTCGATCGCCATGGGCGCGCTGTTCACGGCCCACCATCTGGGCGCCAAGGCCATCGTGGCCATGACCGACAGCGGGGCCACGGCCCTCTGGATGAGCCGCCACCGCATCCACATCCCGATCTACGCGCTCACGCCCAAGGTGGCCACCCAGCGCCGCATGGCCATGTACCGCAACGTGCGCCCGCTGCTCATGGACACCAGCGCCGACCGCGACACGGCCCTGGAGCAGGCCGAAGGCCACCTCAAGACGCGCAACATCGTGCAAAGCGGCGACGTGTACGCCATCACCTGTGGCGAGCCCATGGGGGCGCCTGGTGGCACCAATATGTTGAAGATCTGCCGCGCGCAGTAAGCCCGGCGGGCCTGTGCGCGATGGGTGCCCCGCCCTGTGGCTGGGGCATGACCGCCCCTGCAAAGGCGGCGGGTAAAATCGCGGGTTACCAAGCGGTTACCGCCGCAGCTGTGGCGCAGCCCTCTTCTAACCCCCGAACGGACCTCACGACCATGCCTCTCGTCTCGATGCGCGAACTGCTCGACCATGCCGCCACCCACGGCTATGGCATCCCTGCCTTCAACGTCAACAACCTGGAGCAGGTCCAGGCGGTGATGGCAGCGGCGGACGAAGTGGGCGCACCGGTGATCCTGCAGGCCAGTGCTGGCGCGCGCAAGTACGCGGGCGAGCCCTTCATCAAGCACCTGATCCAGGCCGCTGTGGAGGCGTTTCCGCACATTCCGCTGGTGATGCACCAGGACCACGGCACCAGCCCCAAGGTCTGCCAGGGCGCGATTGATTTGGGCTTCGGCTCGGTGATGATGGACGGCTCGCTGATGGAAGACGGCAAGACGCCCGCATCGTTCGACTACAACGTGGAAGTGACGCGCAAGGTGGTCGAAATGGCCCACAAGGTGGGCGTGACGGTGGAAGGCGAGCTTGGCTGCCTGGGCAACCTGGAAACTGGTGATGCCGGTGAGGAAGACGGCATTGGCGCCGAAGGCAAGCTGGACCACAGCCAGATGCTGACCGACCCGGAAGAGGCGGCCCAGTTCGTCAAGGCCACGCAGCTCGATGCGCTGGCCATTGCCATCGGCACCAGCCACGGTGCGTACAAGTTCAGCCGCCCGCCCACGGGCGACATCCTGGCGATCAGCCGCGTGAAGGAAATCCACGCGCGCATTCCGAACACGCACCTGGTGATGCACGGTTCGTCGTCGGTGCCGCAAGAGCTGCTGGACATCATCAACCAGTACGGCGGCAAGATGAAGCAGACCTATGGCGTACCGGTCAAAGAGATCCAGGAAGCCATCAAGCACGGCGTGCGCAAGATCAACATCGATACGGACATCCGCCTGGCCATGACAGGCGCGGTGCGCAAGTTCCTGGCCGAGAACCCCGACAAGTTCGACGCCCGTGAGTGGCTCAAGCCCGCACGCGAAGCAGCCAAGCTGGTGTGCAAGGCCCGCTACCTGGAATTCGGCTGCGAAGGCCAGGCCGCCAAGATCAAGGGCGATACGCTGCAGGTGATGGCCCAGCGCTACGCACAGGGCGAACTGGCCCAGGTTGTGCACTGACCCTCGCTGCGCGCATTGCATCCCACCCGCCCCGGGGCCACCCGCGGCGGGTTTTTTCATGCCCGTGCGCCATGCGCTCTTGCCCCCGGCCTGTGGGGCGGAAGGCCGGAGGACCGTTCTCTCAGGGTCTTCCCGGAGGCCCTTTTGGGAGTTGTCTCTACATCAGACAAATGCGACAGCGATAAAAGTTTCTTCATGTAAGCTTTCATTCAGCGAATACGTAATTCCACGGATCCCCTGGAGCGAGGAGAACCCATGCGCATTGGTGTGCCTGCGGAGACGATGGCAGGAGAAACCCGGGTGGCCGCCACCCCGGAGACGGTCAAGAAACTCAAGGCCCTGGGCCACCAGGTCTGCATCGAGTCGGGTGCCGGCGTGGCGGCCAGCGTGCCCGACGCGGCCTATGCGGCCGCGGGTGGCGAGATCGCCGACGCCGCGGGCGCCTGGGGCGCCGACTTGGTGCTCAAGGTGCGTTGCCCCTCGGAGGCCGAAGCGCCGCGCCTGCGCGCCGGCAGCACCCTGGTGGGCATGCTCAACCCGTTCGATGCGGAGGGCCTGCAGCGCCTGGCCACGGCGGGTGTGACGGCCTATGCGTTGGAGGCCGCGCCGCGCACCACGCGGGCGCAGAGCATGGACGTGCTCTCCAGCCAGGCCAACATCGCAGGCTACAAGGCCGTGATGATTGCGGCCGACCGCTACCAGCGCTTTTTCCCCATGCTCATGACGGCGGCCGGTACCGTAAAGGCTGCGCGCGTGGTAATTCTGGGCGTGGGCGTGGCGGGCCTGCAGGCCATTGCCACAGCCAAGCGCCTGGGTGCCGTGATCGAGGCTTCTGACGTGCGCCCAAGCGTGAAGGAGCAGGTCGAATCCCTGGGTGCGAAGTTCATCGACGTGCCCTACGAAACCGCCGAAGAGAAAGAAGCCGCCGAGGGCGTGGGGGGCTATGCCCGCCCCATGCCCCAGAGCTGGCTCGACCGCCAGAAGGCCGAAGTGGCCAAGCGCGTGGCCCAGGCCGACGTGGTAATCACCACCGCCCTGATTCCGGGACGCCCGGCTCCCGTGCTCGTGACCGAAGACATGGTACGGTCCATGAAGGCGGGTTCTGTGGTCGTCGATCTGGCAGCGCCGCAGGGCGGCAACTGCCCTCTGACCGAACCCGGCCGTACCGTGGTCAAGCACGGTGTGACGCTCGTGGGAGAAACCAATCTTCCGGCCCTGGTGGCCGCAGACGCCTCGTCCCTGTATGCGCGCAACGTGCTCGATTTCCTGAAACTCATCATCAACAAGGAAGGCGCCTTGCACATGGACCTGCAGGACGACATCGTGGCGGCCTGCCTCGTGGCCCATGAAGGCGCCGTCAAGCGCGCATGACTGTTTTTTCCGTGAGCCGTTCCCGTCTTTCCATCGCCGTTGCATTGCGGCGCACCCTGCGCCCGGCGCTGCTGGCCTCGGCCGTTGCAGCACTGGCCGCGTGCGCGCCGCTGCAGCCCGACCGCACCGAAGCCCCGGTAGGCCGTGCGCGCCTGGTGCTGCCTGATGCCGCCTGGAAAGACCTGGGCGTGGTCGCGGCCGATGCGCTGCCATCGCCTTTCCGTGGCGCGGGCCTGCCGCTCGAGACCCGGGCGGCCGTGCTGCACGATGCCCAGGGCCAGGTGCTGGCCGCGGTGCTGCTGCAAACCAATGCCACCAACCATCCGCGCACTGGCGCCGCCTGGCAGACCGACTGCCCGCGTGAGCAGGGCCTGCTGGTGGACGACCGTGCCACGAGCCCGGTGCGCGTGGACTGCCTGCGCTTCAAGCGCTGGGCCGATCAGGCGGGCTGGGCCACCCAACAACACCCCGAGATGATGCGCTGGCTGCAGGCCCACAAGGCCGTTCCTGCCCGGCCCTATTCGCACCTGAGCTATCGCTACGGGACGGAGGCCGGTGCCTTCGTGCAGGTGCATGCGCTGGCCGACCAGCGCCTGCTGCGGCCCGCCACCCGCAGCAACGAGGAGTTCCTGCACGCGGGAGTTCCGGCGCGCGACTGGAGCCGCCAGGTGGCGGACGCCGCGCGCCTGAGCACCGCGATGCTCGACGGGCATTTCGCATTGCCGGCATTTCCGTTGCCGGTGCCCCAATGAAGTGAAGAGGAGAGGAGCCTTGCCATGGAAGCCGTCTCACCGACGATCATCAACCTGATCATCTTCGTGCTGGCCATCTACGTGGGTTACCACGTGGTGTGGAACGTCACGCCCGCCCTGCACACACCGCTGATGGCGGTGACCAACGCGGTGTCGGCCATCGTGATCGTGGGCGCGATGCTCGCGGCCGCGCTCACCGAAACCCCGCTGGGCAAGACCATGGGCACGCTGGCCGTGGCACTGGCCGCCGTCAACGTGTTCGGGGGCTTCCTCGTCACGCGGCGCATGCTCGAGATGTTCAAGAAGAAAGAACGCAAGGCCCCGGCCGCGCGCTCGGAGGATGCCAAGCCATGAGCATGAACCTTGTGACGCTGCTGTACCTGGTGGCGAGTGTCTGCTTCATCCAGGCCTTGAAGGGCCTGTCGCATCCCACCACGTCGATCCGCGGCAACCTGTTCGGCATGGCCGGCATGGCCATTGCGGTGCTGACCACTGCAGCGCTGATCGTCGAACTCTCGGGCGGCAAGGCGCAGGGCATGGTCTATGTGCTGGGCGGTTTGCTGGTGGGCGGCGCTGCCGGTGCCGTGATGGCCCAGCGCGTGGAGATGACCAAGATGCCCGAGCTGGTGGCCTTCATGCACAGCATGATCGGCCTGGCGGCGGTGTTCATTGCGGTCGCGGCCGTGGCCGAGCCCTGGGCGTTTCAGATCGTCGCGCGTGGCGAGCCGATTCCGCTGGGCAACCGGCTGGAGCTGTTCCTGGGTGCGGCCATCGGGGCCATTACGTTCAGCGGCTCGGTGATCGCCTTTGGCAAGCTCAGCGGCAAATACAAGTTCCGTCTGTTCCAGGGCGCGCCCGTGGTGTTCTCGGGCCAGCATTTGCTGAACCTGGTGCTGGGCCTGGCCACCGTGGGCCTGGGCCTGGTGTTCATGTTCACCGAGAACTGGACTGCCTTCTTCATCATGCTGGCGCTGTCCTTCGTATTGGGCGTGCTGATCATCATCCCGATTGGCGGTGCCGACATGCCGGTGGTGGTGTCCATGCTCAACAGCTATTCGGGCTGGGCGGCTGCGGGCATCGGCTTCAGCCTCAACAACAGCATGCTGATCATTGCGGGCTCGCTGGTGGGCAGTTCGGGCGCGATCCTGAGCTACATCATGTGCAAGGCCATGAATCGCTCGTTCTTCAATGTGATTCTCGGTGGCTTTGGCGGAGACGCTGGCACGGCGGCAGCCGGTGCCCAGGTGCAGCGCACCGTCAAGAGTGGCAGCGCCGACGACGTGGCCTTTGTGCTGGGCAATGCCGAGACCGTGATCATCGTCCCCGGCTATGGTCTGGCCGTGGCCCGTGCGCAGCACGCGGTCAAGGAGCTGGCCCAGAAGCTGGTGGAAAAGGGCATCACGGTGAAGTACGCCATTCACCCGGTGGCAGGCCGCATGCCAGGCCACATGAACGTGCTGCTCGCCGAGGCCGAAGTGCCCTACGACCAGGTGTTCGAGATGGAAGACATCAACGGCGAATTCGGCCAGGCCGATGTGGCCATCATCCTGGGCGCGAACGACGTGGTGAACCCGGCCGCGCACACCAAGGGCAGTCCGATCTATGGCATGCCCATCCTGGAAGCCTACAAGGCCAAGACCGTGATCGTGAACAAGCGCTCGATGGCCGCCGGCTACGCAGGCCTAGACAACGAGCTGTTCTACATGGACAAGACCATGATGGTTTTCGGCGACGCGAAAAAGGTCGTGGAAGACATCGGCAAGGCCATCGAGTAAGCCTGTGTGCGGGCTTGGGCCCGCCACAAGTCCCCACCGTTTCCGGGGGCTCGCACGCACGCTCCCTGCGGTGCGTGCGGCCTAGGGAAACTACACCCCCGCGGCGCGGCCACCGGCAGGGACAATGCCGGGGTTCAACCCGCATCCACCCCATCGCAACAAGAAGTATTGGAGAGACACGCATGACCGACCGCCCCTGGCTGGCCGCCTACCCGCAAGGCGTTCCCGCAGACATCGATCCTTCGCAGTACCCTTCGCTGGTCGCGCTCATGGACGAGGCGTTCAGCAAGTACGCGAGCCGCACGGCCTACAGCTTCATGGGCAAGGACGTGTCCTATGCCGAGACCGATTCGCTGAGCGCTGCCTTTGCCGCGTACCTGCAGAGCCTGGGCCTGGTCAAGGGCGACCGCGTTGCCATCATGATGCCCAACGTGCCCCAGTACCCGGTGGCCGTGGCCGGTATCCTGCGTGCGGGCTTCGTGATCGTGAACGTGAACCCGCTGTACACGCCGCGCGAGCTGGAGCACCAGCTCAAGGACTCGGGCGCGAAGGCCATCGTCATCATCGAGAACTTCGCCACCACGCTGCAGCAGTGCATTGCGAACACGCCTGTCAAGCATGTGGTGCTGGCCGCCATGGGCGACCGCCTCGGTCTGCTCAAGGGCGCACTCGTCAACTACGTGGTGCGCAACGTCAAGAAGCTGGTGCCGCCGTACGAGCTGCCCGGCGCAGTGCGCTTCAACCAGGCGCTGGCCCTGGGCACCAAGGCCTCGCTCAAGAAGCCCGACATCAAGCCCGATGACATCGCGCTGCTGCAGTACACGGGCGGCACCACGGGTGTGAGCAAGGGCGCTGTGCTTCTGCACCGCAACGTGATCGCCAACGTGCTGCAGTCCGAAGCCTGGAACAACCCGGTGATGAAGAAGATCCCGGCTGGCGAGCAGCCCACCAGCGTGTGCGCGCTGCCGCTTTACCACATCTTCGCGTTCACCGTGAACATGATGCTGTCCATGCGCACGGGCGGCAAAACCATCCTGATCCCGAACCCGCGCGATTTGCCGGCCGTGCTCAAGGAACTGTCCAAGCACACCTTCCACAGCTTCCCGGCGGTCAATACGCTGTTCAACGGCCTGGCCAACCATCCGGACTTCAACACCGTCAACTGGAAGAACCTCAAGATTTCGCTGGGCGGTGGCATGGCCGTGCAAGGCGCAGTGGCCAAGCTCTGGCTCGAAAAGACGGGCTGCCCGGTCTGCGAAGGCTACGGCCTGTCGGAGACCAGCCCCTCGGCCAGCTGCAACCCCGTGACCAGCACCGAGTTCACCGGCACCATCGGTGTGCCGATTCCGGGCACCTACATGAAGCTGCTGGACGACGACGGCAAGGAAGTGACCACGCTGGGCCAGCCGGGCGAAATCGCCATCAAGGGCCCGCAGGTGATGGCAGGCTACTGGCAGCGTCCGGACGAAACCGCCAAGGTCATGACCGAGGACGGCTACTTCAAGTCGGGCGACGTGGGCGTGATGGACGCGCGGGGCTACTTCAAGATCGTGGACCGCAAGAAGGACATGGTCTTGGTCAGCGGCTTCAACGTGTACCCGAACGAAGTCGAGGAAGTGGTGGCGGCCTGTCCGGGCGTGCTCGAGTGCGCCGTGGTGGGTGTGCCAGACGAGAAGACCGGCGAAGCTGTGAAGCTGGTCATCGTGAAGAAGTCGCCCGACCTGACGGAAGCCCAGGTGCGCGAGTTCTGCAAGGCCAACCTCACGGGCTACAAGCAGCCCAAGGTGGTGGAGTTCCGCACCGAGCTGCCCAAGACCCCGGTGGGCAAAATCCTGCGCCGCGAGCTGCGCGACAAGAAGTAAGCCCATCCGTTTCGGCGGCACAAGGCGCACCCTCCGGGGTGCGCCTTTTTTCATGGGGCGGTGCGCGATAGGGGGCGCTCGTCCGTGCACAATGCGGCTCCCGGTCGTGCCCAGTGGCGCAGCCGTCAGCCCGACCGACTCACGCCATGTGCACCGCCATTCTCAGCGCCCTGCCCGAAGAGCAGGCCACCCTGCTTGACCACCTGCAGCATCCGCAGCGCCAGATGCACGCGGGCCGTGCGTTCTGGACGGGCGTGCTCGAAGGGCGCGGCGTGGTGATGGCGCTGTCGGGCATGGGCAAGGTGGCTGCGGCCACCACGGCCACGGCGCTCATCGAGCGCTTTGCGGCAGCGCGCATCGTGTTCACCGGCGTGGCCGGTGGCGTTGGCGATGGCGTGCGCGTGGGCGATCTCGTGGTGGCGCGGGACTACCTGCAGCACGACATGGACGCCTCACCACTCGCGCCGCGCTGGGTGGTGCCGGGCTACCGCGAGGCCCGTATGCCTTGCGATGCGGCCCTGAGCGCCCAGCTGTGGCAAGCGGCCCGGCACTGCGCGGCCGCCACCGGCGCGGGCGCGCACCACGGGCTGATCGCCAGCGGCGACCAGTTCATCGCCTCGGCCGAAGCCGCGCAGCGCTTGCGCGGTGCACTGGCCCTTGCCGGGCATGAGGTGCTGGCGGTCGAGATGGAAGGGGCCGCGGTGGCCCAGGTGTGTGCCGACTATGGCGTGCCGTTTGCCGCCGTACGCACCATCTCCGACCGGGCGGACGACGATGCGCATGTGGACTTCCTGCAGTTCGTGCAGACCGTGGCCTGCCGCAATGCCGATGCCGTGCTGCGCACCTTCATGCGGTTGCTACCAAAATAATAGCTGCTCGTGCTTGATTGATAAGCACGAGCAGCCAATTTGGCTATAAGCCTTTGGGTTTACTTGAGCCAGCCGCGCTTGCGGAAGTACCACATGGGGCCGAGCGCACTGGCCACCATCAGCGCCAGCGCATATGGGTAGCCCCAGGTCTGGGCCAGTTCGGGCATGTGCTGGAAGTTCATGCCGTACACGCTCGCAATCAGCGTGGGGGGCAGCAGCGCCACGCTGGCCACCGAGAAGATCTTGATGATCTTGTTCTGGTTGATGTTGATGAAGCCGACCGTGGCGTCCATCAGGAAGTTGATCTTTTCAAACAGAAAGGCCGTGTGGTTGTCCAGCGATTCGATGTCGCGCAGGATCTGCCGCGCCTCCTCGAACTGCTCGGCGTTGAGCATCTTGGAGCGCATCATGAAGCTCACGGCGCGGCGGGTGTCCATCACGTTGCGGCGAATGCGGCCGTTCAGGTCTTCCTGTCGCGCAATGGCGGCCAGCACCTCGCCCGCGCGCGTGTCGGTCACGTCGCCCGACAGCACCTGCTTGCTCACGGCCTCCAGCTCGTCGTAGATGCCTTCGAGCGTGTCGGCCGAATACTCCGCATCGGCGTCGAACAGTTTGAGCAGCACTTCCTTGGCGTCTTCGATCAGCCCGGGCGCACGGCGGGCGCGCATGCGCAGCAGGCGGAACACGGGCACGTCTTCGTCGTGGATCGAGAACAGCACGCCCCGGCTCTTGAGGTTGGCGTTGTGCTGGTTCAGGATGAAGGCCACGCGCACCGAGCGTGGGTCTTCGTCGTCGTCGATCAAAAAGTCGCTGCGGATGTGCAACTCGCCGTTGTCTTCTTCGTAGAAGCGGGCGGATTCCTCGATGTCCTCGTCCATCGCGTCTTCGGGGATGGACAGGCCGTAGTGCTGCTTGATCCAGCGCTTTTCTTCCAGCGTCGGGGCTTCCAGGTCCACCCAGATCGGCTGGAACTTGGTCAGCTCTTCGAGCGACTCGATTTCTTCCTGGAACAGCCGGCCATTGGCCAGCGTAAAGATGTTGAGCATGGGCTCACTCCCTGGGGGTCGGTTCGGCGGTGCGGGGGGAATGGGGTGCTTTCAACCCCCGCGGCACGCTGCCAGGGAGCTGAAAGCTACCAACTCGGGTAGGTTTCCAAAGAGATCTCTCCGGTGGGGAATGGATCAGGTGCGCGATTATGGCACCGCCACCCCGGGGCGGTGATGACAGCGCCGTGGCGCTGGCTCAGCGCTGGGCCGCGTTCGCTGTGCGGTCGGCCAGGTGGGCGAGCGCCGTGCAGAGATCGGCCCAGGCTGCGGCCTTGGTGGCCGGCGAGCGCAGCAGAAACGCCGGGTCGTAGCTGACCACCGCGGTGCAGCCGGCCACCTGGTGCAGCCGGTTGCGCAGATGCCCCAGCGGTTCGGCCAGGCCCAGCGCCCAGCGGGCAGGCACATGGCCCAGCAGCAGCACGGCATCGGGCTGCAAGGCCTGCACGGCGGCGGACAGGGCGGTGGCGTCGGTGCCCGGCGGCTGCTCGGTGCCGGCGGGGCAGCGCTCCAGGGGCAGGCAGTGGGCGTGCGGCAGGCCCGGGCGTTGCAGCGCGCGCAGCATGTTGTCCAGCAGACGGCCTGCGTCGCCCGACAGCGGTGCGGCCGGGTCCGGGCATTCGACCACCACCAGCCAGCGTGCGCCGTCGGCGGCTGCGTCCGGGTACAGCGCCACCGGTGCACATGCGCGCAGCACCCAGTCGGCGCCGCCGGGGCTGGCCGATGCCGCCGCAGGCGCGCGGGTGGCTGGGGGCGAGGCCGTTGGCACCGTGCGCGCTCTGGCGGTGGTGCTGGGCACGGCGGTAGCAGCCGGCTCGGCAGTGACCTGCGAGGCTGCCGGTACCGGCGCTGCCGCTGCTGGCAGTGCAGGGGCGGGCGCAGCAGGGGGCGATTCGGCGTGTTCAGCGGGTCCGGGCCACCACACGGTGATGCCCATTTCCTGCAGTATGGCCCGCTGGCGGGCGTCCAGGTCCAGTGCCATGGGCCGCGCCTCAGAGCATGCGGCTCATCACAATGGCGTCCTCGCGCTCGCCGTTGTGGGCCGGGTAATAGCGTTTGCGCTCGCCCACGCGGCGAAAGCCATAGGCGGTGTAGATGGCTTGCGCGCGCAGGTTGCTCACGCGCACCTCCAGCCACAGCCATTGCGCGCCCTGCTGGCGCGACCAGTCGGCCAGCGCGTCCAGCAGCGTGCGCGCGTGGCCCTGGCGCTGGTGGGCCGGGGCCACAGTCAGGTTCAGCAGGTGCACCTCGTCCACGCCCTTCATGGCCACAAAGTAGCCCAGCAGCGTGTCGCCCGCCATGAGCAGTTGGCATTCGTAACCTGCCGCCAGCGCATCGATGAAGTTGCCGCGTGTCCAGGGGTGCGAATACGCCTGCTGCTCGACCACCATCAGACCGTCGAGCCCGTCCAGCGCCAGGGGCGCGAACGTGGTCGGGGTGGGCGCAGAGCGCAGCGGGGCAGTCATGGGAGGCGGATCGGGGCGGAACATGCAGGGCGTCAGGCCTGCGCTGTGGGCGCGGCAGCGGCCGATGTTACCTGCGCGGCCTTGGCCGCTGCACGCTCGGCGGTGGTGTGCGCGACTTTGTCGCGCACGTACAGGGGCAAGGCTTCGGCAGCCGGTACGGCCCGTCCCTGGGCCAGCAGTGTGGGGGCCAGCCGCAGCAGGGCTGCAGCGTCGGGTCGCGCGGGTACGGCCGTAGCCGTGGCGGCTGCGGCCACGCGTGCGCCGTAGGCCTGCACCGCATTGCCTGCCAGCGTCCAGCCCTCGGGCACTGCCAGGGCCTCGGGCGCGCACAGGCCCAGCGGCCCGGCGGATTGCCAGCCACTGCCCTCGGTCCACTGCCAGGCCGCGTGGTACAGCTCGTCCATGCGCGCATCCAGCGCGGCCACCACCTGGGTGCAGCCGTGGCGCGTGCGCGCGTCCTCGGCCACGGCCAGAAGTGTCGGCACCGGCAGCACCGGCAGGCCCTGGCCGCCGCGTGCGCCAAAGGCCAGCCCCTGGGCCACGGAACAGGCCGTGCGCAGGCCGGTGAACGATCCGGGCCCTTGGCCAAAGACCAGGGCGTCCAGCGTGTCCAGCGTGTCCAGCGTCAGCCCGGCCTGCGCCAGCAGCCCGCGCAGCGCCGGGATCAGCGCGGCCGAGGCGTGGGCTCCCCCGGGCAGTTGCTCCGTGATCGGGCCCTCGGGGCCGGTTACGGCCAGGTACAAGGTGTCGGTGCTGGTGTCAAAGGCAAGCAGGCGCATGGGAGTCGGTCAGGAGCGAGGTGCAACGGCGGCCGCAGGCGGAGCGGGTGGGGCAGGAGGCGCGGTGCTGCGCAGCACCCCCGCGAGAATGCCGGCCGTGACCAGCAGCAGGCCTGCGCCCAGGTTCCAGTGCAGGGGTTCGCCCAGGAACACCACGGCCCCCATGGCCGACAGGCCGGGCACCAGTGCGGTGATCATGGTAGATCGGACGGGGCCGAAGTGGCGGATCATGTGTGTGAAGGTGATGCCCGAAATGACCACCGAGCCGCCGCCCTGGAACACCATCTGGAAGACGATTTCGCTCCACGGTGCCGCGCCCAGGCGGCTGGTGATCCACCCGGCCTGGCTCAGCAGCAGGTACAGCGGCAGGTACACCATGCAGGCAAACGCGGTGATCGCAATCGTGGCCTGCACGGCGTCCACCGCATGCCGGCGGGCCATCACGCTGTAGGTGCCCCAGCAGGCTGCGGCGGCCATGAACAGCAGATCGCCCTTCCACACGTCGCCGCCATCAAACGCCGACAACAGGCTACTTCCGCCCACGAGCAGGTCGCCAGCCACGATCAGGGCCAGGCCCAGGGCGCGTGCGCGGGTGATGTGGTCGCGCAGCAGCCAGGCGGCCAGGAGTGCCGTCCACAGCGGCAGGCTGCCCGGCATGAGCACCGCGGCGTGGGTGGCCGGTGCGTGGAAGAAGCCCGAATACGCCAGCATGGCGTACAGCAGCCCACCAAAGGTGCCGAGCAGCGCGGTGGTGCGCCACGGCAGGGGTGAGAGTCCGCCCACGCTGCTGGGTGGCACACCGATCCCCTGTGCACGCGCCTGGACACGCTGCCGTTGCACCAGCCACCAGCCCCAGGGTAGCAGCACTACGCTGGCCCCCAGGATGCGCAACAGCGCAATGTCGAAGGGGGCGAGCGTGCGCTGTGCCGAGGCGCGGGCGATGACGATGAAGCCTGTCCAGATCGTGACCGTGACGATCGCCGACAGCACGCCCACGGCGCGGGGTGAAAGACGCATCAGGCGATTATCGTTGCCGCTGCGCAGTGCTGCGCTGCGGCCTGTGGGCCGGGCGATAGACTCATGGCCCATGCGCCTGCCATCGTTTGCCCGTCTGCTGTGTCTCACCGCGTGCCTGCTGCTGGCAGGCGGGGGTCAGGCCCGAACTGTGGCCCCCGCAGCATCAGCGGGTGGCGGCGCATCGGCCCCCGTGGCGGCCACGGCCCTGCCGGCCGAGGTCGAGGCGGCGCTGGCCCGCGCACGCCTGCCGCGCGAGGCCCTGTCAGCGCTTGTGGTCGAGGTGCCACCCGGCCCTCGTGCAGCAGTGCCCCGCCTGGCCCACCGCGCGCAGGAGCCGGTGAACCCGGCCTCGGTGATGAAGCTGGTCACCACCTACGCGGCGCTCGATCTGCTGGGGCCCGCCTACACCTGGAACACGCCGGTCTATATCGAAGGTACGGTGCAGGGCGGCAGCTTGCAGGGCAACGTGTACTTGCAAGGGCAGGGCGATCCCAAACTCGTGGTGGAGCGCTTGTGGCTGCTGCTGCGCCGTCTGCAGGCCCAGGGCATCCAGGTCATCGTGGGCGATATCGTGCTGGACCGCAGTGCCTTCCAGGTGCCCGATCTGGATCCTGGCCGCTTCGACGGGGAGCCGCTGCGGCCGTACAACGCCGCGCCCGAGGCACTGCTGCTGAACTACAAGTCGGTGCTCATGACCTTCATTCCGGACGCCGCAGCTGGTGTGGCGCGCGTGCAGTACGAGCCGCCGCTGGCGGGCGTGCAGCGCCCGGCCACCGTGCCGCTGGCTGCGCCCGGTGCCGAATGCGGCGACTGGCGCACAGGGCTGAAGGCCGAGCTTGCCGATGCGCAGCGCGTGGCCTTTCAGGGCGTGTATCCGGCCGCTTGCGGCGAGCGGGCCTGGCCCGTGGCCTACGCAGATCCGCGCAGCTATGCGGCCCGTGCGGTGGAAGGGCTGTGGCGCGAACTCGGCGGCAAGCTCACCGGCAGTGTGCGCGAGGGCCGCGTACCGGCCGGGCTCAAGCCCGCATTTGCCGTGCAGTCGCCGCCGCTGGCAGAGCTGGTGCGCGACATCAATAAGTTCAGCAACAACGTGATGACGCAGCAGCTGTTCCTCACGCTCGCGCTGCAACGCCAGGGCGTGGGCAGCTTCGACGGTGCGCGTGAGCAGGTGCGCCAGTGGTGGCAGGCGCGCTGGCCTGCGGAGGAGCAGCCCGTGGTGGACAACGGTGCCGGCTTGTCGCGCGAAGCGCGCATCACGCCCCAGGCGCTGGCGCGCATGCTGCAGTCGGCCTGGGTGTCGCCCGTGATGCCGGAGCTGGTGGCCTCGCTGCCCGTGGCCGGGGTGGACGGTACGCTGCGCCGCAGCCAGAGCCGACCCGGCACTGCCCACCTCAAGACCGGCAGCCTGCGCGATGTGATGTCGATTGCAGGCTATGTGCACGCTGCAAGCGGTCGCCGCTACGTGTTGGTGGGCATCGTCCAGCATGCCCAGGCGGGCAGCGCGCGGCCGGTGCTCGACGCGCTGATCGACTGGACTGCACGCGATGGCGCGGCGCCCTGACTTCCTGCCCTTTTCTGGACCGTTCTCCATGTCCCTGACCGACCTCGTCGGCTATGTCGCCGCCACGCTCACCACCTGCAGCTTTGTGCCGCAAGCTTTGCAGACCTTCCGCACCCGCGATGTGAGCGGCATCTCTCTGGGTATGTACAGCGTGTTCACCACCGGGGTGGCGCTGTGGCTGGCCTATGGCCTGGCCCTGCAGGCCTGGCCCATCGTGGTGGCCAATGCCATCACGCTGATGCTGGCCGGGGCCATTCTGGCCATGAAGCTGCGCTACGGCCGCAGCCCGCGCTAGGCGCCAACTGACTGGCGCGGCGGGGCTTGTCGCCTATGTGTCAGGCGACGCCGGGGGCGCGCGTATTCCCCTATGGTTGCTGCGGTGCGGCTGCGAGCACCATGCGGCGGTTGCCCAATTCCCCACTGATCGGAGGTATATCGCCATGCACGCCCAACGTTTTCGCCTTTCCTGCCTGGCCGTCGCCACAGCCGCTCTGCTTGCCGCCTGCGGCGGCTCGGATGGCCCCAACCGCGGCGACCTGCTTGAAACGCCGGCCGTCCTGACCACGCTCACCGCCGCGCAAATCGACGCCGCTGCAGCCTCCGCGGGCCTGCAGGCGCTGGCAGGCAAGGCGCAGTGCGATGTGAAGGTCGTGGCGCTGAACTATTCCACGATCGGTGTGCAGCCGGGCGAAACCACCAATGCCTCGGGTGTGATGCTGGTGCCCGCGGGGGCCTGTACCACGCCAGCGGCCCTGGTGGCTTACGCCAAGGGCACCGATGTGCAAAAACCCCGTACCCTTGCGAACCCGCAGGACAGCGAAACCTTCCTGCTCACGGCGATGTATGCCGCGCGTGGCTATGCCGTCGTGGCCACCGATTACCTGGGCTTTGCCAAGTCCAACTACAGCTACCACCCGTACCTGCATGCCGACTCGGAGGCGACATCCGTCATCGACTCGGTGCGTGCGGCGCGCAATGCGGCGTCGACCGTGGGCGCATCGCTGTCGGGCAAGGTGATGTTCACCGGCTACTCGCAGGGCGGCCATGCGTCCATGGCGGCGCACCGCGCTGCCGAGCGCGACCATCCGACGGAATTTAACGTGGTGGCCGGCGCGCACCTGGCCGGTCCGTACAACCTGTCGGGCTCGCTCAAGCTCACTGAGGCGATTGCAGGCTACCAGTTCTTCGTGCCCTACCTGGTCACGGCCTGGCAGAAGGCCTACGGCAACGTTTACACCGACGTGAACCAGGTGTTCAAGGCACCGTATGCCAGCTACATCGAGACCCTGCTGCCAAGCCCCACACTGAACTACACCACGCTGGTGACCTCGGGCCGCCTGCCGGGCGGTCCTGGCGTAACGCCCAACCAGGCGCGTGATGCGATTTTCCAGTCGGCTTACCTGCAGGGGGCGCAGACCAGCAACACGCACCCATTGTTCTTGGCAGCCAGAAAGAACGACCTGCTCGGCTGGAACCCCAAGGCGCGCGTGCTGCTGTGCGGTGGTGCGGGCGACCCGACCGTGCCGCCGGCCGTGCATCAGGCGCCCATGAAGGCCGACTTCGACAGCCGTGGCCTGACCAACGTCGTGTCGGTGGATGTGGACGCTGCCATCCAGGCCACGTTTGGCCCGGGGGGTAAGGCGCCGACCGATCCGACCTCTGCGGCCTTTGCCACCTACTACGGCAACTACCACGGCACCTACGAGCCGCCTTTCTGTCACGCCCAGGCGCGTGCTGTGTTCGACGCTGTGCGCTGAGCGCCGTCTGCAAGGGCCCCTTTCCAAGGGAGCCTGCAGCAGCAAAAAAAGCCGACCCAAGGGTCGGCTTTTTCATGGTGCGTGACAGGCGACTGGAGGTGCTTACCAGCGTGCGCGCAGCCGATCGTAGGCGTAGTTGCCCAACTGGCGGTGCGCCGAGGGTGTGAGGTACACCGGGTCGGCGAACACATAAGCGTCGGCCGCAGCGTTGGCCAGCAGCGTCGAGCCGGTGCACAGCGCCGAATTGACCTGCCCCGCTCCGATGCCGATGCCGTTGCTGGCGTCCACCGAGATGCAGACCGGCGTGGTCGCGTTGTTGAAGCCATAGGAGCCCGGCGTGCCCACGTACAGGTTCACGTAGTAGGCGGTGTCGATGTAGAGCACGTTCGCGCCCAGGTCCACCACTTCGACCAGCAGGCCTTCATTGAAGCGGCTGCTGGCGTCGCTCAACAGTCCTTCGCGGCCAATGGTCTTGGCCCAGGGTGTCTTGCCCAGGTCGTAGGTGCCGGTCACCACCACATACTTGGCACCGGCCTGCACCAGACGGCGTACCTGCTGGCCCAGCGCCTGCCCGGCCTGGCGCGAAGCATCCACCATCTGCGTGGGCGTCATGCTGCCAGCCGTCACGGCGGCCATGTGGGCGATCACGTCGCTCACGCCGGCGTTCATCAGCACGATATCGCTCTTGCCAAAAGTGCCGCCGCCGGCCAGGTACTGGCTCACCTGGTCGGTCACCGTCGGGGTGCTGGCATTGCCGGCCGCATCGGGCTTGGTGGCCGTGCGGGCGTTGCCCGTAGCGTAGCTCAGTCCGCCCGAGGCGGCGGGGGCCAGCGTCTTGCCGTAGCGCGACACGAGCTGCAGGGTCCAGTTGTTCACCGAGCCGTTGTTGACGGTGTAGCGCGTGCCTTTTTGGCCGATGTCGGTGAGTCCGTCGCCAAACGCAATGAAGCGGTCGGGCGTGATGGCCGATTCGGTGGTGCTTGAACCGCAAGCCGCCAGCAACGTGGCCGATGCAACAGCGGCGACCAGGGCGGTGCGGCGCATCCATTTAACTGCCATGTATTTCTCCCATGAAGGTGGCGAATAGTTTAACGACGCCGCGCAAGGGCCGCCCTGCCGCGCTGGCGTCGTCCCCCTGCCCGCATCGCGCAGCGACGCGATAGCGGGGGGGAGGCACGCAGGGCCTCGGGGGGTGTCTCAAGATGCCGCGCGGCGCAGGCGGTCTCGCACACCCTCCCATTCGGGGGTGTCGGGGGGTGTTTCGATCCAGATCAGTTTGACCTCTTCGGCATCCAGTGCGCGCAGCGTGGCAAACAGCTGCCGGGCGGTGCTGCCAGCGTCGTCGGGCATGCGCCGCACCAGCACGCGGGCTGAGCGGGCTTTGATGGGCGACCGCGCGTAGATCGCCAGATGCGCTGCATCAGAGCCGAGCAGGTCGAGCCCAGTCTGCAGCGCTTTGGCGTCCATGAGGCGCACACGGGCCGTGGGCGCGTAGTGCGACTCCAGCGTGCCCGAGGCGCGCGGCGTGGCGCCCTCTGCCACCTCGTCAGGGCTGCGCGGGGCCATGCCGCAGACGGCTTCAATCTGCGCGCGGGTGATGGCGCCGGGGCGCAGCAGCACGGGCACGCTGCGCGTGCAGTCGATGATGGTGGATTCGATGCCCACGTCGCAGGCACCGCCGTCGAGCACCAGCAGGGCATCACCGAGTTCGTCGCGCACATGCGCAGCCGTGGTGGGGCTGACGCGGCCGAAGCGGTTGGCGCTGGGCGCGGCCAGCCCCCAGACCACGCGCTCGCCAGCGGGCGGGTGCGCGCAGGCGCGCAGCACGGCCTGCGCCACGGGGTGCGAGGGGCAGCGCACGCCCACGCTGGCCTGCCCGCCCGCGGCGGCGGCAGCCCGGTCTGCCCGGCGCGGCAGGATGAGCGTGAGCGGCCCGGGCCAGAAGGCCTGCGCCAGTGCGCGGGCCCAGGCGGGCACGCTGTGGGCGAAGTGGTCGATGGCCTCGGCCTCGGCCACGTGCACGATCAGCGGGTGGTCGCTCGGGCGGCCCTTGGCGGCAAAGATGGCGGCCACGGCCGCGTCGTTGTCGGCGTCGGCCGCTAGGCCATAGACGGTTTCGGTGGGCAGGCCCAGCAGGTCGCCCCGGCGCAGGGCCGCTGCGGCGGCCTGCACCGAGGTGTCGAGGGGTCCAGGCAGGATCATCGCGGGCGGCCTGCTCAGAACGGCGCAATGCCCAGCAGCGCAGCCGCCTGCAGGGCGGTGCTGCGCGCGGCCTCGGCGGTGGGCGCGGTGATGTTCAGGTGGCCCATCTTGCGGCCGCGCTTGGCCTCGCGCTTGCCGTACAGGTGCAGGTTGGTGCCGGGCAGCGCCAGCACCGCATCCCAGGCCGGCGTGCGCGGCGTGTCGCCACCGGGCGCAAACCACAGGTCGCCCAGCAGGTTCAGCATCACGGCCGGGCTGTGCTGGCGCGGCGGCGTGAGCGGCAGCCCTGCCATGCAGCGCACCTGCAGCTCGAACTGCGACACGTCGCAGGCGTTCTGGCTGTAATGGCCGCTGTTGTGCGGGCGCGGTGCGATCTCGTTGACGACCAAGCGGCCGTCTTGCAGCACGAAGAACTCGACGCACAGCACGCCCACGTACTGCAAGCCGTTTGCTATCGAAATTGCAGCGGTTTGTGCTTGTTTGGCAAGCACGGGCGGCACATTTCCTTCATAAACTTCGGTGACGGCGAGGATCCCCTGGCGGTGCAGGTTGCGCTGCACAGGCAGCAGCACGCACTGGCCGTCCTGGCCGCGCGCCACGATCACCGAGCATTCGAGTGCCAGCGGCAACATCTGCTCCAGCACGCAGGGCACGCGGCCCATCTGCTCCCAAGCGGCGGCCAGCTCGGCGCGGGTGCTCACGCGTGCCTGGCCCTTGCCGTCGTAGCCCATGCGAGCCGTCTTGAGGATGCCGGGCAGCAGCGCATCGGGCACGGCCGCGAGCTGCGCGGGTGTGTCCACCACGGCATACGGCGCACAGGGCACGCCGCACTGCACGAAATGCGCTTTCTCGCGGGCGCGGTCCTGCGCCACGGCCACGGCGGCCGCGCCCGGGGCCACCGGGCGGCGCGCGGCCAGCGCGTCCAGCGCGGCGGCGGGCACGTTCTCGAATTCGGTGGTCACCGCGTCGCTGACGGCGGCGAGCTGCGCAAGGCCTTGGGCATCGTCGTAGGCCGTGCGGATGTGGTGATGGCTCACCAGGCCCGCGGGGCTGTCCGGGTCGGCGTCGAGCACGGCCGTGAAGTAGCCCATGGCCTGGGCCGCATGCACGAACATGCGGCCGAGCTGGCCGCCGCCAAGCACGCCCAGCGTGCTGCCGGGCAGAAGGGGTTGAGGAGTGGATGGGTTCATCGCCGGGCGGCCCCAAGAGGAAAAAATGGCGCCTCCGGGGCGCTGCAACGCGCGCAGCGGTGGGGCGTAGGCATCGTGTTCATGCGGGCGGCAAGGTCATGGCGCGTGCTGCGGCTGTCTGCTCGGCGCGGAAGGCTTCGAGCCGTGCGCGCAGTGCCGGGTCTTCGCCCGCCAGCAGGGCCACGGCAAACAGCGCTGCGTTGGCCGCGCCGGCCGTGCCGATGGCAAAGGTGGCCACGGGCACGCCCTTGGGCATCTGCACGATGCTGTGCAGCGAGTCCACGCCTTGCAGGTGGCGGCTGGCCACCGGCACGCCCAGCACGGGCACCACGGTCTTGGCGGCGATCATGCCCGGCAGGTGGGCGGCCCCGCCCGCGCCCGCGATGATGGCCTTGAGCCCGCGCCCGGCGGCGCTTTCGGCGTAGGCGAACATGTCGTCGGGCATGCGGTGGGCCGAGACCACGCGTGCCTCGTGGGCGACATCGAATTGCTGGAGAATCTGCACTGCGTGCTGCATGGTGTCCCAGTCGCTGCTGGAGCCCATGACCACGCCGATCTGGATGGGTTTCATGGTGTGTGGGGCCGGGCGTGTTCGCCCTGCTGCCGCCGTGGTGGAACCCGCGATTTTACTTTTTGCGACCTTGAAGGCCTGAACCACATGATCGATGTGACCGTAGAGAACTTTGAAGCGGACGTGATTGCCGCTTCGATGAGCGTTCCCGTGCTGGTCGATTTCTGGGCGCCGTGGTGCGGCCCGTGCAAGTCCCTGGGGCCGGTGCTCGAAAAGCTCGAAACCGAATACGCCGGCCGCTTCATTCTGGCCAAGATCGATTCCGACCAGGAGCAACAGCTCGCAGCCATGTTCGGCATCCGCAGCATTCCGACCTGCGTGCTGCTCAAGAACGGCCAGCCGGTGGATGGCTTCATGGGCGCGCTGCCCGAAGGCCAGGTGCGCGCCTTCCTCGACAAGCATGTGCCCTCGGCCGAAGAACTGGTGGCCGAATCCGACGAGCAGGCCGCTCAGGAAGCGCTGGCCGATGGCGATGCCGACACCGCACTCGAAAAGCTGCAGCACGCCGTGGCCACCGACCCAGCCAATGACGAGGCCCGCTTTGACTACGTGCATCTGCTGCTGCAACTGGGCCGCGACGACGACGCCAAGGTGGCGTTCGCCCCCGTGATCGCCAAGGCCGCCGGCTCGCGCCGCTTGGGTGCCCTCAAGGCCTGGATGGACGCGCGCGACAGCCAGGCCGCTGCCGACCTGGCGGCGCTCGATGCCCGCATTGCCACCAACAAGCGCGACTTCGATGCGCGGTACGCGCGCGCCCAGCACTGCATGGCCGTGGGGCGCTTCACCGATGCCATGGATGAGTTGCTCGAGGTGCTGATGCGCGACAAGGCCTGGAACGACGAGGCTGCGCGCAAGCTGTACGTGGCCATTCTCGAAATCATCGAGCCGCCCAAGCCCAAGGTGGCCGAAGGGCAGATCCCGCCGGAAGACCCGGTGGTGGCCCAGTACCGCCGGCGTCTGAGTTCGGTGGTACTGAGCTGAAACCGGCGCTGGCCTCCGGCCGCGCCTGCCATGCAAAAGGGCCCCGCGGGGGCCCTTTTGCATGGGGGAGGCGAGCCGGTCAGCCCAGCAGGCGCTGCAGCGCCTCGCGGTACTTGGCCGCGGTTTTTTCGATCACGTCGCGCGGCAGGCGCGGGGCCGGAGCGGTCTTGTCCCAGGGCTTGCCGTTGACCTGCGCTTGTTCGAGCCAGTCGCGCACGAACTGCTTGTCAAAGCTCGGCGGGTTGTCGCCACGCGCCAGCGCCTCGGCGTAGCCTTCCACCGGCCAGTAGCGCGAGCTGTCGGGCGTGAGCACCTCATCCATCAGGACCAGCGTGCCATCGGCGTCCAGGCCGAACTCGAACTTGGTGTCGGCAATGATCATCCCTTTGGTCAGCGCGATCTCGGCCGCGGCCTGGTACAGCGCAATGCTGATGTCGCGGATGCGGGCGGCCAGGTCCGGGCCGATCATCTCCACGGTGCGTTCGAAGGTGATGTTCTCGTCGTGTTCGCCCACCGCGGCCTTGGCGGCCGGCGTGTAGATGGGCTCGGGCAGCTTGGCCGCGTTGGTCAGCCCTGCAGGCAGGGGCACGCCGCACACCGACAGCGAGGCCTGGTACTCCTTCCAGCCGCTGCCAGCCAAGTAGCCGCGCACCACGGCCTCCACCGGAATCGGACGCAGGCGCTTGACCAGCATCGAGCGGCCGCGCACCTGCGGCACTTCTGCCGCCGTGACCACGCTTTCCGGATCGTCGCCCGTGAGGTGGTTGGGGCACAGGTGTCCGAGCTTGTCGAACCAGTACAGCGCCATTTGCGTGAGCAGCTCGCCCTTGCCCGGAATCGGCTCGCCCATGATCACGTCAAAGGCCGAGAGGCGGTCGCTGGCCACCATCAGGATGCGGTCGTCGCCCACCGCATAGTTGTCGCGCACCTTGCCGCGCGCCAGCAGGGGCAGCGATTGCAGGGCCGAAGTGTGCAGGGCGGTCGATGTGGGCTGGGGGCTGGGGGCGGTCATGTGGAGCAGCGGGTCACGGCGCGGCGGCTGCCGGCGTTGTCACAAAGGGGCGGGGCGACGGGCCGCACGGTGCACCACGGGTGGCGCTGCGCGCAGCAACGCCTGATTTTACGCGGGCGCTTTGAGGGACAGCGGCAGGCGGGCGCATCGGGCACACTGCACGCTTTGCCCGCCTTGCTGCGCTGCACAGGGCCGCACGCCATGACCACGACCACCGAACTGCCGCCCCGCCGGGAGATGTGGCTGCTGCTGACCCTGGCCGGGGTGCAGTTCACGCACATCCTCGACTTCATGATCATGATGCCGCTCGGCCCGCAGCTGACGGCTTTGTTCCGCATCAGCGATGCGCAGTTCGGCATGCTGGTTTCGGCCTACACGCTGGCGGCGGGTGCGTCGGGCCTGCTGGCCGCTACCTACATCGACCGCTTGGGTCGCAAGCCCCTGCTGCTGGTGTTGTACGGGCAGTTTGCGCTGGCCACGCTGGCCTGCGCGCTGGCGCCCACCTACGGCACGCTGATGGTCGCGCGCATTCTGGCCGGCGTGTTTGGCGGTGTTCTGTCGGCCCTGAGCCAGACCATCGTGGCCGATGTGATTCCGTTCGAGCGGCGTGGGCGTGCCAGTGCCATCGTGATGACCTCGTTCTCGGTGTCCACGGTGGCGGGCGTTCCGCTCGGGCTGGTGTTGGCCAGCCACTGGAGCTGGCACGCGCCATTCGTGGCGATTGCAGTGCTGTGCGCTGCGCTGTGGGTGCTGGCGGCGCGGGTGCTGCCTGCGCTGGATTCGCACATGGCTGCGGGGGCGGGGCGCTCGCTGCTGGGTGGTCTGCAGGACGTGCTGCGAGATGCGAACCACCGGCGCGCGTTCGTGTTCTCGGCGCTGCTCATGTTCACGGGCTTCACGGTCATTCCGTACATCACCATCTACATGCAGACCAACGCGGGGGTGCGGGCCGACCAGGTGCCCTACATCTACCTGTGCGGCGGATTGGTGACCCTTTTCACCGCACGCTGGTTTGGTCGATTGACCGACCAGCGAGGCAAGGTGGTGGTGTTTCGCTGGCTGGCCCTGGCTGTGGCGGTGCCGCTGCTGGGCATCACGCTGGTCGCGGGTATGCCGCTGCCCGTCATCCTGCTGGTTTCCACGCTCATGTTCACCTGCATGAGCGGGCGCATGATTCCGGGCATGGCCCTCGTGGTGTCGGCGGCGCACCCGAGCATGCGGGGGGCGTTCATGACCTTGAATGCCGCGGTGCAGTCGGCCTCCATGGGCGTAGCGTCCATTGTGGGCGGTCTGCTGATCAGCCGCACGCCACAGGGGCTGGTGCAGAACTACTGGATGGCGGCGGTGGTCGGCATCGGCGCCAGTGTGCTGGCCATGTGGATGGCGGGCCGCCTGCATTTGCACGGCGCACCCGGCAATGGGCCGGCGGCGCATGAAGGGCCGTCTGCCTAGGCAACAGCTGGCATCCTACGCCGGATATGCGCGGTGCGCAGTGGAGACCCCTCGCTGCAGGCGGATGCCGCGCCGCAGGATTGCTTTTCGCCGACCGCAGGCGCATAGTGGACTCAGGTCGACGAATGCATTCAGTTCACCAGGCCGCGCCAGCCGGGCGGCCTTTGTCCCACCGAGAGCCACAGGAGACTCATCTATGAATCTGACGATCAGCGGTCACCACCTCGAAGTCACCCCTGCATTGCGAAACTACGTCACCTCCAAGCTGGACCGGATTACGCGCCATTTCGATCAAGTGGTGGATGTGAAGGTGCTGCTGACAGTGGAAAAGCAGAAGGAAAAGGAAAAGCGCCAGCGTGCCGAGTGCAACATCCACGTGAAGGGCAACGATCTGTTTGCCGAGAGCTCGCACTCCGACCTGTACGCTGCCGTGGACGAACTGGTCGACAAACTCGACCGTCAGGTGGTGCGGCACAAGGACCGCCTGCAGGACCACCACCACGAGCCAGCCAAGCGCGAAATGCTGGCATGAGACCCAGGCACTGAACCTGCCACCCGACCGCCCCCAGGGCGGTTTTTTTGTGGCTGGTGTCTGTGACTCAGGGTTTCTGCCAATATGTGCATAATTGTTACCCACACCATGAACCGTCTAGCCTCCATCCTGCCCTCTGCCCAGGTGCTTGTGAGCGTCGATGCCACGAGCAAGAAGCGCGCCTTTGAAGAGGCAGGCCTGCTCTTCGAGAGCCAGCACGGTTTGTCCCGCGCCCTCGTCACCGACAGCCTGTTTGCGCGCGAGCGTCTCGGCTCCACTGGCCTAGGCCACGGTGTGGCCATTCCGCATGGCCGCATCAAGGGACTCAAGTCGCCCATGGCGGCGGTGTTCCAGCTGGCCCAGCCCATTGGCTTTGATGCCCCGGACGAGCAGCCCGTTGTACTGCTGATCTTCCTGCTGGTGCCAGAGGCTGCGACGCAGAAGCACCTGGAGATCCTCTCCGAGATCGCGGAACTGCTGAGCGACGCCCCCCTGCGCGAGCGGCTCAAGTCCTGCTCCGATGCCGCTGAGCTCCACGGGCTGATCGCGGATTGGCAGTCCACGCAGACCGCGGCTTGAACGCTCTGGTGCCGCGCAGCCTTCCGGTTCGCCCCACCCGCGTGCGCTATCCCTCATGAAGCCCAACGTCGTCAGCGCCGATGTGCTCTTCGAGGAGTTTCGGGGGCAGCTGCGCTGGGAATGGGTGGCCGGGCTCGGTGCTTCCGAACGCCGGTTCGACGAGGTGGCCGTGCGGTCGGCCCGCTCGGGGGCCGATCTGGTGGGCTACCTCAACTACATCCACCCCTACCGCGTCCAGATCCTGGGTGAGCGCGAGATTGCCTACCTGAGCAGCGCGTCTCCGGAGGACTGCAAGCGCCGGATCGCGCGCATCGTCACGCTGGAGCCGCCCGTGCTGGTGCTGGCCGACAACCAGACCGCCCCCGATGCGCTGGTATCCATGTGCGAGCGTGCCCAGATACCGATGTTCGCCACGCACGAGTCGTCGGCCTTCGTGATTGACGTGCTGCGGGCGTACCTGTCCAAGCATTTCGCCGACCGCACCACCATGCACGGCGTGTTCATGGACATTTTGGGCCTGGGCGTCCTCATCACCGGCGAATCGGGCCTGGGCAAGAGTGAGCTGGGCCTGGAGCTCATCTCTCGAGGTAACGGCCTGGTGGCCGACGATGCGGTGGACCTGTACCGCATCAACCAGACCACGATTGAAGGCAAGTGCCCCGAGCTGCTGCAAAACCTGCTGGAGGTGCGCGGTATTGGCCTGCTGGACATCCGCGCGATCTTTGGCGAGACCGCCGTGCGCCGCAAGATGCGGCTCAAGCTCATCGTGCACCTTGTGCGCAAGGAAACCCTGGAGCGCGACTACGAACGCCTGCCCTACGAGCCTCTGACGCAGGACGTTCTGGGGGTGCCCGTGCTCAAGGTGGTGATCCAGGTGGTCGCAGGCCGCAACATCGCGGTGCTGGTTGAGGCGGCGGTGCGCAACACCATCTTGCAGCTGCGCGGCATTGACACTTACCAGGAGTTCGTGGAGCGGCACCGCCGCGCCATGGAACGTGACAGCGGCGGCTGAAGGCCGCCCCCTGAGTTGCCTCGCGTCTTACCCCGAGAGAGGTTGTTGACGGTCTGACCGAGGGGCTGTTTTCACGCGGGTACCGAACTGGGCCATCAGTTCTTCAACGCGCGGATTGGCCGCTGAAACGGTCGTTCACCCAGCCTTCTTTGCGCATGCGGCGCACTGGCCGTACAGCGCCATCGAATGGTCGTGTACCACCCAGCCCTTGGCGGCGGCTACCATCTGCTGGCGCTTTTCGATCTCGGGGTCGTAGAACTCCTCGACCTTGCCGCAGCTCGTGCACACGAAATGGTCGTGGTGCTGGCCTTCGTTGAGTTCGTAAACAGCCTTGCCGCTTTCGAAATTGCTGCGGATCAGGATGCCGGCCTGCTCAAACTGCGTGAGCACGCGGTACACCGTGGCCAGCCCGATATCAGAGCGCTCTTCGAGCAGCACCCGGAAAACGTCTTCCGCCGTCATGTGGCGCTGTGCGCCGCGCTGGAAGATCTCAAGGATCTTGAGCCGGGGCAGCGTGGCCTTGAGCCCGGTGTTCTTGAGTTCGTCGATGCTGGTCATGGCGGGTTCTTCCGTGGCAGGGGGGATGCGCACAGGCCTCCCGCTACAATGGGCCGATCATATCGTCAGCTTCTTGCCCATGCCCGTGCACACCCCTCTGCGCACCCCGCGAATTCTGCTGCTGAGCCTGGTTGCCACCGCGTCGTTGCTGGGTGGTTGCGGAAGCTTTGACAGTGCCAGCACGCGCATCGCCAATGTCGTGACACCTTACAAGGTCGATGTAGTCCAGGGCAACTTCGTGTCGCGCGAACAGGTAGAAGCCCTGCAGCCCGGCATGGGCCGCCAGCAGGTGCGCGAGATCCTCGGGTCGCCGCTGGTGAGCAGCCTGTTCCACGCTGACCGCTGGGAATACGTGTTCACGCTGCAGCGCCCGGGTGTGGAGCGCCAGACACGCAAGCTGACGGTGTATTTCAAGGGCGATGTGCTGGAGCGCCATGAAGGCGACGAGATGCCCTCGGAATCGGAGTTCGTCGCCAGCCTGGGCAAACGTTCTGGCACTCGCAAGGCGCCCTCTCTGGAAGCCACGCCAGAGCAACTCGCCAAATTCCCTGCGCCGTCGCGCAAGGCCGACGACGATGCCGCACCCACCGCGCCGGTGCGAGCCAGTTACCCTCCGCTGGAGCCTGCTGCGCGCTGAGCGCGCGACCGGCTTTGGTGACCAGGCGGCTGGTGCCGGTGTTCCGACACACCGGGCCGCCGCCCATCCTTTGAAGGCAGAAGACCTATGAACCCAACGCAACCGGTATCCCGTGTCGCTGTGGCCGGTGCCTCTGGCCGCATGGGCCGCATGCTGATCGAGGCCATCCGCGCGGCCGACGACATGGTGCTTGCGGGCGCACTCGATCTGCCGTCCAGCCCGGCCATCGGCTCGGACGCCACTGCGTTCCTGGGCTACGCCAGCGGTGTGGCCATCACGGCCGATCTGCGGCAGGCGTTGCAGGGCGTGGATGTGCTGATCGACTTCACCCGGCCCGAAGGCACCTTGCACCACCTGCAGGTGTGCCAGGAACTGGGGGTGCGCATGGTCATTGGTACCACAGGCTTCAGCGATGCGCAGAAAGCCCAGATTGCGGCCGCGGCGCAGCAGCACGCCATCGTGATGGCGCCCAACATGAGCGTGGGCGTGAACGTCACGCTCAAGCTGCTGGAGATGGCCGCCAAGGCCCTCGCCCAGGGCTACGACATCGAGGTGATTGAGGCCCACCACCGCCACAAGGTGGACGCTCCCTCGGGCACGGCCTTGAAGATGGGCGAGGTGATTGCCGACGCCCTGGGACGCGACCTCAAGGACTGCGCGGTGTACGCACGCGAAGGCGTCACCGGCGAGCGCGATCCGTCCACCATCGGCTTTTCGACGATCCGCGGCGGCGATATTGTGGGCGACCACACCGTACTGTTTGCCGGCATTGGGGAGCGCATCGAGATCACCCACAAGTCGTCGAGCCGCACCACCTACGCGCAGGGCAGCCTGCGCGCCGTCCGGTTTCTCGCGCACCATCCCCGGGGCATGTTCGACATGTTCGACGTGCTCGGTTTGCGCGCCTGACGCTGCAGGGGCGCGGCGTCGTGGGCGCGTGGGACTGGTGGCACCAGGGCGACATGGTCGCCCGTGGCACGGCCGTGCTGCTGCTGGCCATGTCGGTGCTCAGTTGGGTGCTCATTCTGTGGAAGGCGTGGCTGCTGGCCGAGGCCCGGCGCAGTGTGCCGCGCAGCATCGCCCTGTGGTGGCAGTCTCCTGATCTGCAGACCGCCGGGCAGCGGGTCCAGGCCGCAGACCGCACCGGCTGGGTCGCGGGACTGGTCGCAGCGGCCGCAGCCGAACCGGCGGGTGCATCCCCGTCCACCCTGGAGGCGCGCACCGCTGAAGGCTTGCGCCTGACACGCCGTTTGCGCGCGGCCCTGCAACAGGCGCAGCAGCGGCTGCAAGCGGGCCAGACCCTGCTGGCCACGTTGGCGGCGGCCGCCCCGTTCGTCGGTTTGCTGGGCACGGTGTGGGGCATTCACCGCGCCCTGCTGGCCCTGACCGGCGGCGGCCCGGTCACGCTGGACCGCCTGGCTGCGCCCGTGGGCGAGGCCCTGGTCATGACGGCGCTGGGCCTGGCCGTGGCGATTCCGGCCCTCGTGGCCTACAACCTGCTGGGGCGCGGCATTGAGTGGGTGGAGTCTGAACTCGACGCGCTGGCCCATGATCTGCAGGCCTGGTCCGGTACAGCCCCTGCCGACGCAGCCGCGTTGCCGCCGTCTGCGTGAGGGAGCGCCATGGCATTGGGCCGGTTCAGTCGTCGGACCACGCCGACCCCCATGGCGGGGATCAACATCACGCCCCTGGTGGATGTGATGCTGGTGCTGGTGGTCATCTTCATTCTGGCTGCCCCGCTGTTCACCACCGCGTTGCCGCTGCAGCTGCCGCGGGCCGAAGCGCCTTCCGACGCCTCGCAGCCGCGCGCGGTGCATCTCGAAATGGATCGCCAGGGCCGCTTGCTGGTGCAGGGTGAGCCGGCCACCCTCGAAACGCTGGAGGGGCATTTGCGCGAGCAGGCACGTCTGCAGGGCACCGATGTGTTGCAGCTGCGTGCCGATGCCGCAGTGGCGTACGGAGACCTGGCCCGGGTCATGGCAGCCGCACAGCGGGCCGGGCTGCCGCGCATGGCGTTCGTGACGGAACAACCCTGAGGCACGCGCCGCGGCATGTGGCAGGCGCCACCGCCTAAAATCGTGGCGATCGGCCGCCCGGGATCTGCTGCGCAAATCTTCAGGCCGTGTGCATGGGCAGGCGGGCTGCGTCTGCCGGGACGCCAGGGCGCGCCACGGCAACGGTGGTTGCGCTGCCGTCCGGCCCCTTGGCGCACACGGCCCGAGTGATTTGCACAAAGGCCCCCGAGACCTTCTCGTTTTCCATCTTCCATCCATGCAAGAGAAATACACCCCCCAGGATGTGGAGCGTGCCGCGCACGCCCACTGGACCGCCCGCGACGCCTACCGCGTGACGGAAGACGCGAACAAGAAGAAGTTCTACGCCTGCTCCATGCTGCCGTACCCCAGCGGCAAGCTGCACATGGGCCATGTGCGCAACTACACCATCAACGACATGCTCACGCGCTACCTGCGCATGAACGGCTACAACGTCTTGATGCCCATGGGCTGGGACGCCTTCGGCCTGCCGGCTGAGAACGCCGCGCTCAAAAACGGCGTGCCCCCGGCCAAGTGGACGTACGAGAACATCGCGTACATGAAGAAGCAGATGCAGGCGATGGGGCTGGCCATCGACTGGAGCCGCGAGGTGGCCACCTGCGACCCCGAGTACTACAAGTGGAACCAGTGGCTGTTCCTCAAGATGCTGGAAAAGCGCATCGCCTACCGCAAGACCCAGGTGGTGAACTGGGACCCGGTGGACCAGACCGTGCTGGCCAATGAACAGGTGATCGACGGCCGCGGCTGGCGCACCGGTGCGTTGGTGGAAAAGCGCGAAATTCCCGGCTACTACCTCAAGATCACCGACTACGCCGAAGAGCTGCTGGGCTTTGTGACGGGCGACAAGTTGCCCGGCTGGCCCGAGCGCGTGAAGCTGATGCAGGAAAACTGGATCGGCAAGAGCGAAGGCGTGCGCTTTGCGTTCACGCACGACATCCAAGGTGACGATGGCGTGCTGATCGGCGACGGCAAGATGTACGTGTTCACCACGCGTGCCGACACCATCATGGGCGTGACCTTCTGCGCCGTGGCCCCTGAGCACCCGCTGGCCGCCCATGCCGCCAAGAGCAACCCGGCGCTCGCTGCGTTCATTGAAGAATGCAAGACCGGTGGCACCACCGAGGCCGAACTGGCCACGCAAGAGAAAAAGGGCGTGCCCACAGGCCTGTACGTGACGCACCCGCTCACCGACGAAAAGGTGCAGGTCTGGGTCGGTAACTACGTGCTGATGGGCTATGGCGACGGTGCGGTGATGGGCGTGCCCGCGCACGACGAGCGCGACTTTGCGTTTGCCCTGAAGTACGGCATCGAGATCAAGCAAGTGGTGCTGGTGGACGGCGAGACGTTCAACTACCACCAGTGGCAGGACTGGTACGGTGACAAGCAGCGCGGCGTCACCATCAACTCCGACAGCTTCAGCGGCTTGAATTACAAGGACGCCGTGAACGCCGTGGCCCACGCGCTGGCGCAAAAGGGCCTGGGCGAGAAGAAGACCACCTGGCGCCTGCGCGACTGGGGCATCAGCCGCCAGCGCTACTGGGGCACGCCGATCCCGATCATTCATTGCGACGAACATGGCGCGGTGCCTGTGCCGGAAAAAGACCTGCCCGTGGTACTGCCGCAGGACTGCATTCCCGACGGCTCGGGCAACCCGCTGCACAAGCACGAAGGCTTCCACGCCGGTGTGACCTGCCCCGTGTGCGGCAAGCCCGCTCGCCGCGAGACGGACACCATGGACACCTTCGTGGACAGCTCGTGGTACTTCATGCGGTACTGCGACCCCAAGAACGCCGACGCGATGGTGGCGGGTGGTGCCGACTACTGGATGCCGATGGACCAGTACATCGGCGGCATCGAGCACGCCATCCTGCACCTGCTGTACGCGCGCTTCTGGACCAAGGTCATGCGCGATCTGGGCTTGGTCAAGGTCGATGAGCCCTTCACCAAGCTGCTCACGCAGGGCATGGTGCTCAACCACATCTACAGCCGCCGCAACGAAAAGGGCGGCAAGGAATACTTCTGGCCGCACGACGTGGAGCATGTGCTCGATGAAGGCGGCAAGATCATCGGCGCCCAGCTCAAGAATGCCGTGGGCGATCTGCCCGTGGGCACGCCCATCGACTACGAGGGCGTGGGCACCATGTCCAAGTCCAAGAACAACGGCGTGGACCCGCAGGACTTGATCGAGAAGTACGGCGCCGATACCGCCCGCCTGTACACCATGTTCACCGCCCCGCCCGAGGCCACGCTTGAATGGAACGACGCGGCGGTGGAAGGCAGCTACCGCTTCCTGCGTCGGGTGTGGAACTTCGGCATCAAGCTCTCGGGCATCGACCGCGACGCCGCCATGGCCAGCGTGGCCGGTGCCAGCAGCCTGCAGGACGTACCGTTCGGCAAAGAGGCCAAAGCGCTGCGCCTGGAGATCCACACCGTGCTCAAGCAGGTGGACTACGACTACCAGCGCATGCAGTACAACACCGTGGTCTCGGGTGCGATGAAGATGATCAACGCGCTCGAGGACTTCAAGGCCATGGACTCGGCGGGTGCCCAGGTGGCGCTGATCGAAGGCTTTGGCATCCTGCTGCGCTGCCTGTACCCGGCCACGCCCCACATTGCCCATGCGCTGTGGAGCGACCTGGGCTACGCCGGTGTGCTGGGCGACCTGCTGGACGCGCCCTGGCCGCAGGTGGACCCGCAGGCGCTCGCGCAGGACGAGGTCGAGCTGATGCTGCAGATCAACGGCAAGCTGCGCGGCTCCATCCTGGTGCCCGCGGCGGCCGACAAGGCGGCCATCGAGCAGATTGCGCTGCAAAGCCCGGTGCTGGCCGCCCATGCGGCCGGCGCGAGCCCCAAGCGCGTGGTGGTGGTGCCGGGTCGCCTGGTCAACATCGTGGTGTAAGCACACGGCCGTGCCCGGGCGCACCGCTGCCGGGCCGGCCCACAAGGATTCACATGCACCGACGCCGATTGCTTGGGGCTCTGGTACCGCTGCTGGCCGTGGCCGGCTGCGGTTTTCGCCTGCGGGGCGTGCCTGATTTCGCGTTCGACTCACTGCACATTGCAGCGCCTGCGGGCTCGGGGCTGGCACGCGAGCTGCAGCGCACGCTCGAAGGCGCGGGCAGTCCGCTGCGCATCACGCGCGACACGGGAGCCCAGCCGGGCGCGCAGGCCACGCTCGACCTGCTGGCCGAGCAGCGCGAGCGTGTGGTCGTGGGGCAAAACGTGGCCGGGCAGGTGCGGGAGCTGCAACTGCGGCTGCGCATCCGCTTCCGGCTGCGCCGCGCCGACGGCACCGAGTGGATTCCCGAGACCGAGCTGCTGCAGCAGCGCGACATCAGCTACACCGAAACCGCCGCGCTGTCGAAAGAGGCCGAAGAGGCCCTGCTGTTCCGCAACATGCAGACCGACTTGGTGCAGCAGCTCACACGCCGCCTGGCGGCGATCAAGCCCTGACTCAGAGGCCAAAATGGCCTCTCATGACCCGCAGTCAAGCACGAGCAGCTATTAATTTAATAGCAAGCAGGCTGCGAATCCGTTGCCGGTCGGTGCGGCTGGCAGGCCTGCCGACCAGGCGTCCGCGCGCTGCGGCCTCTCACGCGGGCCGCGTGCGCATGAGCGTGCTTTTGCCGAACAGCGACTCGACCAGGTCCACCGCCAGCAGTGCGGTCTTGTTGCGCACGTCCAGCGCGGGGTTCAGCTCCATGATGTCCAGCGATGCGAGCTGGCCGCAGTCGGCAACCATCTCCATGCACAGCTGCGCCTCGCGGTAGGTGGGGCCGCCCGGAATGGTGGTGCCCACGCCCGGCGCAATGTCGGGGTCGAGAAAGTCCACGTCAAAGCTCACGTGCAGGTGGGTGTTGGCGTCCACGCCGTCGAGCGCGCGCTCCATGGTCTGGCGCATGCCCACCTCGTCGATGAAGCGCATGTCGAACACCTCCAGCCCTTGCGCGTGCACAAAGCGCTTTTCGCCTGGGTCCACGCTGCGGATGCCGATCTGCCGGATCTGCTCGGTGCGCAGCGCCGGGCTGCCGGCGGGCATGTTCGCAAGCTGGGTCAGGGCCTCGGGGCCAAAGCCGAACAGACAGGCCACGGGCATGCCGTGCACGTTGCCGCTGGGCGTGAGCGCGCTGGTGTTGAAGTCGGCATGGGCGTCGAGCCACAGCACCCGCAGCTTGCGCCCGGTGTCGGCGCAGTGCCGTGCCACAGCGCTGATGCTGCCCACGGCCAGGCAGTGGTCGCCGCCCATCAGGATGGGCAGGTGGCCCAACGCCAGCTCGGCGGCTACGGCATCGCGCACGCGCCGGTTCCACTCGACCACCTCGCGCAGGTGGCGGTAGCCGTCCTCTGGCGGCTGCCAGGGGTTGGCCGGGCCGGACAGGTTGCCGCGGTCCAGCACCGTGAGGCCGTGGCTTTCCAGGGCCGGTTGCAGGCCGGCCACGCGCAGGGCTTCGGGGCCCATGGAGGCGCCCCGGGCACCCGCGCCCACGTCGGTAGGGGCGCCGATCAGGCTGGCAATGCGGGGGGCGGCGGCAGGGCGGGACATGGTGGTCAGGCGTTCCAAAAGCAGGGTGGGGCAACGGAGGGGCCCGGCAGGCCGCGCAGCGGGTGGCCGCGCGTGCCAGGGCAGCCGTGATTGTGACGGCAAGCGTGCGCGCCGGGGCCGCGCAGGGCAGGCGATAGACTCGGCGCATGCAGACCACCCTGGAGCAGCTTCCTTCCCTGTTGCAACGCCGTCTCGCGCCCTTGTATGTGCTGCACGGCGACGAGCCCCTGCTGGTGCAGGAAGCCGCCGACGCCATCCGCGCCGCAGCGCGGGCGCAGGGCTACACCGAGCGCAGCGCGCATGTGGTGTCGGGCGCGCACTTCGACTGGAGCGGCGTGCTCGCCGCTGCGGGCAGCATGAGCCTGTTCAGCGACCGGTTGCTGCTGGAAGTGCGCATCCCGTCGGGCAAGCCGGGCAAGGACGGCGCGGTGGCCCTGCAGCAACTGGCCGCCCAGGCCCCGGCCCAGGACAGTACGCTCACCGTGGTCCTGCTGCCCCGGCTGGACAAGGCCACGCGCAGCAGCGCCTGGTTCAGCGCGCTCGAAGCGCACGGCACCAGCGTCGCCCTCGAACCCGTGGAGCGTGCCCAGCTCCCCGCCTGGATCGCCCAGCGCCTGGCGCGCCAGGGCCAGCGCGTGGCTGCGGGCGAAGAAGGCCAGCGGGCGCTGCAGTTTTTTGCCGACCGCGTGGAGGGCAACCTGCTCGCGGCGCACCAGGAGATCCAGAAGCTCGCGCTGCTCTACCCCGAGGGCGAACTGGGGCTGGAGCAGATCCAGGCCGCCGTGCTCAACGTGGCGCGCTACGACGTGCAAAAGCTCGCGCTGGCCGCGCTGGCGGGCCAGGCGGCGCGCGTGCAGCGCATGCTCGAAGGCCTGCAGGCCGAAGGCGAGGCCGCAGTGCTGGTGCACTGGACGCTGGCCGACGACATCCGCGCGCTCAAGCGCGTAAAAGACGCGCTGGCCGCGGGCCGCCCCCTGCCCATGGCGCTGCGTGAGCAGCGTGTGTGGGGCGCCAAAGAGCGCCTGTACGAGCGGGTGTTGCCGCGGCTGTCTGAGCGGCAGATCACGCGGCTGCTGGTGCACGCGCACCAGGTGGACGGCATCGTCAAAGGCTTGCCCGTACCCGGCTGGCCGGCCGATCCGTGGCTGGCCCTGCAGCGCCTGGCCCTGCAGTTCAGCCGTTGCTGTGCCGAGGCGCAGGGCGGGGCGGTCAGGCCCACGCGTTGAGGCTGGCACGTTAAGGCCGACGCGGTACGGCCGGTACGTTCAGGCCGCCGCGCCCGTCGGCCGCGCAGCCCGGGGGGTGCTCAGGCGGCGGTGCTGCGCAGCACGCGGCGGGCGGCGTCCACCCATTGCTGCAGGCTGTCGACCAGTGCTTCCTGGCTGAACGAGCAGCTTTCCTGGTTGAACAGCGCGCCGGATTCGAGCCGGTCCAGCAGGTTGTGCAGCACGGTTTCAAACTGCGGCGGCAGGTCGGCCCACAGCGCGGGCTGCGCGCGCGTGGCCTGGCTCCAGGCGGCGGCGTCGGCACCATCGCGCAGGGCTTGCAGGCGGGATTCCAGATCGTCGAGCAGGGCAGGGGTGGGCATGGGCGCCGATGGTAGCCGTTTTGCCGCCCGGCCCGGGCCGCAAGGCCCCAGGGCGAATAGGCGGTTCTGCCAGAATGCCGGGATGAGCGAACTCTCCGTACCGGATCTGATGCGCCAGATGGGCGAGCAGGCGAAAACCGCCTCAGCGCTGATGGCCAAAGCCTCCCCCGCCACCAAGAACAAAGCCCTGCTGGGCATTGCCCGCCGCCTGCGCAGCGCTGGCGCAGCCCTGCAGGCCGACAACGAGCGCGACCTGGCGCGCGCCCGGGCCGCCGGTCTGGCCGCCCCCATGGTAGACCGCCTCAAGCTCAGCCCCGCAGTGCTCGAAACCTGCGCCCAGGGCTGCGAACAGTTGGCGGCCATGCCCGACATCATTGGCGAGATTTCGGGCCTGCAGCAGCAGCCCAGCGGCATCCGCGTGGGCCGCATGCGCGTGCCGATTGGCGTGTTCGGCATGATTTACGAAAGCCGTCCCAACGTGACCATCGAGGCGGCCAGCCTGGGCATCAAGAGTGGCAACGCCTGCATTTTGCGCGGGGGCTCTGAGGCCATCGATTCCAACCGCGCGCTCGCGCGGCTGGTGGAAGAAGCGCTGGAAGAAGCCGGCCTGCCGCGCACGGCCGTGCAACTGGTGCCCACCACCGACCGCGAGGCGGTGGGCCATCTGGTGGCCATGCCCGAGTTTGTGGACGTGATCATCCCCCGCGGCGGCAAGGGCCTGATCGAGCGCATCAGCCGTGAGGCCAAGGTGCCCGTGATCAAGCACCTGGACGGCAACTGCCACACCTACGTGGACGACCCCTGCGACCTGGACATGGCCGTGCGCGTGGCCGACAACGCCAAAACCCAGAAGTACAGCCCCTGCAACGCGAGCGAAGGCCTGCTGGTGGCCCGCGGCGTCGCGGCGCAGTTTCTGCCGCGCATCGGTGCCGTGTACGCGGCCAAGGGCGTGGAGATGCGCTGCTGCCCCGAAGCGCTGGCGCTGCTGGCGCCGGTGCCCGGTGCCACGCTGGTGCCGGCCACCGAGCAGGACTGGTTCGAGGAATACCTGGCACCCATCATCAGCATCAAGGTGGTGGCCGGCGTGGACGAGGCGATTGCGCACATCAACCACTACTCCAGCCACCACACCGACGCCATCCTGACCACGCACCACGGGCATGCGCAGCGCTTCTTGCGCGAGGTGGATTCGTCGAGCGTGATGGTGAACGCCAGCACGCGCTTTGCCGACGGATTCGAGTACGGCCTGGGGGCCGAAATCGGCATCAGCACCGACAAGTTCCACGCGCGCGGGCCCGTGGGGCTCGAAGGGCTGACCTCGCTCAAGTACGTGGTGCTGGGCGAAGGCGAAGTGCGGGGCTGATTTGCTCCTGTCTTGATAGCTTGTCGTGCTTGTCTGCGCTGGGCTGGGGGCTGAAACGGCATGAAAATCATCATCCTGGGCGCAGGCCGTGTGGGCGAGAGCGTGGCCGACAGCCTGGTGTCTGAGCGCAACGACATCACGGTGATCGACACCGACGCCCAACGCCTGCGCGACCTGGAGTCGCGCTTTGACTTGCGCGGCGTGGTGGGCAGCGGCATCGAGCCCGCCGTGCTGGCCGAGGCCGGTGCGCAGGACGCCGACATGCTCATCGCTTGCGCCGCGCAGGACGAGACCAACCTCGTGTGCTGCAAGCTGGCGCAGGCGCTGTTCAACATCCCCACCCGCATTGCGCGCGTGCGCTCGGGGGGCTACCGCGACGACCCGCGGCTCATGGGCCACGAGGGCTTTGCGGTGGACCGCATCATCTGCCCCGAAGAGTCGCTGATGCGCTACATCAGCAAACTCATCGAGTACCCCGAGGCCCTGCAGGTGCGCGAGTTTGCAGGGGGACGCGCCTGCCTGGTGTCGGTGCGCGCGCGGCCAGGTGCGCCGCTGGTGGAGCAGACCATCGGCGACCTGCGTGCGGCCTCGCCCGACGTCGAGCTGCGCGTGGTGGCGGTGTACCGCCGTTTTGCCGACGAGCCCGACCGTTTCATCGCCTGCGACGGCAAGACGCGGGTGGAGCCGGGCGACGAGGTGTTTGTGCTGGCCGACAGCCGCCACGTGGCGCAGGTGCTGTCCATCGTGCACGGGCCCGGGCATTCGAGCCGCCCTGTGCGGCGGCTCATGATTGCCGGAGGCGGGCAGGTGGGCCTGCGCCTGGCGCGCATGCTGGGCGACGACCCGGCGCGGTTTCACATCAAGATCATCGAAGACCGCCCCGAGCGCTGTGTGCAGCTGGCGGCGCAGTTGCCGCCGCAGGTGTTGGTGCTGGAGGGCGACACCACCGACGAGGACCTGCTGGGCGACGAGGGCATTGACGAGGTGGACCTGTTCCTCGCGCTGACCGACGACGACGAGGACAACATCATGTCCTGCCTGCTGGCCAAGCGCATGGGTGCGCGGCGCGTGCTGGCGCTCATCAACCGCCGCAGCTATGCCGACCTGATGCACGGCACGCAGATCGACATTGCGCTGTCGCCCGCGCAGGCCATGCTGGGCGAGCTGCTCGCCTATGTGCGGCAGGGGGATGTGCAGGCCGTGCACAGCCTGCGCCGCGGCGTGGCCGAGGCTCTTGAGATCGTGGCCCGCGGCGACCGCAAAAGCTCTCGCGTGGTGGGCCGCAAGGTGAGCGATCTGGCGCTGCCGCGCGATGTGCACATGGGGCTCATCGTGCGTGGTCTGCCTTCATCGCCCGGGGCGGCCGCACCGCTGGCGGAGCCCGAGGTCATCATTCCACGCAGCTCCACCGTGATCGAGACCGACGACCATGTGGTGTTCTTTCTGCCCAACAAGCGCCTGGTGCGCGAAGTGGAAAAGCTCTTCCGCGTGAGCGCTACGTTTTTTTGAGCGCGCGCGCCCCCAACGTTTTCAGGGCCTGACGGATGGTCGATCTCTTTCCAGTGCTGCGCGTGCTTGGCCTGCTGATCATGAGCTTTGCCTGCACCATGGCGTTGCCCGGGCTGGTGAGCTGGTTCTGGCTGGACGGCGTGTGGCATGTATATCCGCAGGCCATGGCCCTGACCTTTGCCCTGGGGGCGGGCCTGTGGTGGACGATGCGCTGGTTCCGCCGCGAGCTGCAGCCCCGCCACGGCGTGATGCTGGTGACCATGGTGTGGCTGCTGCTGCCGCTGCTGGCGGCCTTTCCGCTGATGCTGGCGCTGCACGCGGTCGGGCGACCCATCTCGTTCACGCACGCTTACTTCGAGGCCGTATCTGGTCTTACCACGACGGGCTCCACGGTGCTGTCGGGCCTGGACACGCTGCCGGTGTCGGTGAACGTATGGCGCACGTTCTTGCAATGGCTCGGTGGCATGGGCATTCTGATTCTGGCGGTGGCCGTGCTGCCGCTGCTCGGCGTCGGCGGCAGCCAGCTGTTCAAGGCCGAGGCGGCAGGGCCGGTCAAGGACTCCAAGCTCACCCCGCGCATGGCCGAAACGGCCAAGGGCCTGTGGGGCATCTATGCGCTCTTGTCGTTGGGCTGTGCGGTCGCGTACTGGGTGGCGGGCATGTCGGGGTTGGACGCCGTGATGCACATGTTCACCACCGTCAGCCTGGGAGGGCTCTCGTCCTACGATGCAAGCTTCGGGCACTTTCAGTCGCCGCTGCTGGAGGCCATTGCCATCGTGGTGATGCTGATCGCGAGCTGCAACTTTGCGCTGTACTTTGTGGCCTGGCGCAAGCGAGATGGGCGCGGGCTGGGGCGCGATCCGGAGTTGCGCGCGACGCTGGCGGTGCTGCTGGGAGGCGGGCTGCTGGTAGCGCTGCTGTTGTGGGCCAAGGGCGTTTACGGCCCGTTGGACGCGTTGCGCCATGGCATGTTCCATGTCGTGTCCATCGGCACCACCACAGGCTATGCCACAGTGGATTTTCTGGCGTGGCCCGTGTTCGCGCCGGTGTTCATGTTGCTGCTGTCGGGTGTGGCCACAAGCGCCGGTTCGACCGGCTGCGGCATCAAGATGGTGCGCGTGCTCATCTTGCTCAAGCAGGCGCGGCGGGAAATGACGCGGCTCGTGCATCCCCGTGCAGTGCAGCCCATCCGCCTGGGCGATGCCGTGATCGATCACCCGGTCATCTTCTCAGTGCTGGCCTTCATGCTGGTGTACGGCGGCACCATCATCGTGCTGAGCATGGTGCTGCTGCTGACCGATCTGGACCCGGTGACCGCTTTCTCGGCGGTGCTTGCCAGCGTCAATTGCATGGGCCCCGGTCTTGGAAGTGTCGGGCCCGCCTCCAACTACGCCGTGCTGACGGACACCCAGCTGTGGGTGTGCACGCTGGCCATGCTGCTCGGGCGTCTGGAGATGCTCAGTTTCATCGCGCTGCTCACGCCCGCGTTCTGGCGGCGGTAAACGGGCCTGCGCTGCGGTCCGTATGGCTGGCTGCGGGGCATATGGCCTGCGCTGCGCCCGTCGGTCGGCACGTCCCTACAATCCCCTGCAGTCAACCCGAGGATCTCCATGGTTCCGCATCTCGTCACGGCCCTGACCGGGCCCATCAATGAACTGGAACAACGCATCCTGGACTCGATGCCAGCCATCGAGCGGTGGTTTCGTCTCGAATGGATGGAGCACACGCCGCCGTTCTACACCTCCGTGGACATTCGCAATGCCGGCTTCAAGCTCGCGCCAGTGGACACCAACCTGTACCCAGGAGGCTGGAACAATCTGACCACCGAGATGCTGCCGCTGGCTGTCCAGGCGGCCATGGCGGCCATCGAGAAGATCTGCCCGGAAGCGCGCAACCTGCTGATCATTCCCGAGAACCACACGCGCAATACGTTCTACCTGGCCAACGTGGTGCAGCTGCAGCGTATCTTCAACATGGCCGGGCTCAACGTGCGTGTGGGGTCGATCAGCCCGGAGGTCAAAAAGCCCACGACCATCGAACTGCCCAATGGCGACTCGGTCACGCTCGAGCCGGTCGTGCGCACCAAGCGCCGCCTGGGGCTCAAGGATTTCGATCCCTGCACGATCTTGCTCAACAACGACCTGTCGGCTGGTGCCCCCGGCATCCTGGAAGACATTCACGAGCAGTACCTTTTGCCGCCGCTGCATGCGGGCTGGACGGTGCGGCGCAAGAGCAACCATTTCAAAGCCTATGAAGAGGTCTCCAAACGCTTCGGCAAGATGCTGGGTATCGATCCGTGGCTCATCCACCCCCTCTTCACGCACTGCGAAGACCTGGACTTTGCCGAGGGCGTGGGCATCGACCGCCTGCAAGCCAGCGTGGATGGCTTGTTGACGAAGGTGCGCCGCAAATACAAGGAATACGGCATCAACGAGAAGCCCTTTGCCATCGTCAAGGCCAACAACGGCACCTACGGCATGGGCATCATGACCGTGCGCGATGCCAAGGAGCTGGAAGACCTCGGCCGCCGGGCGCGCAACAAGATGGCCGTCGTCAAAGAGGGGCAGCCCGTGCACGACGTGATCGTGCAGGAGGGTGTGCTGACCATGGAGCGCGTGCACGAAGCCGTGGCAGAGCCGGTCGTCTACATGATGGACCGCTACGTGGTGGGGGGGTTCTATCGCATGCACGCAGAGCGAGGCACCGACGAGAACCTGAACGCTCCGGGGGCCAGCTATGTGCCGCTGGCGTTCGAGCACAGCACACATCTTCCGCAGCCCGGTGCGCGCCCTGGCGTGAGCGCGCCCAATCGCTTCTACATGTACGGCGTGCTCGGCCGCCTCGCCATGCTGGCGGCCAGTTACGAGCTCGAGGCGACCAATCCGGATGCCGAGGTTTATGAGTGATCTGCGAAGCTCGGGATGTGAGGCGATCTGGCGGCATGAGGCCTGTGGTGCTCCCCCAGGCTGCTAGAATGCGCGGCTGATCTTGGAATCGCGGCTCAGCGGTTTCCTGACGCGTCAAAGTTTCCAGCCTAGTTGCGGAAATTTGTGCGCAGTCACGAAATGCTGCTAGAATTCGAAGTTCTCCGGAGGGGTGCCCGAGTGGCTAAAGGGGGCAGACTGTAAATCTGTTGGCTTACGCCTACACTGGTTCGAATCCAGTCCCCTCCACCAGCAAATGCGCGCAGGCAATCAGTAATGAGTGCTTGCAGGACAGTAGTCCGGCGCGGGAGTAGTTCAATGGTAGAACCCTAGCCTTCCAAGCTAATGACGCGGGTTCGATTCCCGTCTCCCGCTCCATGCAGTGGTTGTTGGTTTTTGAGTTTTGTGGGGTTGCGGCAACGCAGCCTACTGCCCATGTGGCTCAGTGGTAGAGCACTCCCTTGGTAAGGGAGAGGTCGCGGGTCCGATTCCCGCCATGGGCACCAGTCAAAGGTGCGCCCGTCTGGCAGCGCCGAAATCCTGTTGTAGTGATATAGATCTTTTTCGGAGTCGGAAATGGCAAAAGGAAAATTCGAGCGCACCAAGCCGCACGTGAACGTGGGCACGATCGGTCACGTGGACCATGGCAAGACGACGCTGACGGCGGCGATCGCCACGGTGCTGTCGAGCAAGTTCGGCGGCGAAGCCAAGAAGTACGACGAAATCGACGCAGCACCTGAAGAAAAGGCCCGCGGCATCACCATCAACACCGCCCACGTGGAATACGAAACGGCCAATCGCCACTACGCCCACGTGGACTGCCCTGGCCACGCCGACTACGTCAAGAACATGATTACCGGTGCCGCCCAGATGGACGGCGCCATCCTGGTGTGCTCGGCCGCTGACGGCCCGATGCCCCAGACCCGCGAGCACATCCTGCTGGCCCGCCAAGTGGGCGTGCCCTACATCATCGTGTTCCTGAACAAGTGCGACATGGTGGACGACGAAGAACTGCTCGAACTCGTCGAAATGGAAGTGCGTGAACTGCTGGACAAGTACGACTTCCCCGGCGATGCCACCCCCATCATCCGCGGCTCGGCCAAGATGGCCCTGGAAGGCGACAAGGGCAAGCTCGGCGAAGAAGCCATCATGAAGCTCGCCGAAGCCCTGGACACCTACATCCCCACGCCCGAGCGCGCAGTGGATGGCACCTTCCTGATGCCCGTGGAAGACGTGTTCTCGATCTCCGGTCGCGGCACCGTGGTGACCGGTCGTGTCGAGCGCGGCGTGATCAAGGTCGGTGAAGAAATCGAAATCGTGGGCATCCGCGACA
>NZ_BAABEX010000029.1:0-294870 GCF_039540375.1 Acidovorax lacteus
CGGATTCGCCGATCTGCTCGTAGCTTTTCTTGTTGATCATGATGGCCTCATTCTGGAAGGTGTTGCACTTCAGATTTGAGGGCGCCAAGCACGAGCAGCCCAAAACCCTCAGAGCCCCATGCCCTCCGGCGGCCCGCTCCACAAGTCCAGCGGCGGGTCTGCGGCCACGGCCCGCAGGATGTCGGTGCGTGAGATGAAGCCCGCCAGCACGCCGGCCTCGTCGGTCACGGGCAGGCCGGGCAGGCCGGTGGACAGCAGCACCCCCGCCACCCGGCGCAGCGCGGTGTCGGCCGCCACGGTGGGTACGGGCGAGACCATCACCTCGGACACCGGCCGCCGTGCGAGCGCAATGGCGTCCTTGATGGCCCCCGGTTCGGGCAGCAGGTCGAGCGGGGCCATGTCGGCCCGCAGCAGCAGGCCCACCACGCGGCCCAGGGTGTCCACCACCGGGGCCTGGGCCACGCCGTGTTCGGCCAGCGTCTGCCAGGCGTCGTTCACGCGGATGTCCGGGGGCACGCTCAGCCCGCCCGGGGTCATCACGTCCTGCACCCGCGACAGCGGCTCGCGCCGGGGCGCGGGGCCCGCAAGCGTCTGGGCGTAGGCTTGTACGGCCCCCAGCACGCGGCGGCTGACGGGCACCGGGGCCGCGGGCTCGGCGCTGGCTCCGGGCGCGCTGCGGGGCGGCAGGCCCGGGGCGTGGTGATAGGGCACTGGCGGGTCTTCCTCGGTGGCGCTGCGGGTGCGCAGCGCCTGCGGTCGGCCCGCGCGCCGCACGGGCGCGATCTTGTCGAGGTTTTCGGGCCCGCCCCGGTACATCTGGCCCGAAGGGCCGAAGACAAAGAACATGGCTGCGCCTCCTGATGGGGCCCGGCGGCCCGCTGTGCGTGTGTGGGGCGATGGTAGCGGCAGCCTGCATGCGCGGCCAGCGCCTACACTGCACACGCTCGCGTGCGGGCGTGCCTCCTGTTGTCGTCGGGGCGCGGGTGCGCTGGGCCGTTGCGCTGCGATTGTTTGCCAAGCTTGTTGCCATGACCCTCCAGATTCCAGACCGTACTCTCATCGCCCAGGCCCACCAGCGGCTGCAGGCGCAGCCCGGCTTTTTGCGTACCACCCCGCTGATGGCATTGCCGGGCGCCTTGCTGGGCGCTCCGGGCTGTGAGGTGTGGCTGAAGCTCGAGCACACGCAGGTGGGCGGCAGCTTCAAGGCGCGGGGCATGCTGTACCGCCTGCTTGCGCAGCAGCCGCTGCCGGCCAGCGGGGTCATCGTGGCCTCGGGCGGCAACGCGGGCATTGCCACGGCAGCGGCCGCGCGCGCCCTGGGCGTGCGCTGCGAGGTGTTCGTGCCCGAGGTCTCGCCCGAGGCCAAGCGCGCGCGCCTGCGGGCCCTGGGGGCTGAGGTGGTGGTGACGGGCGCGGTGTACGCCGATGCGCTGGCCGCCTGCCTGGAGCGCCAGCGCGCCACGGGTGCCTTGCTCACCCACGCCTACGACCAGACCGAGGTGGTAGCGGGCGCGGGCACGCTGGCGCTTGAATGCGAAGCCCAGGCGGGCTTCTTGCCGGACCAGTGGCTCGTCAGCGTTGGCGGCGGCGGGTTGATTGGTGGCGTGGCCGCCTGGGTGGACAGCCGCGCCCAGGTGGTGGCGCTGGAGCCCGAGGGCGCGCCCACCTTGCACGCTGCGCGCGCTGCGGGCGCACCGGTGGATGTGGCCGTGGGTGGCATCGCGGCCGATTCGCTGGGCGCACGCCGCATCGGCGACATTGCCTGGGCCGTGGCACAACAGCACGTGCACGCCAGCGTGCTGCTCAGCGATGCTGCCATCCGCCACGCCCAGCGCTGGCTGTGGAGCGAGTTGCACCTGGCTGTGGAGCCTGCCGCAGCGCTGGGCGTGGCCGCGCTGCAGACCGGGGCCGTGCGCCCGGCACAGGGGCAGCGTGTGCTGCTGGTGCTGTGCGGGGCCAATTGCGATCCCGCCAGCCTGGCCTGAGCACCGCCCCTGGCCGTCCAGACCGGCCGACGGAGTGCTGCGCCAACCCCTTGCAGGGTGCGTGCGGGGCGCTCTTCTAAAATCCCGCACCATGCTTGACATCCTTCTCCTCCGCAAAGACCTCGACACCGCCATCGCGCGCCTGGAAACCCGCAAGAAGCCCCAGGCCTTCCTGGACGTGCCCGCCTTCCAGGCGCTGGAGGCCGAGCGCAAAACCCTGCAGACCCGCACGGAGGAGCTGCAAGCGCAGCGCAACCAGCTGTCCAAGCAGATCGGCATGCTCATGGGCAAGGGCGACAAGGACGGCGCCGAGGCCGCCAAGGCGCAGGTGGCTGCGTCCAAGGTGGAGCTGGAGCAATCGGCCGCCCGCCTGGACCAGATCCAGGCGGAGCTTCAGGCCATGCTCGTGGCTGTGCCCAACCTGCCGCACGACAGCGTGCCCGTGGGCGGCGACGACAGCGGCAACGTGGAAGTGCGCCGCTGGGGCACACCGCAGACCTATGCGTTCGAGGTGAAAGACCATGTGGACGTGGGCACGCCGCTGGGGCTGGACTTCGACCTGGGCGTCAAGCTCTCGGGCTCGCGCTTTACCGTGATGAAGGGCCCGATCGCCCGCCTGCACCGTGCGCTCGCGCAATTCATGCTGGACGTGCAGACCCAGGAGCACGGCTACACCGAGTGCTATGTGCCCTATGCCGTCAACGCCGATTCGCTCAAGGGCACGGGCCAGCTGCCCAAGTTTGAAGGCGACCTGTTTGCCGCCAAAAAGGGCGGCCAGGACGGCGAGCCTGTGCCCGACAACGCCGCGCTCTACCTGATCCCGACCAGCGAGGTGCCGCTGACCAACTTCGTGCGCGACCAGGTGCTGGCCGAAGCCGACCTGCCCCTCAAGCTCACGGCCCACACGCCCTGCTTCCGGTCGGAGGCCGGCAGCTACGGCCGCGACACCCGCGGCATGATCCGCCAGCACCAGTTCGACAAGGTCGAGATGGTGCAGATCGTGCACCCCGAGCAGAGCTACGAAGCGCTCGAACAGATGACCGCCCATGCCGAGGCCATCCTGCAGAAACTGGGCCTGCCCTACCGTGTGATGCTGCTGTGCACGGGTGACATGGGCTTTGGCGCGGCCAAGACCTACGACCTCGAAGTCTGGCTGCCCGCGCAGAACACCTACCGCGAGATCAGCTCGGTCAGCAACTGCGAAGCCTTCCAGGCCCGCCGCATGCAGGCCCGCTTCAAGAACGCCCAGGGCAAGAACGAACTCGTGCATACGCTCAACGGCTCGGGCCTGGCCGTGGGCCGCACGCTGGTGGCCGTGCTCGAAAACTACCAGCAGGCCGATGGCAGCGTGGTGGTGCCCGAGGCGCTGCGGCCCTACCTGGGGGGGCTGGAGGTGCTGCGGGCCTGAGCGTGGCAACCCCAGCCGGCCTGCGGACACTGGCGTGCGCTGCACGCCAGGCCCGTACCATCCGCGCTCATCCGTTGTTGTTGGATTGTCTTCCATGCTTTTTCTGCGTCGCCCCTTGCTTGCCGCGTTGCTGACGGCTACCGTTGCTGTCCCAGCCCTGGCCCAGTCGTCCACCTGCCCGGCACCCGACAAGCCCGCGCGCGTCGCGCTTGAGAACGCCTCGTTCAATGTGGGCACCGACGGTGCCCCGGCCCAGTGGGTGGCCAAGGAGCACCGCGTGCGCGGCCACTACGAATTCGTCGCTGACGACAAGGCGCCGCTTACCGCGCCGGCCAGTGCCCGCATCCGCCAGGTCAAGCCCGAAGACTTTGGCGTGCTGGATCAGACACTGAAAGTGGCTCCGTGCTGGCAGGGGCAGCGGGCCCGCTTGTCGGGTCATCTGCGTACCGAAGACGCCAACGGCGTGGGCGCAGGCTTGGTGATGCAGGCCGTCGGCCCCGATGGCGCCATCCAGACCTGGAACCATATGAACGACGCTCGTGTGCGGGGCACCCAGGGCTGGAAGCGCTACCAGATCGAACTGCCCATCCCCGCCAACGCTGAGCGCCTGCGCGTGGGTGTGATGCTGGAGGAGCAGGGCACGCTATGGGCCGACGACCTGGCGCTGGAGATCGTCACAGCTGCGCCCTGAGCGGGGCCGCAGCCACCACTAAAAGCGCGTGGTGATCGCATCCACCACGTCGCCCGCCGCATTGACCACCGGCATCCAGCGCCACTTGTCGAAGGTGGTGCAGGGGTGCGACAGGCCCAGCACCACCCGGTCGCCCACGGCCGGGGGGGCGTCCTGGGCCGCCGGGTCGAAATGGAGGTACGCGTGCTGGTCGTTGAGCGCGCGAATCGTCCACGAGGCGGGTGCTTCCACGGCGTTGTGGGCGCCGCGCGGCAGGTGTCGTAAGGGCATCGGCATTTCGATGTCGTAGGAAATGTCCCGCCGCCCACAGGTCAGCAGCGCCAGACCCGGCTCGGGCACAGACTGCACGTGGGTCCATACCTCCAGCGCTGGCTGAAGGGAGTCTTGCAAGCCCTCGCGCTGTTCCACCTGCTGCAGCAGGCGGCGGTAGTGGCCGTGGTCGTGGGTGATGTAGCAGCCCGATCGCAACACGCCCTGCACCGGTCGGCGCAGCCCCTGCATCTGCAGCAACGGCAGCACCAGATCAAACACTGCGGAACCGCCAGCGCTCAGCATCACCGCACTGTCTTCCCACAGGTCGTGCGCGTCGGCCTCGCGCACCAGGGCCTGCGCGCGGCGTACCAGGTCGCTCACCGCAGCACTGTCGTGGGCGCTGTCGCAGCGTGCCAGGCCGCCTTCGTAGCATTCGACGCCGCCCAGTCGCACATGAGGCGACGCACGCAGCGCCTGCGCCAGGGCCATGGCTTGCTCGTGCGTGCGGCAACCCGTGCGCTGGCCAGCCACGCCCAGCTCCAGCAGCACGTCGAACACGCGCCCCTGGCCTTCGCGTTCGGCCCACTCCTCCACCAGCGCCAGCTGTGCATGTGAATCCACAAGGAACCACAACCGCAGGTCGTTGCGCGCACGCAGCAGGGCGTCCAGCAGGCGAAAGTCGGCATCGGCGACCACCTGATTGGCGATGATGATGCGGCGCGCACCGGCCTCGACCCCGACGCTTGCCTGATAAGCGGTGGCAAACGTTAGCCCCCACGCCCCTGCGGCAAGCTGGCGGGTAAACAGCTCGGGCGACATGGTGGTTTTGCCATGCGGTGCCAGCCACACGCCTTTGCGCCGGGCGTAGGCCTGCATCCACCGCAGGTTGTGGGCCAGTGCTTCCTCATGGAGCACGGCCAACGGCAGCGGCAGATCGCCGCGCAACAGGTTCCAGTCGTGGGGCGGGGCTTGCGGTGCAGGTGCGTGCAGGGCGGTGGCGGGCAGGCCTTTGGATGCAGGATGTGGCAGGGGCACGGCGGGCTGTCCTCGTCGGAATCAAGGACTTTGGAGCATACCGGGCCTTGGAGCCCCGGCCAGCGCGCAGTCGCAGCCTTGCGGATGCGTGGCGATTTGCTGCTACAATCGCAGGCTTCGACACGAATGCAGGAGAGGTGGCAGAGTGGTCGAATGTACCTGACTCGAAATCAGGCGTGGTGGCAACATCACCGTGGGTTCGAATCCCACCCTCTCCGCCAAAACGAAAGCCGCTTTGCAAATGCCTCAGGGCCCTGCAAAGCGGCTTTTTCTTTGGGCCAGGCCGAAGCCCCATCATGAGCTGCTGAAGCCCACCAACCATCGCGCGAAGCGCGCAAAGCCTTCTGCGCCCTCGGGCGCCAGCGTCCACCACCCGAGCGTGAGCGTGCTGCCGGCGCCGTGCACGGTCAGTTCCACATAGGCGCCATCACACACTGGCGGGCTTTCGGGCCATGCCGGCACGCGGCACCTGCGCAATTGCGCCAGATGCCGTTCGACCTCCTGGGCGTCCACGGCCACACGCCGCCGGGCCGGCCGGGGCACCCACGGGCTACGTTCCACGACCACGGCTGCAAAACGCGGGCCTCGCTGTTCCAGCGTGACCGTGGTGCTGGAAGGGCCCATGCCACAGGCCGGGGTCACGCGCAGCCGTGCCAGCACCCGCCGGGTGGGCGTTGCGCCTGGCTCGGCCGTGTCAGGGGCGGCGGTCAGGTGAGGCCTCGCTTACGCATTCAAAGACGATGCGATGTCCTTCGTCGCGAAGCACACGAGGGAAGAGCCCGACCTTGCTGCACTGGCGTTGCGCCGTCGCGTGGGCTTGTGCCTGTTGATTGCCGTACACCGGCACCGAGAACGTGCGGTCCTGGCCCGAGGCCATCGGGTAAGACGGGCGGCCGCTGGCGTTGCACGCGCTGAGCAGGGCGGCGGCGCCCAGCACAGCGGCCAGCAGGAAGGGGGAATGGGTCATGGGGGTCTCCTCGACAGGCACTTGATGTGGGTCGATTGAGTGTACGGCGCTCACCGCGGTGTGCCCACGGGCGCTTCCAGCAGTAGCCGAAAGCCCACGAGCGGATAGCGTGTGGAGGGGCTGTTCCAGTTGCGAAAGCCGCAGCGCGCATAAAACGCCCAGGTGTGCCACGAGCCGCCGCGCCGCACGCGCACGCCGCCGTCGGACGGGCCTTGGGGGTCGGTTCGATCGGCCGTGGTGTAGGCATGGTCGTCGTGCCAGTCCTGCACCCATTCCCAGGCGTTGCCCACCATGTCGTGCAGGCCCCAGGCGTTCGCCGGGTAGCTGCCCACCGGGGCGGTAAAGGCATGGCCGTCGTCGCCGGGCACGGCATGTTGGCGCCAGCGGGGCCACAGCGGGGCTGCGCGCTGGTCAAACAGGTTGGCATGTGCGGCCAGTACGGTGGGGTCGTCGCCATGGGGGTAGCGGCTGCGTGTACGGGCCCGGCAGGCGTATTCCCACTCGGCTTCGGTCGGCAGGCGATAGCGCCGCCCTTCGGTAGCGCTCAACCAGCGCGCCATGGCCTGGGCGTCGTTCCAGCTGACGTTGACGACCGGATGCTGGTCTGTTTGCGCAAAACCCGGATTGCGCCACGAGTAGCGTGGCGACCGGCCTTCGAAGGCGTCGCCGCGTGGCGTGGTGGTAGGGTCGTAGTTGGGGTTGTAGCCATAGCCTCCGGTGCCATCGGCTTCCGATTCGGGCCGGTGTCCAGACTGTTCCAGAAAGCGGCGGAACTGGCCGACCGTGACCTCGTGCTGTCCGAGGTAAAAAGCGCTGCGGATGTGCACCGTGTGTGGGGGGCCTTCGTCCTGTAGCTGCGCAAAGCGGGCGGGTTCCAGGCTGGGGTAGTCGCGGGCCAGTGATTCGGCCGATTCAATGCCCCCCATGGTGAAGCTGCCGGCGGGTACTCGTACAAACACCATACCCAGCGTGTTCGTCCAGTGTTCCGGCGCGGGCGTGCCGGTGGGCCGTGTGGCTGCGCAACCCGCCAGCGCCCACGCCAGGCAGGCCACTCCCGCCGCACGCCAGGACCGCTGAAAGCACAAGCGCATGGCAAGTCTGAACGATGTGTGCGTGCAGCTCAGGCGGCTGCCGCGTCTCGCATGGTCTGCAGTGCGGCCTGCACATCGGTCAGCGATACGCCTTGGCCCAGCGCGAGGCTGGTGGCCATCTCGGCCAGTGCGGCAGGCTCCTGCTGCAGCCGCGCAATGGTCTGGCCAGCGGCTTTGGGCTGTGCGAAGGCACCGCTTTGCAGCAGCACCCGGCCATGGCTGTCCACCAGCTTGAAGTAAAAGGCACCATCGGCTTCGCGGTACTGCTTGAAGCTGGGAAGCGAGGGCTTGCCCGCTTTGGGCGCTGCGGCGGTGGCCGTCCCCTGGCCCAGGTGACGCAGTCCGACCGCACGGCGCAACTCGCGCACAAAAGGCGTGGCGGTCTTGCGGGCGCGGTCTGCCCCCGCCTGCAGCGTGTCTTCAATGCGCTGGGGATGTGCGATCAGGTCCTCATAGCGGGCGCGCAGCGGTGCCATGTCGCGCTCCACACGCTCGAACAGCGCCTGCTTCACGTCGCCCCAGGCCACACCGTCTGCGTAGGCGCGGCGCATCTGCTCGGTTTCCTCAGGCGTGGCGAAGGCCTGGTAGATCTGGAACAGCGCCGAGCCTTCGGTGTCTTTGGCTTCACGCGGGGCACGCGAGTCGGTGAGGATGCCGCCAATGAGCTTGCGCAAACTCTCCCGCGGCGAGAACAGCGGGATGGTGTTGTCGTAGCTCTTGCTCATCTTGCGGCCGTCCAGGCCCGGAAGAATGGCCACATGCTCGTCCACCGCCGCTTCCGGCAGCGTGAAGTGCTCGCCGTACAGATGGTTGAAGCTCGACGCGATGTCGCGCGCCATCTCGATGTGCTGCACTTGGTCGCGGCCCACCGGAACCTTGTGGGCATTGAAGATCAGGATGTCGGCCGCCATCAGCACCGGGTACATGAAAAGCCCGGCGGTCACGCCGTCGTCGGTCTCGCGCCCGGCAGCTGCGTTTTTGTCCTGTGCGGCCTTGTAGGCATGGGCGCGATTGAGCAAGCCCTTGCCAGTGACGCAGGTCAGCAGCCAGGTCAGTTCAGGAATCTCTGGAATGTCGGATTGGCGGTAGAACGTGACATGTTCGGGATCGAGACCGCAGGCGAGCCAGCTGGCCGCAATCTCAAGGGTGGAACGCTGGATGCGTGCAGGGTCTTCACACTTGATGAGCGCGTGGTAGTCGGCCAGAAAGTAGAAGTTCTCAGTGCCTGCGCGGCGGCTGGCTTGCACGGTGGGGCGGATCGCGCCGACGTAGTTGCCCAGGTGAGGCGTGCCGGTGGTGGTGATACCGGTGAGAAATCGGGTGGTGCTCATGAGATCAAGCAAAAAACGGTGCAGCGCGTGGTGCGCAGATCGGTAGAGAGCGGCTCAACCCAGCAGCATGCGCAGCGGGGTGAGCAGCAGGCGGATGACTTCGTAGCCCACGCCCATCAGTGGGCGCAGCCACAGCGCGCCCACGACGCCTGCGATGACCAGGCCCATCACAATGAAAAAGCCATAGGGCTCGATGCGAGACACCCAGTACGCCTGTCGCCAGGGCAGCAGGCCCACCAGGATGCGACCGCCATCGAGTGGCGGCAACGGAAACAGGTTGAACGCCCACATCACCAGGTTGACCAGCACGCCGGCGCGGGCCATTTCCAGGAAGAAGCGTTCCTCCACTCCGACGCCCAGCAACACCAGCAGTAGCACGGCCCAGGCCACGGCCTGCACGAAGTTGGACGCCGGCCCCGCCAGCGCCACCCAGACCATGTCGCGCTTGGGATTGCGCAGGTTACCGAAGTTCACTGGCACCGGCTTCGCATAGCCGAACAGAAACGCGCCAGAGGTGGCGAAATACAGCAGCAGCGGCATCAGGATGGTGCCGACCGGGTCGATGTGCTTGACCGGATTGAGCGTGATGCGTCCCATCATGGAGGCGGTGTGGTCGCCGAATTGGCGAGCCGCATAGCCATGGGCGGCCTCGTGCACCGTGATGGCAAACAACACGGGCAGGGCGTAGATCAGAACGGTCTGGAAGATGTTGGCGAGGTCCACCGCGCCATTGTCTCAGAGCCGGGCGCAGGTCACCGGGCTGCGCGTCGGGGTCAGAGCCCCAGCGCGCTCAGGCTGCCGCGACCTTCTCGCAGCACTTCAGGGTCTCCACCCGTACCCATGGGCGTGAGGTCGAGCACGGTGGTGGGCTCCAGCGGGCATCCGCCAGCGTCGATCACGGCCGCCACGGCGTGCTGGTAGCGTTGGCGGATCTCCTCGGCGTCGTTCAGCGGCTCGGTTTCACCGGCCGGGATCAGTGTGGTGGCCAGCAGGGGTGCACCATGCTGGGCCAGCAGTTCAAGCAGCACCGGATGGTCAGGTACGCGCAGGCCGATCGTCTTGCGCGAGGGGTGGCTGACGCGGCGCGGGACTTCCTTGGTGGCTTCGAGCACGAAGGTGTACGGGCCCGGCGTGGCGAGCTTGAGCAGGCGGTACTGGCGGTTGTCCACGCGGGCGTAGCTGGCCAGCTCCGACAGGTCGCGGCACAGCAGCGTGAGGTGGTGGCGCTCGTCCACCTGACGGATGCGGCGCAATTGCTCTACCGCATCGCGGTCGTCCAGGTGGCAGACTAGCGCATAGCTCGAATCGGTGGGCGTTGCCACGACGCCGCCCTTGTGCAGCAGCGCCACCGCCTGTTTGATCAACCGCGGCTGCGGATTCTCGGGGTGAACTTCGAAGAGCTGCGCCATGCCCGCTCCGCTCAGACGGCCGGTTGGATACGGGCTTCGAGCAAGTCCCACACGGGTGTCAGACCACCCGGCAAGTAGGGCAGTGCGCCCAGGTCGGTGTGCGATTCGTCTGGACTGTGGAAGTCACTGCCGCGCGAGGCAGCCAGGCCGAACTCGCGCGCCATGTCGGCATAGGTCACGTACTCGGCTGCCGTATGGCTGCCGGTCACCACTTCCACTGCCTGGCCACCGTGCTCCTTGAACTCAGAGAACAGCGCGTATTCCTCGGTGGCGGTGAACTTGTAGCGTGCCGGGTGGGCAATCACGGCAATGCCACCCGCCTCTCGGATCCAGCGCACCGCATCGCCCAGCGCCGCCCAACGGTGCGGAACGTAGCCGGGCTTGCCCTCGGTGAGGTACTTGCGAAACACCTCGGGCGTGTCACGGCAGACGCCGCTTTCCACCAGAAAACGCGCAAAGTGGGTGCGGGAGATCAGTTCCGGGTTGCCCACGAATTTCAGTGCGCCCTCGTAGGCGCCGCGAATGCCCACCTGTGCGAGCTGATCGGCAATCTCGCGGGCGCGTTCCTCACGTCCGCCGCGGGTGGCCGCCAGGCCCTGGGCCAGCCGGGTGTCGCCGGCATCAAAACCCAGGCCCACGATGTGCACCGTGGTGTCGGCAAAAGTGACCGAGATCTCAGTGCCCGTCAGGTACGCCAAGCCATGCGTGCGAGCCGCCTGGGCTGCGCGGTGCTGGCCGCCGATCTCGTCATGGTCTGTGAGAGCCCACAGCTCCACCCCGTTGGCGCGGGCCCGGGCGGCCAGTGCTTCAGGTTCCAGCGTGCCATCAGACACAACAGAGTGACAATGGAGGTCTGCGTTGAGGTAAGTGGGCACGAGACCGATTCTACGGGTTTGTCCCATCCGGCGCAGGGCGCATCCTGGTGCCATGCTGGCGTAGGCTTTGGTCTGCGAAGGCTGTGGGCAGATTTCTCGCGGAGCGGGGCATCTTCAGGGTTCGCAGAAAGTCACAAGAGGTCACACCATGCAGTTAGACAATGTCCGCGTCGCCCGCAAGCTCTGGGGGGCATTCATCATCCTGATGATCGCGATGGTCATCCTGTCGGGCTTTGCACAGAACCGGGCCAACACGGCCATGGCAAGTGCCATCGACGAGGTGGTCGAGATTGAAGGCCGTATTTCCACCGCCATCCGTTGGCGCGGCTCTACGGAAACCGCGGTGAACATGGTGGTGGGATCGACCATCACCACCGATGCCGCGCTGGCGCAGCAGTACGACGCGCGGGTTCAGCAGATCATCGCCAGCATCTCCAAACTGCAGGAGCAAGTCACGGCAGCGGCGACCACGCCCGAAGAGAAGGCGGCCATTGAAAAGGTCGCCGCAGAGCGCAAGGCCGTGTTGGCCACCACTGCCAAAACCGGTCAGGTGAAGGCGGCAGGGGATGCCGCCGCCACCCAGCGCTATGTGGACGGCGAACTGATGCCGATGGTGGCGCGCTACCTACAGGCTCAGGACGACTTCGTGAAGGTGCTGGAGCAACGGCGTGAAGCCATTCGCGCCCAGGCAACGGCCAAGCGGGTGGAGTACGCCATCTGGGGCATCGTCACTTCCCTCCTGATCGTAGCGGTGGGATTGTTCATGGCGTGGCGGCTGGTGCACAGCATCAAAGATCCGCTCGACCAAACGGTGGCACTGGCCGAAGCGATCGCGGCCGGAGATCTCACGCGCGAGTTACAGACGGCCCGCAAAGACGAGTTTGGCGACATGCTGCGCGCGCTGGGCGCGATGACGCAGCGGCTGCGCAACGTGGTGACCGAGGTGCGTTCGGGCGTCGATTCGGTGTCCTCGGCGTCGGTCGAGATTGCCAACGGCAACCACGACCTGTCGGCGCGCACCGAGCAAACGGCGTCGAACCTCGAAGAAACCGCCGCCAGCATGGAAGAACTCACGGCCACGGTCACCCAGTCGGCCGACACCGCCCGCCAGGCCAACCAGCTGGCCAGCACCGCCGCCCAGGCGGCCGCGCGCGGCGGCGACGTGGTGGGCCAGGTGGTCACGAGCATGCAGCACATCACCGACAGCTCGCGCAAGATCTCCGACATCATCGGCGTGATCGACGGCATTGCCTTCCAGACCAACATCCTGGCCCTGAACGCCGCGGTGGAAGCGGCCCGCGCAGGCGAACAGGGCCGCGGCTTTGCCGTGGTGGCGGGCGAGGTGCGCACGCTCGCACAGCGCAGCGCCGAGGCCGCCAAGGAGATCAAGACGCTGATCAGCAAGTCGGTCGAGAACGTGGACTCGGGCTCGGCCCAGGTCGCCCAGGCCGGCCAGGCGATGGAAGAGATCGTCTCCAGCGTGCGCCGCGTGAGCGACCTGATCGGCGAGATCACCGCCTCGTCGGTGGAGCAGCGCGACGGCATTGCCCAGGTCAACCAGGCGGTGTCGCACCTCGACCAGATGACACAGCAGAACGCCGCGCTGGTGGAAGAATCCACCGCCGCCGCAGCCTCGATGCGCGACCAGGCGCAGCGCCTGGCTGAAGTGGTGTCCATGTTCAACGTGGGGGCCGCGGCCGCAGCCCCGCGTCCGGAGGCCGCGCCGCGTCCGGCGCAGCGTGCTGCTGCTCCAGCCGCCTTGCGTGCTTCCGCTCCGGCTCCGGCCCGTAGCCCGGCTGCTGCGCCCGCCGCCCGCATCGGTCAGTCGGCCTCTGCACCCCGACCTGCGCCTGCGCCCGCCCCCAAGGGCGGCGACGATGAGTGGGAGAGCTTCTGAGGCCCTGCCTCAGAGTGCCTGAACCAGGCCTGCTGTGTCACAACCCTCAACAGGGCCCTCACGGGCCCTTTTCCTTTTCGGGGCAGGCGGTCCGGTCAGCACGGCGAACACCCGCTGTCCACAGTGCGATGGTGTGCATCCAGCCTTCTGTCTGGGGCGTCATCGGAAATGGGTCGCACCGAGCACACCCTGAGGAATGCCGCGGTCCGCTCACGTGGGGGGCGGTCCGGCGCCGGGGCCGCAGCCGTAGCCGTTCCAGTGGATGGGCAGCGCGCGCAGGCGCGGGTTGCGATGCCTCCGCTCCTTGTCTGGGGCCCGGTCAGTCCGGTGAACCCATGGCACCGCAGTCGCGGATCAGACTGTTTTTTTGCCCGCCGGATGGAGATATCGGGCTCCGAACACCCGCGCGAAGGGTTCAGGAGATCCTGAAAGCGGAAACTGCCACACCGAGCTTTTCGGCGTTGTGCTGAAGGCTCTCCGAGGCCGCGGCGCTGCGCTCCACCAGGGCTGTGTTCTGAGCGGTGTCCTGATCGATCTTCGCCAGCGCAGCGCTGGCCATATCAATACTACGGGTTTGCGCGTCGCCGTTGTTGCTCATGTCAGAGAGCATCTGACTGACCATGTGCACCTGGCGCACGATTTCTTCCATGCGCTGTCCAGCGTCTTTCACCAGCTGATCTCCGTCGTCGATCTTGCTCACGCTCGCTGCGATCAGGGATCTGATTTCACGTGAGGCCTCTGCGCTTCGCTGTGCAAGAGCACGAACCTCCGATGCGACCACTGCGAAGCCCCGGCCCGCTTCGCCCGCCCGGGCTGCCTCCACCGCTGCGTTGAGCGCCAGGATGTTGGTCTGGAACGCGATGCTGTCGATGGTGCCGGTGATGTCGCTGATCTGCCGACTGCTGCCCTGGATTTCGCCCATGGTTGAGACAACCTTGCCCACGACCTCGCCACCGGCTTCCGCGGCCGCGCTGGCGGTCGCCGCCATCTCTACGGCATGCCGGGCGCTTTCGGAATTGGCGCGCACCGACTGTGTGATCTGCGCCATGGTGCTGGCAATCTGCTGCAAGCTGGCCGCCTGTCGCTCGGTGCGCAGGGCTAGATCCGCATTGCCCGAGGCGATCTGCCCAGAGGCGGAGGTGACGCTGTCCACTTCTGCATGCACGCTGGCGACCAGGCCCGTGAGGCCCTGTTGCATGGCGGCCAGCGCAGCCATGACGCTGCGCGTGTCCCCCGCACGCACAGGCACTTGCTGGACCAGGTTGCCGGCCGCGATCGCCTGCACGGCCTCCACGGCATCTCCAGGTTCACCGCCCAGCAAGCGCGCCAGATGCCGCGAAAATGCGAGTGCCAGCCCAATGCCCAGCAATGCCGTCAGAACGGCCACCACCAGAACCAGCCACTCGGTACGCGCACCGGTCGTCAGCGCCTTGGCATTGGAGGTCAGGAGCAGCTCCCGTTGCCATTCGCGCTGGTGCTCAATGGCCCCGAGAAACGCATTGCGTGCCGGGATGACCTTGTTGGTGAGCATGTCCACCGCTGGATCGACCTGACCCGCTCTGATCAGGGGGATGATTTGGCCTGCAGCCGCGAGGAACCCCTCTTTGCTGCGCTTGACGGCGTCTAACCGTTGTTTGCCTTCGGCGGTGCTCAGGTCGCGCTCCATGTCCGCGATGAGCTGCTCGGCCCGCTGAACCAGCCGATCAATCTCGGCAAGCGTTGCCTCTCGCTCCTGCGGGGTGCGCATCAGCATCGCGTGCCGTGTTTCAAGCGAGGCGCGGACGATGGTGACTTCCAGTTGACCGATGCGCTCCACCTGGGGGAACAGACGATCCGAGGCGTAGCGCAAGGAGTTGTCCATGCCACTGACGCTGAACCACACAACGGCTGCTTCCAGCAGCGTGATCAGACTGATGAGGCCAAAGCCCAGCAAAAGCTGGCGGGCGACCGGCATACGAGCGAGCATCCTGACTCCCTTCGCGTGGTACTGGGTGGCCACCTGTGCAGCTCCCATCGCACACCCATTCTGCGGGATATACCGGGGTCGGCCAATGCCTATACGTCCAATTCACCCACTCTGCGTCGGCACATGCCCAAGCGGGCAGCAAGCTAGCTACGCTCCCGCTGCGACCGCACCTTCCACCAGAAACTGCACTTTGCGCTCGCCACGCCATTCGTTCACGTCCAGCCGCCAGGCCAGCAGCACGCGGCCGGGCAGCGGGTCGGTGTGGCCGAACCAGATGGCGTCCACGGGTTGGCCCTGGTGCAGCAGCTTGAGCTGCAGGTGGTTGCGCCCTTCGCCCACCACGCGCTGGCTCAGCACCTCCACCTCGTCGCTGAAGGTGGGCGGCGCAAAGCCCTGGCCCCAGACCTCGCGGTGCAGCGTGTCCACCACCTCGGTGCGGCAGTACTCGGGCGGCAGCGGGCCGTCGGTTTCGATGCGGCGCGTGAGTGTGGCCGCATCCAGCCATTCGCGCGCGACCTGGGCCAGTCCTTGGGCAAACACCTCGAACTGCTCGCGTGCCACCGTGCAGCCCGCGGCCATGGCGTGCCCGCCAAACTTGAGCAGCACCCCCGGGTGGCGCTTGGCCACCAGGTCCAGCGCGTCGCGCAGATGAAAGCCCGGAATCGACCGGCCTGAGCCCTTGATCTCGTGCGCCTTGCCTGGCGCGCTGCTGGCCGCAAACACAAAGGCTGGGCGGTGCAGCCGGTCCTTGATGCGGCTGGCCACGATGCCCACCACGCCTTCGTGGAAGTCGGGGTCGAATACGCAGACGGCCGGCGGCGCGCTGGCTTCGTCCTCGAACAAATGCTCGGCCAGCGCAAAGGCCTGCTCGCGCATGCCGCCTTCGATGTCGCGGCGCTCGCGGTTGATGGCGTCCAGCGTGCGGGCCAGTTCCTGCGCGCGCGCCGGGTCGTCGGTCAGCAGGCATTCGATGCCCAGCGTCATGTCGGCCAGGCGGCCCGCAGCGTTGATGCGCGGGCCCAGCGCAAAGCCAAAATCGAAGGTGGTGGCGGCTTCGGGCCGGCGGCCTGCGGCCTCGAACAATGCCGCCATGCCTGCGGGCTGGCTGCCCGCACGGATGCGGCGCAGGCCCTGGGCCACCAGGCGGCGGTTGTGGGAGTCGAGGCGCACCACGTCGGCCACCGTGCCCAGCGCCACCAGCGGCAGCAGCGCATCAAGCCGCGGCTGTGCCGCTGCGCCAAACTGTCCGCGCTCACGCAGCTCGGCCCGCAGCGCCAGCAGCACATAGAACATCACGCCCACACCGGCCATGGCCTTGCTGGCAAAGGCGCAGCCCGGCTGGTTCGGGTTGACCAGCGCGTCGGCCTCGGGCAGCGCTGGCCCGGGCAGGTGGTGGTCGGTCACGATCACGGTCAGGCCCAGGCGGCGGGCCTCGGCCACGCCTTCGACGCTGGCGATGCCGTTGTCCACCGTCACCAGCACCTGCGCACCGCGGGCGTGCACGCGCTCGGCAATCACGGGCGTGAGGCCATAGCCGTCCACCACGCGGTCGGGCACCAGGTAGTCCACCTGGCGCGCGCCCAGCAGCCGCAGGCCGCGCACCGCCACGGCGCAGGCGGTGGCACCGTCGCAGTCGTAGTCGGCCACGATGCAGATGCGCTGGTCGGCGGCCATGGCGTCGGCCAGCAGCCGGGCGGCCTGATCGGCCCCCAGCAGATCGGCGGGCGGCAGCAGGCGCGCGAGGGAATCGTCCAGCTCGTCGTGCGTGGCCACGCCGCGCGCGGCGTACAGGCGCGCCAGCAACGGGTGCACGCCCGCCTGCTCCAGCGCCCAGGCCGCGCGTGGCGGCACGCTGCGGGGCACAATCTTCATAGGCCCGCCGCCACGGCTGGCCAGCGTGGCCCCTGCCAGCGCGCGGCCAGGCGCCGCCACCAGGGCTGGGGCGCGCTGGCCCAGGTCTGCGCGGCGCGCTCGCCGCCCAGCGTGATCTGCACACGCTGGCCTTGTGCAGCAGCGGCTTGCAGCGCGGCCAGCGGGCCGGCGTCCAGCGCCTGCCAGGCGCTGGCCCAGGCGCGTGCGTCACCGGCCAGGGCCGGGGCGCGCAGGCGCTCGTCCACCGTGGGGCCGGGCTGGGCTGCGTCCTGCCAGCGGCCCGCGCCATGCACCCAGAAGGCGTTGACGGGCGGCAGGCCGCGCGCGGCACGGGCGTCGTTGTAGGGGTGGGTGTAGAGCAGCATCTGCATTTCGCTGTGCAGGCGGTGCAGGGTGCGGGCCTGGCGGGCGTCGGGCATCCAGGGGCGCACGTCGCGGCGCAGCACGCGGTCAAGCGCGGCGGTGGCCAGCCCGTCAAACACCGCGCCTGCAGCCCACCAGCGCGTGGGCTGCTCGTAGTGCAGGGTGATGCCGTCTTCGGCAAACCAGGGGGCGAGCAACGCGAGCAGCTCGCGCGAGGCGGCTTCGTCCAGCTGCAACTGCTCGGGCGGGGCCAGCGTCACGTGGTCGGCCCCCACCTGCCACAGGCAGGGCGTGAGGTACGCCCAGGCGCTGTCGGCGGCGTCGGCATGGCCGGCCTGCGCGCGCGCCCAGGCGGCCCAGGGGATCTGCCCGTCGGCGTCGGGCAGGCCCAGCAGGCGGGCGTGCAGGCGCTCGTGCGGGGGGGAGAAGCTGTCTTCCGCCCCCTGCAGCGTGGCGGTGGGGGCCATGCGCTGCAGCAGGGCTTCAAGGTTCGGCAAGGCGGGCAGCGGGGGCTGCTGCGCGGCCTGGCCGGGGGTGGCCGGCGGCCAGGCGGCGTAAGGGATCAGCAGGTGCAGGGGATCGGGCATGGGTCGTATTTTCCGGGATGCCACAATCGCCCGGTGCCGGCCGGCCGACGGGGCGGGCCGCGAATGTCTTTTCCATGCAGATCCCTTACGAACTGGCCCTGGGCTGGCGCTACACGCGCGCAGGGCGCGCCACCCGGCGCAACGGCTTCATCTCTTTCATCTCGGGCGTGTCCATGCTGGGCATCGCGCTGGGCGTGGCCGCGCTCATCATCGTGCTCAGCGTGATGAACGGCTTTCAGAAGGAGGTGCGCGACCGCATGCTCAGCGTGGTCTCGCACATCGAGATTTTTGCGCCGCAGGGCGCGGCCCTGCCCGACCTGGCGCGCACGCTGGCCGAGGCACGCCAGCACCCGCAGGTGCTGGGCGCCGCGCCCTTCGTGGCCGCGCAGGCCCTGCTGGCGCGTGGCGAAGACATGAAAGGCACGCTGGTGCGCGGCATCGACCCGGCTGCCGAGGGCGACGTGACCGACCTGGCCGCCACCAGCGCCGAGGTGCTGCGCCAGCTCGTGCCCGGTGAATTCCGCGTGGTGCTGGGCGCACAGCTGGCGCGCAGCCTGGGCGTGGGCGTGGGCGATGCGGTCACGCTGGTATCGCCGGCCGGGCAGGTCACGCCTGCGGGCGTGGTGCCGCGCCTCAAGCAGATGACGGTGGCCGGCACCTTCGATTCGGGCCACTACGAATACGATGCGGCCCTGGTGATGCTGCACCACGAGGACGCACAGCGCCTGTTCCGCCTCGAAGGGCCCACGGGCATCCGGCTCAAGCTCAAAGACCTGCACCAGGCGCGCGCCGTGGCGTCGGACCTGGCGCGCAGCATGACCGGCCCGCTGCTGATTCGCGACTGGACGCAGCAGAACCGCACCTGGTTTGCCGCCGTGCAGCTCGAAAAGCGCATGATGTTCATCATCCTCACGCTGATCGTGGCTGTGGCGGCGTTCAACCTCGTCTCGACCCTGGTGATGACCGTGACCGACAAGCGCGCCGACATCGCCATCCTGCGCACGCTCGGAGCCAGCCCACGCAGCATCATGGGCGTGTTTGTGGTGCAGGGCGCGATGGTGGGCGTGATCGGCACCGGTGCGGGCCTGCTCCTGGGCCTGGGCATTGCCTTCAACATCGATGTGATCGTGCCGGCCATTGAGCGCGCGCTGGGCGCGACCTTCCTGCCGCAGGACATCTACCTCATCAGCCGCATGCCCAGCGACCCGCAGGGCAGCGACATCGTGCCGATCGGGCTCATCTCGCTTGCGCTGTCGTTTGCGGCCACCTTGTACCCGAGCTGGCGCGCCAGCCGCGTGAACCCGGCGGAGGCGCTGCGGTATGAGTAAGCAACACCCCCCTGAGACGCTTCGCGCCTTTCCCCCGCTATCGCATGGCTGTGCAACGCGGGCCCGGGGCCGAAGCCCACGCGGCGGGGCGGCCCTGGCGCGGCTGCCCCGGCCTGGTGAGCGACAGTTTCGTGCCGTGGACCACTGAGATGAACGCTGAAAAAAATGCCGTGGTGCTGGAAGCCCGCGGCCTGACCAAACGCTTCACCGAAGGCCGGCTCGATGTGACGGTGCTGCACGGCATCGACCTGCAGGTGCGCGCGGGCGAAACCCTGGCCATCGTCGGCGCATCGGGTTCCGGCAAGAGCACGTTGCTGCACCTGCTGGGCGGGCTGGACGCGCCCACCGCGGGCAGCGTGTGGCTGCAGGGCCAGGCGCTGCACAGCCTGTCGGCCACGCAGCAGGGCGCGCTGCGCAATGCGCACCTGGGCTTTGTGTACCAGTTCCACCACCTGCTGCCCGAGTTCAGCGCGCTCGACAACGTGGCCATGCCGCTGCGCATCCGCCGCGACACCCTGGCCGACGCCCGCGCCCAGGCGGCGCGCGTGCTCGAATCCGTGGGCCTGGCCGAACGCCTGCACCACCGCCCGGCCGAACTGTCGGGCGGCGAACGCCAGCGTGTGGCGATTGCGCGTGCGCTGGTCACCCGCCCGGCCTGCGTGCTGGCCGACGAACCCACCGGCAACCTTGATCGCAGCACGGCTGACGGCGTGTTTGCGCTGATGCTGCAGCGTGCGCGCGAACAGGGCACGGCCTTTGTGCTGGTGACGCACGACGAAAGCCTGGCGGCGCGGTGTGATCGGGTGCTGCGGCTGGTGCAGGGGCGGCTGGCGGGGGCTTGAGGTGTTTTGGGCTGCTTGTGCTTGTTTCTTGAGCACGAGCAGCTATCAAATTAATAGCAATTGTCTCGGTTGGGCTGGTTGGCGGTGGTTGTCCGCTGTTCTTGTGCTGTGTTCCGGAGCCTGGATGTGCGCCCGGCGGCGCAGTGACTTTCTTTTGGGTCGCCAAAAGAAAGTCACCAAAGAAAAGGCGACCCTACAGGCTGCGACCCCAGACGCACGGGAGTGCGTCTGGGGCAACCTGCGGTGCTCGCGCCTGGGGTGCGCCGCATAACTCACTGCGCGCCTGCAGCGCTGCGTTCGGACAAATGCGGCGAGTCAGTTGACGAAGCCTGCGTGTCCTTCGGCACGCAGGCCACCCCAGGCGCTGCGCTCCTCGGCGCATCCTGAAGGGGGTGGGGAGACGGGCCATCGCTGCGCTCGGCCCAACGAGGGCATCACCGCTGTGGGCCTATGCATCGGCAGGGCGGCTGCGCCGCCCGGGAGTCGGCGTCACTGCGCAGCAGCAGCCGACCCCTCTGGCCCCTCGGCTGCGACGAGGAGCGCAAGGCGCGGGGCGCGCGGGTGTGCCGCAGGACACACCCGCATCGTGGTCTGGCTTGCTGCGGTTGTCCGAGCGGAGCGCGATCAGCGCGCAGCGAGTTCCGCAGCACGCCCCGCGACCGAGCACCGCAGGGTGCCCACAGCGAAGCGCAGGGACGCAGACGTGGGGTCGCCTTTTCTTTGCCTTCTTTCTTTTGGCGACCCAAAAGAAAGAAGGTGCGCCGCCGGGCGCACATCCCGGCCTCAGACCACAGCACAAGCAATCGGCAAACTAACGCCACCAACAACCAAATGCTACGAATTTAATAGCTGCTCGTGCTTGTCAAATAAGCACAAACACCCCGAAACGCTGCTTCTTCTTGATGGACAGGCACAAGCAGCTATCAAAAAAATAGCGTCCAGTCCTGTCCTATCAGGCCACCCGCCCAAACCACCACAGCGACAACCCGCCAGCCATCAGCACCAGCAACGCCCCGGCCAGCGCAAACAGCCCCGAGACCTCCGTCTCGCGCTTTTCCACTGTCAGGCGGGTGCTCAGGGTTTCGTACACCTTGCGCAGGTCGGCCGCCGTGGCGGCGTGGAAGTACTCGGCCTGCGTGCGCACAGCGATGGCCTTGAGGGTTTCTTCGTCCAGCCGCACGCGCATGGACCAGCCCTCGAATCCGATGGTTTCGCCCTGCAGCGTGCCCACGCCCACGGTGTACACGCGCACGCCGCGGTCGGCGGCCCATTTGGCGGCTTCGAGCGGGTCCACACCGGTGGTGCGCTGGCCGTCGGTCAGCATGATGATGGCGGCCGAGGTGTACGAGCCCGGCTCCACCGGCTTGAAGCCTTTGGCGGCGTCTTGCTGCAGCACTTCGTCCATCGACCGGGGGCGCATGGACTGCCGCCCGCCCAGGGCGGCGATGTCAATGCCTGCGTCGGGGAACAGCGTGGCCAGCGACAGCATGATGCCGTTGCCCGTGGCTGTGCCTCGCTGCAGCTGGAAGCTGTCGATGGCCTTGACCAGGTCTTCGTGGTTTTGCGTGGGCAACTGGGCCAGTTGGGCGCTGCCGGCAAACGCGACGATGCCCACCTTCACATGGCGCGGTAGCTCGGCAATGAAGGCCTTCGCCGCCTCTTGTGCGGCGGTGATGCGGTCGGGCTGCACGTCGGTGGCGCGCATGCTGCCCGACACGTCCATGGCCAGGATCACGGTCTGGTCGCGCGAGGGCAGGGTGATCACGGCCATGGGCCGGGCCGCGGCCAGCAGCAGCGCCACCAGGGCCAGCCACAGCAGCAGCGGCGGCACATGCCGGCGCCAGGGGCGCGATGCGTCCAAGGCTTCGCGCACCAGCGCCAAGTGCGAATACGCCACCGCCGCCTGCTTGCGCCGCCGCAATAGCCACACGTACAGCAGCACCAGCAGCGGGGCCAGGCACAGCAGCCAGAGCAGGGAGGGCCAGAGGAACACCATGGTCGGTCTCCGAAGATAGGGCGCTCAGGCAGGCGCTGCCTGGACGGCGGGGGTGGCCTGGGCGACCGGGGCGTTGGGCCAGGGCCGGCCTGCAGGCCAGCGCGGGCCGCCGCCACGAGGCAGGGGTTTGCGCCGCCGCAGCTCCATGAAGCGCAGCAGCGCGTCGGTCAGGTCGTCGGCGGTCGAGAGTTCGAGCGTGTCGGCCCCGGCGCGCGCCAGGCGCTCGCGCAGCGCGGTGTCACGGGCCTCGGCCAGCGCTGCAAAGCGCTGGCGCAGGCGGGTGTCCTGCGTGTCCACCGTCAGCAGTTCGCCGGTTTCGGCGTCGCGCAGCGTGAGCAGGCCCACGTTGGGCAGCGCCTGCTCGGTGGGGTCGAGCACGCGCACGGCCACCACGTCGTGCCGCTCGACCAGGCGGGCCAGCAGCGGCTCCCAGCCCGGACGGCTCAAAAAATCGGACACCACAAACACGGTGCTGCGCCGCTTGACGGTGGCCAGGCCCGCGCGCAGCAGCACGGCCAGGTCGGTGCCGGCTTCGGTGGCCGGTACCGGTGCCGGGGCCGGTGCGGTGGCGTTGCGGCCAAACCAGCGGCGCAGGGCCGTAGCGCGGGGGCTGGCGGGGGCCATGGGCCCGCTCGGCGCGTCGGCTTGCAGGCGGTGCAGCAGTTGCAGCACCTGCGCACGCCCGCTGCGCGGCGGCAGGCTGCGGTCGAGCGCACCAGTGGCCGCACGGGCCGCGTCGGCCCCATACAACAGCGCCCCCACGCGGTTGCCGTGGCGCGTGAGCAGGCGGGCGAGCACGCCCACAAAGCCGGTCAGCACATCGTGCTTGTCGTGCCCGGCCGGACCAAAGCGCACCGAGGCGCTGACATCCAGCAGAAACCAGGCCGCCATCTCGCGGTCTTCGCTGAACACGCGCACATGCGGCTGCTGCAGCCGTGCGGTCACGTTCCAGTCGATGTGGCGCACGTCGTCGTGCGGCTGGTATTCGCGCAGGTCGGCCAGGTCGAGGCCGCTGCCGCGCATCAGCGTGCGGTAGTCGCCCTGCAGCAACCCGTCCAGACGCCGTATCACGCGCCATTCGAGCCGGCGCAGCAGGCGCTCGGCCCGCGCCGACGCGCTGGGCATGGGGCCGTCAGGCGGCGCGCTGGGCGGTGTCATGGTGCAGGGGCCGCGCGGGTGCGGGCAGGTGGGCCAGCAGGCGGGCCAGCACGGCGTCGGCGTCCAGCCCTTCGGACAGGGCTTCGTACGACAGCGACAGCCGATGGCGCAGCACGTCGGGAGCCAGGTCGGTCAGGTCTTCGGGCAGCACATAGGTGCGCCCACGCATCAGCGCCAGCGCCTGCGCACCTTCGGCCAGGTGGATGGTGGCGCGCGGGCTGGCGCCGCAGGCTATGCGCGGGGCCAGGTCGGGCAGGCCGCAGGCGCGCGGGTCTCGTGTGGCGGCCACCAGGCGCACCACGTACTGGAGCAGCGATGGGTCCACGTACACCGCCCGGCGCGCCGCCTGCAGGGCCGCCAGTTGCGCCATGCTGGCCACGGCGGCCACTTCCACCGCGGGTTCCAGTGCGCGCTGCGCGATCACGAACTCTTCTTCCTCGCTGGGGTAGCCGATCAGCACCTTCATCATGAAGCGGTCCACCTGCGCTTCGGGCAGCGCGTAGGTGCCTTCGGTTTCGATGGGGTTTTGCGTGGCCATCACCAGAAAGGGCTCGGGCACGCGGTGCGTTTCGCCGGCAATCGTCACCTGGCGCTCCTGCATCACCTCCAGCAGCGCGCTTTGCACTTTGGCAGGCGCGCGGTTGATCTCGTCGGCCAGCAGCAGGTGTGCAAACACCGGGCCCAGCGTGGTGCTGAACTCGCCGGTGCGCGGGTGGTAGATGCGCGTGCCCACCAAATCGGCGGGCACCAGGTCGGGCGTGAACTGGATGCGCTTGAACTGGCCCTGCAGCGTGCGCGCCAGCGTCTTGATGGTGAGCGTCTTGGCCAGCCCAGGCACGCCCTCGACCAGCAGGTGGCCCTGGGCGAGCAGTGCCACCATCACGCGTTCCAGAAAGCGGTCTTGCCCCACCACGACGCGCTTGACCTGGAACAGCACCTGTTCCATCAGCGCAGCCGTTTCGGCCGGGGTGGGCGTGGGTGACAGCGGGGCGGTGGGTGTGGTCATGGGGCTCCTTGTGCGCTGGGCGAAGGGGAAGGGCGGTCAGAACGGCGGCATGCCGGCGGCCGAGGCGGCGTTCTCGATGGGCACGGCAAACCCGATGCCAATGAACGTGCGGGCCGGCGTGGGGTTGAGGATGGCGGTGACGATGCCCACCACCTCGCCGTCCATGGTGACCAGCGGTCCGCCCGAATTGCCCGGGTTGGCTGCCGCGTCGAACTGGATCAGGTTGCTCATCTGCCGCTTGCCCTCGGGCGAGGTGAATTCGCGCTGCAGGCCCGACACCACACCGGACGACACCGAGGGCCCAATGCCGAACGGAAAGCCGACGGCCACCACCTGGTCGCCGGGCTGCAGGTCTTGCGTGCTGCGCATGGTGGCGGCCTGCAGGTCGTCGGGCAGTTTGTGGGCTTGCAGCACCGCCAGGTCGTTCTCGGGCTGCGCGCCGGTGATGCTGGCGGTGGATTCGGTGCCGTCGTGGAAGGTCACCAGCACCCGGTCGGCGCCAGCCACCACATGCAGGTTGGTGAGGATCACGCCCTTGTCCACAATCACCACGCCGGTGCCGATGCCGCGCTCTTCCTCCTTGTCGCCCTTGCCTTTGCCCATGCCGACCACCCGCACCACCGAGGGCATCACGGCTTCGGCGGCCCGCGTGGCGGCCGAGGGCAGGGTTTGGGTCTGCAGCGTGCGCAGCACGGCGGCGTCGATCGCCTCCTGGCTGGGCATGCGGGCATTGCCGGCAGGTGCGCGCAGCAGGCTGGCACTCAGCAGGGCTGCCAGTGCCAGCACCGCCAGCCACAGCCACCGGTCGGGCCGCTGCCAAGGGGCTTGCGAAGCACCACGGGGCGAGGCATCGGCAGCGGCCGATGGCGCTGCGGGTGCGGTGGCCGGTGCGGCAGTGTCCGCGGGCGCAAACGCATCGGCCGCAGCGGGGGGCGCAGCACGGCGGGAGGGGCTGTAGCGGGCGGGCCGGGGCATCGAACACCTCGATCGCGGTAACACCTCAAAAACCCCGCGACATGGCCGCAAGGCGCTGCGTGCAATCGGCCGCCCCGACACGCCGGCCCGTGCAAAGGCCGGGCACCCCGGCGACCAGAGTGCGCGTGGATTTGAAGGTAGCACGGATCGCGCCAGTGCGCACCTCCGTCGGGCGGGCGTCTGACCGCAGCGCGGGGGCTTGGCAGGCGGGGCGGCGGGGCTGGAGATTGCGGCATCATCCCGCCATGCCGCTGTGGATCGATACGCACTGCCATCTGGACGCCCCCGAGTTCGACGCCGACGCCGCACAGGTGCGCGCGTCGGCCCGGGCCGCCGGGGTACACCACTGCGTGATACCGGCTGTTGAGCGCGCCAATTGGCCTGCCGTGCAGGCCCTGGCCCATGCGCAGGGCGACAGCTATGCCCTGGGCATCCATCCGCTCTACACGCCACGGGCGGCCATGGAAGACCTGGACCGTCTGCAGCAGGCACTGCAGGTCGCGCGGAATGACCCGCGTCTGGTGGCGGTGGGCGAAATCGGCCTGGACGGGTTTGTGTCCGGCCTGGACTGGGCGCGGCAGGAGCATTTCTATGCCGCACAGCTGCGGCTGGCGCGCGACGCTGGCTTGCCCGTGATCCTGCATGTGCGCAAGTCGGCCGACGGGCTGCTCAAGCATCTGCGGCGCATGGCGGTGCCCGGGGGCATTGCCCATGCCTTCAATGGCAGTCTGCAGCAGGCGCGCGCGTTTGTGGACATGGGCTTCAAGCTCGGCTTTGGTGGTGCCGTGACGTTTGACCGTGCGCTGCAGTTGCGCCGTCTGCTCGAGTGGCTACCGGCCGATGCGCTGGTGCTGGAAACCGATGCCCCCGACATCCCGCCCCATTGGCTGTATGCCACCGCTGCCGCGCGCACGGCCGGGCAACCGCAGGGGCGCAACACCCCGGCGGAGCTGCCCCGTATTGGTGCGGTGGTGGCGGCGCTGCGCGGCGAATCGGTCGATGCCCTGGCCCGCCAGACCACCGCCAATGCCTGCGCGGCCTTGCCCCGGCTGCAGGCCTTGCTGAACACGTCCGGGGTCGTGGAGGCCGCCGCATGACAGCCCGTCGGCCCCCGGAGGCTGCACCCACTGCCGGCCCCCGCCTGGTGGGGCTTGCGCCGGTGGTGGCGCAGCACACGCGCGTGCTGGTGCTGGGCAGCTTTCCAGGGGCGGCGTCGCTGCGCCAGCAGCAGTACTACGCCCATCCGCAGAACCATTTCTGGCGCATCCTGCAGTCGCTGTGGCCCCAGCACCCGTTGCCGGGCGCTGACCAGTACCCGGCCCGCTGCGCCTGGCTGCTGGACCGTGGCCTGGGCCTGTGGGACGTGTATGCAGCCTGCGAGCGCGAGGGCAGCCTCGACAGCGCGATCCGCGCGGCCGAAGTCAACGACTTTGCGATGCTGCGGCAGGTATGCTCGGAGCTTTGTGCGGTGGCCCACAACGGAGCCGAGAGCTTTCGCCATGCGCCGCGTGTGCTGCAATCGCTGGGGGCCGGTGGCGCGCAGCCCGCGGTGGCCTCGGTGCGACTGCCGTCCACCAGCCCGGCCAATGCGTCCTGGAGCTTCGAGCGCAAGCGCCAGGCCTGGGCCGAATGCATGGCGCAACACGGCCTTTTGCCGACACCCAACGCCTGACCGCACCGTTTTACGGCTCCGCAAGGGCCCTCACGCATCTATCCATGGCAACACGCAAGAAACCAGCGCGCGACGGCACACGAGCGCTGCCCGAGGTCAGCATTTCCGAAGACGGCGACGTGCGCCACCTGCACCTGGGCACGCCCTGGATCCAGGGCTCCATGCGACTGGACGATCCGGTCGCGCTCGAACTGGAATACATACAGCGCATGATGGCCTGGCTGCTCTTTGTCGAGCCCGACACGGTGGCCGAGCGCCATGCCATGCAACTGGGCCTGGGGGCCGGGGCCATCACCAAGTTCTGCCACCGCACCTTGGGCATGTGCACCACCGCAGTAGAGCTGAACCCGCAGGTGGTGGCGGTCTGCCGCCAGTGGTTCCGCCTTCCGCCCGACGGCCCCATGCAACGCGTCGTATTGGCCGATGCCGCCGAAGAAATCCGCTCGCCGGAATGGACGGGCACGGTGGACGCGCTGGCGGTGGATCTGTACGACCACGAGGCCGCTGCGCCGGTGCTTGACAGCCCGCAGTTCTACGGCGACTGCCGCGCCGCACTCAGCGACGAAGGCTGCATGACCGTGAACCTGTTCGGCCGTTCGTCCAGCTACGCGCGCAGCGTGCAGTCTTTGGCCGAAGCCTTTGGGCCGGATGCGCTCTGGGCCTTCAAGCCCACCCGCGAGGGCAATACCGTGGTGCTGGCGCAGCGCACGCCGCGCCGCCCGAGCCGCGCGGTGCTGCAGGCACGTGCCGACGCGATCCAGGCCCGCTGGGGACTGCCTGCGGTCAAGTGGCTGCGCGGATTCAAGCCCGTGGACTGAATCGCTGGACAACGCAGCCGGCGCTGCGGTGCCCGAACCCGCTACGATGCCGTGGCGCATCCCCGCCAGCGTCCGCCGCTGCGGGGGGCGCTGCCTCTGGGAGACCTCGATGAACGCCATCACCAACGCCCCCGCGCACCGCGCCGCTGCACTGCCCTACATCGGCCCGCTGGACTGGCGCCGCGTGGTGGAGTGGCTGGCGGCCGACCGTGTGATTGCGCCCGAAGAAGCACAGCGCACCATTGCGCGCTGCGCCCAGGCCGAAAGCCGACAGCACCCCCTGGTGCGGCTGGCCAGCGTGGCCATGACGCGCGCCAGCGACGGCAAGCCGCTGGACATCGAGACGCTCACCGAATATGTGGCCCAGCGTGCCGGGCTGCAGTACCTGCGCATCGACCCGCTGAAGGTGGACGTGGGCCGTGTGGCCGACGCCATGAGCGCCACCTACGCCGAACGCCACAAGGTACTGCCTGTGCAGGTCACGACCAAAGAGGTGGTCGTGGCCACGGCCGAGCCCTTCATCGACGACTGGGTGGCCGAGGTGGAGCGCCAGTCGCGCCGCCCGGTGCGCCGTGTGGTCGCCAATCCGCAGGACATCACGCGCTATACGGCCGAATTCTTTGCGCTGGCCAAGTCGGTGCGCGCCGCCCAGAAGGCGGGAGGCAGCACGGGCGGCAGCAGCTTCGAGCAACTGGTGGAACTGGGCCAGACCAACCGGCAGCTCGACGCCAACGACCAGGGCGTGGTGCGCGTGGTCGACTGGCTGTGGCAGTATGCGTTTGACCAGCGCGCCAGCGACATCCACCTGGAGCCACGGCGCGACCAGGGCGTGATCCGCTTTCGCATCGATGGTGTGCTGCACCCGGTTTATCAGATGCCCATGGGCGTGCTCAATGCCATGGTGTCGCGCATCAAGTTGCTGGGCCGCATCGACGTGGTGGAAAAACGCCGCCCGCAGGACGGACGCATCAAGACCCGCAACCAGCGCGGTGACGAGGTGGAAATGCGCCTGTCCACGCTGCCCACGGCCTTTGGCGAGAAGATGGTCATGCGCATCTTCGATCCGGACAACACCGTGAAGGACCTGGACGCACTGGGCTTTGCGCAGCACGATGCACAGCGTTGGGAGGCTCTGGTGCGCCGTCCGCACGGCATCATCTTGGTGACGGGGCCCACGGGTTCGGGCAAGACCACCACGCTGTACTCCACCCTCAAGCGTGTGGCCACCGAAGAGGTGAACGTGAGCACGGTGGAAGACCCGATCGAGATGATCGAGCCCAGCTTCAACCAGACGCAGGTGCAGCCCCAGCTCGACTTCAATTTCGCCGAGGGCCTGCGCGCGCTGATGCGCCAGGACCCGGACATCATCATGGTGGGCGAAATCCGCGACCTGGAGACCGCTGAGATGGCCGTGCAGGCCGCGCTGACCGGGCATCTGGTGTTCTCGACCCTGCACACCAACGACGCGCCTTCGGCCATCACGCGCCTGATGGAGCTGGGCGTGCCCGCCTACCTGATCAATGCCACGCTGCTGGGGGTGCTGGCCCAGCGCTTGGTGCGTACTCTGTGCAGCCAGTGCCGTCAGCCCGACCCTGAGGCACGCCTCGAAACCCTGACCGACGCGGTGCGTCCCTGGAAGCTGCAAGGTGGCTACCAGCCCTACCGTCCCGTGGGCTGTGTGGACTGCCGCATGAGCGGCTACCGCGGCCGTATGGGCTTGTACGAACTGCTCACCGTGACGGAGGCGTTGCGCGAAAAGATCAACCAGTCCCCGTCGATGGAGCAGTTGCGCCGCCAGGCTGTGGCCGACGGCATGCGCCCGCTGCGTCTGGCCGGTGCGCTGCGGGTGGCAGAGGGCGTGACCACGCTCGAAGAGGTGGTGGTCGCAACGCCGCCCATCGAATAAGGCGCGGCGTTCCAGGCGGGCTTTGCGCGGCTCTGTCGCCTTGGTGACCCGCGCTGTGCGTCCCGGCCTCGGCTGCGGTTGTCGCGTAGGTGGAATCCACATCCGGAGCAGGGATGCGTGGCCCCACAATCGCGCATCGGTATTCCGCCAAGGAGACACATCGTGAGAATCAAAAGTCAAAAAGACTTCTTCTCCGGCCTCATGTTCATGGGCGTCGGAGGCGCGTTTGCCTGGGGGGCAACGCAATACAACATCGGCACCGGCGCCCGCATGGGCCCTGGCTACTTCCCGCTGATGCTGGGCATCCTGCTCGCGGTGATCGGTGCCATCATCACCGTCAAGGCGACCATCACCGAGACGGCCGATGGCGACAAGATCGGCAAGTGGGCATGGCGGCCGCTGATTTTCGTGCTCGGAGCCAACGTGGCCTTCGGCATTCTGCTGGGCGGAATCCCGAGCCTGGGCATTCCGGCCATGGGTCTGATCGTGGCGATCTACGCGCTCACCTTCATTGCCAGCCTGGCAGGCAGCCAATTCAAGGCCCTGGAGGTCTTCATCTTGGCCACCGTTCTGGCGGTGGGCAGTTATGCGGCCTTCGTGCTGGCGCTCAAGCTCCAGTTCCCGGTGTGGCCCAGTTTCATTGCCGGCTGATCGGGGAGCACGACCATGGACTTGATTCAGAACCTGGCGACCGGTTTCGGCGTCGCCTTCACCTTCCAGAACCTCATCTACTGCTTCATCGGCTGCCTGCTGGGCACGCTGATCGGGGTGCTGCCCGGCATCGGTCCGGTGGCGACCATTGCCATGCTGCTACCGGCCACCTATGCGCTGCCCCCGGTGGCTGCGCTGATCATGCTGGCGGGTATCTACTACGGCGCCCAGTACGGCGGTTCCACCACGGCCATTCTCGTGAATCTGCCGGGCGAGTCCTCGTCGGTCGTCACGGTGATCGATGGCTACCAGATGGCGCGCAATGGGCGAGCGGGGCCAGCACTGGCCGCGGCAGGCCTGGGCTCGTTCTTTGCAGGTTGTGCGGGCACGCTGATCCTGGCCGCGTTCGCGCCGCCGCTGACCGAGGTGGCCTTCAAGTTCGGCCCGGCCGAGTATTTCTCGCTCATGGTGCTGGGCCTGATCGGCGCTGTGGTGCTGGCCTCCGGCTCGCTCCTCAAGGCGGTGGCCATGATCGTGCTGGGCCTGCTGCTGGGGCTGATCGGCACCGATGTGAACTCGGGCGTGGCCCGCTACAGCTTTGACATCCCGGAACTCACCGACGGCATCGGCTTCGTGGTGATTGCCATGGGCGTGTTCGGTTACGGCGAAATCATTGCCAACCTCTCGCGCCCGGATGACGAGCGTGAGGTCTTCACTGCCAAGGTGCAGGGTCTGCTGCCCACCAAGCAAGACTTCATGCGCATGGTGCCGGCGGTACTGCGTGGCACGGCGCTGGGTTCTGCGCTGGGCATTCTGCCGGGCGGCGGTGCGCTGCTGGCGGCCTTTGCGGCCTACACGGTCGAAAAGAAGACCAAGCTCAAAGCGGGCGAAGTGCCGTTTGGCAAGGGCAACATCCGCGGTGTGGCGGCGCCCGAGTCGGCCAACAACGCTGGTTCGCAGACCTCGTTCATTCCGCTGCTCACGCTGGGCATTCCGCCCAACGCGGTGATGGCGCTGATGGTGGGGGCCATGACCATCCACAACATCCAGCCGGGCCCGCAGGTGATGACCAGCAACCCCGAGTTGTTCTGGGGCCTGATCGCCTCGATGTGGATCGGCAACGCCATGCTGGTGATCCTGAACCTGCCGCTGATCGGCCTGTGGATCAAGCTGCTGACGGTGCCCTACCGCTGGCTGTTTCCGTCCATCGTGCTGTTCTGCGCCGTGGGCGTGTATTCGACCAACAACAACACCTGGGACGTGTGGATGGTGGGCCTGTTCGGCCTGATCGGCTACATCTTCCACAAGTTGGGTACCGAGCCCGCGCCGCTGCTGCTCGGCTTCATCCTGGGCCCGATGATGGAAGAGAACCTGCGCCGTGCATTGCTGCTGTCGCGCGGCGACTGGAGCGTGTTTGTCACGCGCCCGCTCTCGGCCGGCCTGCTGGCGGCGGCGGCCCTGTTGCTCATCATCGTGCTGCTGCCGGCGGTGAAGAACAAACGCGAAGAAGCCTTCGTCGACGACTGACCGCCGCTTGGGGGCCGAACGGCCCGGCGCATGCAAACGGCACCCTGCGGGGTGCCGTTTTTCATGGTGGGTGCCACGGGTCGCATCGGCTCTGGGGAGCGCTCTCGGGCCCTGTGCTGTCGGCTGCGTACACAATGGCGGGCCGCGCCCCGCCCGGGGCGCCCGAGCCGACTGCCCGCATGAACCTGCCTGTCCGTCCCGCACAGCACCCGCAACGGGCGCTGCTGCACAACGAGATCCACGCCCGCCCGCCCGAAGCGCTGAGCGCGCCACTGGCCATCGCCCACATCGTGATGCTGACCGACGCTGCAGGGCGAGAGGCCAGCCGCGCCCATGTGGCTGCGCTGCTGCGCGACCACCACATGGCGCCGCCGGATGCGCAAACCACGCACCTGCGCACCGACCTCGGGGCCTTCCGCCTGCGCTGGGAACTGCACACCGAGTTCGTGTCGTGGACCTTCAGCGTGCCGCTGCAGGACGCAGGCTTTGGCGAGCGTGCGCCGCCCAGCGCCATCGACGCCGTGCCCCGCGACTGGCTGGCCGCGCTGCCCGGACAGTGCCTGTGCAGCCTGAACCTGTGGGTGCTGCCCACGAGCCGCTTTGGCTCGGGCTCGCTGGTAGGCCATGTACTGCATGAGGACACGCTGGTCGCATCCACCGTGGCCGATGGGCACGGCGAGGTGTACACCGACTTCGCCATCCATGCCGACGGGTTTTCGCGCATGGTGCTGCTCACGGGCGGCATGACGCCGCGCCGCCTGGGCCGTCTGGTGCAGCGCCTGCTCGAAATCGAAACCTACCGCATGGCCGCGCTGCTGGGCCTGCCCGCCGCGCGCGAGGCTGCGAGCGTGCTGGCCTCGGCCGAGCGCGAACTGGCCGAGCTGGCCGAAGCCATCCGCAGCGCCAACCGCGACGCCGAGCCCGTGCTGCTCGACCGCCTCACGCGGCTGGCGGGCCAGGTCGAGAGCCAGTACGCAGCCACGCATTCGCGTTTTTCGGCCAGCAGCGCGTACTTCGAACTGCTGGACCGCCGCATCCAGGACATTGCCGAGTCGCGCCTGGCGGGCCTACAGACCATCCGCGAATTCATGGACCGCCGCCTGACCCCGGCGCGCAGTACCTGCGAATGGGCGGCACGGCGGCAGGATGCTCTGTCGCAGCGCGTCTCGCGCATGAGCAACCTGCTGCGCACGCGCGTCGAGATCGAGCAGCAGCAAAGCAGCCAGGCGCTGCTGGCCACCATGAACCAGCGGCAGGACCTGCAGCTCAAGCTGCAGTCCACCGTGGAAGGCTTGTCGGTGGCCGCGATCACCTACTACATCGTGGGGCTGGTCAGCTACCTGGCCAAGGGTGCGCAGGGCCTGGGCTGGCCGCTGTCGCCCGAGACGACGGCCGCCATCGCGATTCCCGTGGTGGCGGCGGGTGTGTGGTGGTCGCTGCGGCGGCTGCACCAGCGCATGTTCCACCGCGCCTGAAGCCAGGCTGGACGCGGCCTGGCGGCCCGCACTCGGGTTTGGCGTGGGGCGCTGCGCGTTGGCGGTGTGCGGCCCATAATGGCCGCATGGACTTCCGCTACGCCACGCCTTACGCGAGCCTGCGCCTACCGGTGTTCGCGCGCAACCTGGTTGCCACCTCCCACCCGCTGGCCGCGCAGGCCGGGCTGCGCATGTTGCAGCAGGGCGGCAATGCGGTCGATGCGGCCATTGCCGCCGCCGCCGCCATGACCATTTGCGAGCCCGTGAGCAACGGCCTGGGCAGCGATGCGTTCTGCATCTTGTGGGACGGGCAGCATTTGCACGGGCTCAACGCCTCGGGCCGCGCGCCTGCGGCCTGGACGCCGGCCTACTTCCACCATCGCTATGGCCGTGCCCCGACGCCGCCGCGCCGGGGCGTCGATTCGGTCACGGTGCCCGGGGCGGTGAGCGCCTGGGCCGCACTGTCGGAGCGCTTTGGCCGCCTGCCCTTTGCCGACCTGATGGAGCCCGCCGCCGAGATTGCCGAGCGCGGCTACGCCGTGCCCGTGGTGGTGCAGCAGAAGTGGGCCGCAGCCACGCCTGAGCTGCAGGCCCAGCCTGGCTTTGCGCAGAGCTTTCTGCCCTGGGGCCGTGCGCCGCAGGTGGGCGAGCGCTTTGCATTCCCGGCCGCCGCCCGCGCGCTGCGCAGCATCGGGGCCACGCGCGGCGAGTCGTTTTACCGCGGCGAGATTGCGCAGGCCATGGCACGCTTCATCCAGCAGCACGGCGGCAGCCTGACCACGGCCGATTTGGCCGCGCACGCGCCCGAGTGGGTCGCGCCGATTGCGCGCCGCTACCGCGGCTATGAGGTGCACGAGATTCCGCCCAATGGCCAGGGCATTGCGGCGCTGATGGCACTGGGCATGCTCGAGCGCTTTGATCTGGCCGCGCTGCCGCCCGATGGCGTGGCCGCGCAGCACCTGCAGATCGAGGCCATCAAGCTCGCGTTTGCCGACCTGTACCGCTACGTGGCCGAGCCCGCGCGCATGGAGGTCACGCCCGCGCAGTTGCTGGACGATGCCTACCTCGCGTCGCGCGCGCGGCTTATTGACCCGCGCCGCGCCCAGGCCTTTGGTGCGGGCAACCCAGTGCGTGGCGGCACCATCTACCTCACGGCAGCCGATGCGCAGGGCATGATGGTGAGCTTCATTCAGAGCAACTACGCGGGCTTCGGCTCGGGCTGTGTGGAGCCGCAGTTCGGCATCAGCCTGCAAAACCGCGGCCACGGCTTCAGCACCGACCCGGCCGGCCCCAACCCCGCCAACCTGGTGGCTCCAGGGCAGCGGCCGTTTCACACCATCATCCCGGCTTTCGTGACGCAGGGGGGCGCACCGGTGATGAGCTTTGGCGTAATGGGCGCCAACATGCAGCCGCAAGGCCATGTGCAAACGCTGGTGCGCATGCTCGACCACGCGCAGAACCCGCAGACGGCGTGCGATGCGCCGCGCTGGCGCTTCAACCAGGGCCTGGCGCTCAATGTGGAGGCCCAGATGCCCGCCGACACCGTGCAGGGCCTGGCGGAGCTGGGCCACCAGCTCGAGGTGCTGCAGGACCCCTACCAGGACTTTGGCGCCGGCCAGTTCATCTGGCGCCTGGGCGACCCGGCGGTGGAGGGCTACGTGGCGGCCAGCGACCCGCGCCGCGATGGCCTGGTGGCGGGGTGGTGAGCACCCGTGGCCAAGGATTTCATGCCAAATCGGGCTGAGAACCAGCAAAGTCAAGCACGACTAGCTCCTAAAAGCATAGCGTCTGGGCTGGTGCTGGCGCTGCTCGGGTCGATTGCGTTCAGCGGCAAGGCCATCATCGTCAAGCTGGCCTACCGCTATGGCGTGGATGCGGTCACGCTCATCATGTACCGCATGCTCTTTGCGCTGCCGATCTTTGCCACCATGGCCTGGTGGGCCAGCCGGGGCAAGCCGCCCTTGTCGAGGCGCGACTGGCTGGGCGTGCTGGGCCTGGGGGTGACGGGCTACTACCTGGCGAGCTTTCTGGACTTTGCGGGGCTGGCCTACATCAGCGCCAGCCTGGAGCGGCTGATCCTGTACCTCAACCCCACGCTGGTCATGCTGCTGGGCTGGCTGCTGTACGGGCGGCGGCTGTCCATGCAGCAGGCGCTGGGCATGGCCATCAGCTACGCCGGGGTGGTGCTGGTGTTCGGGCACGAGGCTTCGTTCACCGGCGGGCACACCGCCTGGGGTGCGCTGCTGGTGTTCCTGAGTGCGGTGAGCTACGCCATCTACCTCGTCTACAGCGGCGAGATGGTGCAGCGCCTGGGCTCGCTGCGCCTGGTGGGGCTGGCCACCACCGTGGCCTGTGGGCTGTGCCTGCTGCAGTTTGTGCTGCTTCGGCCGCTGTCGGCCGCCGTGGTGGCGCCCGAGGTGCTGTGGCTGTCGGTGCTCAACGCCACACTGTGCACCGCTGCGCCGGTGTTGATGGTGATGATGGCGATCGAACGCATTGGCGCGGGCCTGGCTGCGCAGGCCGGCATGGTGGGGCCGTTGTCCACCATCGCCATGGGCATCGCCATTCTCGGCGAGCCCTTCACCGCCTGGGTGGCGGCCGGTACGGCCCTGGTGCTGGTGGGCATCACCGTGTTCACCCGCGCTGCGCGCTGAGCCTGCGGCTCAGGCCGCAGCGGTGGGGCCGCTTGGGGCCCGGGGCGGTATCGGCACCGCGCCCAGGTCGGCGTGGCGGCGAGGAGGTATGGCGGCGTTACGAGGCCTTGTCCTTCTTTTTGGGCGGCGGCGCGGCTTTGCGTGCCGGGGCGGCCGCCGGTGCCGGGGCGGCTTGTGGGGCGGCCAGTGCGGGCTCTGCCGCTGGTTTGCCCGACAGGCGTTGCGCCACCGTCACCGGTGCTACCGGCGCCAGCGTGTCGAACGAACGGCCCATGGCCGCCTCCAGGTAGTCGAGCCGCGCCTGGGCGGGTGGGTGGGTGGACAACGCCAGCGCGAAAGCCGGGTTGTCTTGCGCTGCGCCACGCAGCTGCTGCACCGCGGCCACCAGGCCGTACGGATCGAAGCCTGCGCGGGCGGCAAGGGCCACGCCGTTGCGGTCGGCGTCGTGCTCGTCGGCCTGATCCAGCCCGCGCGCATACAGGTTGCGCGCCAGCGCCAGAAACTGCGACGCCACCAGGTTGCCCACGGCATTGCTTCGCACCTGCGACGCCACCAGCTGCGTGAGCACGCCCGACTGCGCCGTTTTGCGCATGGCGTGCAGGTGGTGCTTGGCGGTCACGTGCGTGATCTCGTGGGCCAGGATGCCGGCCAGCTCGGATTCGTCGGCACAGCGGTCCACCAGCCCCTTGGTGATGAACACATACCCGCCGGGGGCGGCGAAGGCGTTGTAGCCCGGGTCGTCCAGCACGGCGAACGTCCAGGGCAGGTGCGGGCGCGAGGACTGCAGGCTGATCCACCGGCCCAGCTGGTTCACATAGCGCTGCAGCGCCAGGTCGGGGTGCAGCGGTTTGCTGCCCAGCAGCACGGCGGCAAGCTGGCGGCCGATCTCGATCTCGCGGGCTTCGTCGATGTTGTCCACCGAGCGCGTGAGCAGGCTGATCAGATCGTCGCCCTGGGCCGGGGCGGCGGTGTTGCCGCCGGTCACGGCCCCGAGCAAACCGCCGCCCGAGCTGCCGCCGCCCAGCGAATTGAGCAGGTTGAGCACGTTCTGCGCCGCAGCCGGGGCGGGCAACAGCAAAGCGGTACAGGCCGCCAGGGCGGCCACAGGCGCGGCAGCGCGCCGCAGGAGGGCAGAGGTCATGGCCATGGGCACCTCGTCAGTTCGGGCTGAAGTTGGGGTCGGACGGGTTGGAGCCACCCGCCGGGCTGCTGCTGGTGCCGCCGCCCGCAGCAGGGCGGGGCGGCTCGGCCAGCGGCGGCACGTCGCGGCTGCGCAGTGCGGCGCTGCCAGCAAAGCGGCGGGCCTCTTCAGGGCCCGCGCGCAGCGCCTCGGCGCGGCCTACCGCCGCAGGGTTGGGCTGTGCGTTGGCAATGTCCTCGGCACCCAGACCGCGAATGCCCGCGGTGGACGTGGCCGTGGTGGTCTGGCCTGCACTGCCGCCCAACAGGCTGCCCAGGCTCCGTGCGCCGCTGGTGGCCGCGTTGCCGCTGCCTGCTGCGCTGCCCGATGCCGGGCTCAGGTCGAACATGTGCACCCAGCCGCTGGCGCCCTGGGGTGTGCGCACTTTCACCCAGGCCCCCTTGCGTTCCGGCGTGCGGGTCACGCCAGACTGCGCGGGCAGCGGCGCCACGCTGGGCGCGGTGTCGGACGGGGCGTCGCGCAGTTCGGTTGCGCGTTTGAGCACCGCGGCGTCCTGCGCCTGGGCCTGCGCAGCCAGGCCGCCGCAGGCCCAGACCAGGGCGAGCGCGCGCCAGAAAAAGCGTGGCATGGGGGTTCCCTCACTCTGTGGTGGTTGGTATCCCCATGATTGTTGCGGATTTCCCGCGCGTGCCCGCGCGCGGCCTCGCGGCTGTTGTGGCGGGGTGTGATGGATTTCCGCATTCGGTCGACGGATGCCAAGGCCGTTCCAAGTCCGTTCATGCCGCCCCGGAATCGCGCGCACCCCAGCATCCGGTTGTGAGGCTCCCTATCATGCGGGCGACGCTGCGGCAGCCATCTTGCTGCACATCACCATCAACACCGCACGGGAACACACGCATGGATTTAGGAATTGCAGGCAAATGGGCGCTGGTCTGCGGCGCCAGCAAGGGGCTGGGACGTGGCTGCGCGCAGGCGCTGGTGCGTGAGGGCGTGAACCTGGTCGTCAACGCACGCGGGCAGGAGGCGCTGGAGCAGGCGGCCCGCGCTCTGGCGGCCGAAGGTGCCGCCGCTGCGCATGCGCGGGGCAGCGTTGCCCCCCAGGTGCTGGCGGTGGCCGCCGACATCACCACCGCTGCAGGGCGTGATACCGTGTTCGGCGTGGCCGGCGGGCCGGGCCGCGCGTTCGATATCGTGGTCACCAACGCCGGTGGTCCTCCGCCCGGAGACTTCCGCCAGTGGGACCGCGATGCCTGGCTGCGCGCCGTGGACGCCAACATGCTCACGCCCATCGAGCTGATCCGCGCCACGGTGGACGGCATGGCCGAGCGAGGCTTCGGGCGCATCGTCAACATCACCTCAAGCGCCGTGAAGGCGCCCATCGACATCCTGGGGCTGTCCAACGGCGCGCGCAGCGGGCTGACGGGGTTTGTGGCCGGCGTGGCGCGCAGCCCTCTGGCCCGCCAGGGCGTGACGCTCAACAACCTGCTGCCCGGCAAATTCGACACCGACCGCCTGGCGGGCACCATGAGCGCCGCCGCCCAGCGCAGCGGCAGCACGCTGGAGGCCGTGCGCAGCGCCCACCAGGCCCAGATTCCCGCAGGTCGCTTTGGCACACCCGAAGAGTTTGGCGCCATCTGCGCCTTCTTGTGCAGTGTGCATGCGGGCTACATCACGGGCCAGAACGTACTGGCCGATGGCGGAGCCTTCCCGGGCACGTTCTGATGGCAGGCGGTGCCTACCGCCACGCCTGCAATGGCCGTACCGCTTGTGTGGTGGCCTTGCTGCAAGCTTGCAACGCGACCGCACGGCTTTGTCGAACAGTGGCCCGAAGGTGCACAATCGGGTCCACCAAAACGGTCGCGCCCTGGGCGCACGCAAGCGGTTGTAGGGGTAGCTGCCTGAGCGCTGCGCCCTGCGACCATGGCTACGGAGTGCAGGATGCTGTTGTCGCATGGCGGAGGGTGGAGGACATGGCTGCGTTGTGCCGCAGGCCTGCTGGGCCTTGCCTGGTGTCTGAGCGCTGGCGCCCGAACGGCCACTGAGCCTTACACCTTGCGCATCGTTGGCGGTCTGGCAACCCTCAACCAATACACCCGGCAGGAAGAACCCTTTTGGACGCGTGAACTGCCCAAGCTCAGCAACGGGCGCTATCGCGCAGAGATCGTCCCCTTTGACCGGGCCGGGGTTCCCGGCACTGAGATGCTGAGTCTGCTGCAACTGGGTGTGGTGCCTTTTGGCACCGTGCTCATGAGCTCCTTCACAGCCGACCACCCGGAATACACCGCCCCGGATCTTGCGGGCCTCAACCCCGATGTGGCGACGCTGCGCAGCACGCTGGCGGCGTTTCGGCCGCATCTGGAGCAGTCGCTGCGCGAGCGTCTGAACGTGCAGGTGCTGGCCATCTACACCTACCCGGCGCAGGTGGTGTTCTGCAAGCGGCCCCTGGGCGCGCTGACCGACTTGCGCGGGCGGCGGGTGCGGGTGTCGTCGTCCACGCAGGCCGATTTTGTGGGAGCGCTGGGGGGCACTCCCGTCCTGACCAGTTTTTCGCAGATCGTGCCGAACCTGCAGTCCGGCGGCACCGAATGCGCGATCACCGGCACCATGTCGGGCAACATCCTGGGGCTGCACACCCTCACGAGCCATCTGCATGCCTTGCCGCTCACCTGGGGGCTGGCCATCTTCGGGGCGCATCTGCCCACCTGGGAGGCTTTGCCCGCCGATCTGCGCGAACTGCTGCAGCGCGAGCTGCCCAAGCTGGAGCGGGCGGTGTGGGCGGAGTCTGAACGAGAAACCGCCGACGGCATTGCCTGTAACCAGGGGGCACCTGCTTGCGCAGCAGGGCGCAAGGGTGCGATGTCGGTGGTGCCGGTCAGTCGCCAGGATGAGATCAGCCGGCGCGAAATCCTGGAGACCCATGTCCTGCCGCGCTGGGTACAGCGCTGCGGCAACGCTTGTGCGCAGCTGTGGAACCAGACCATTGGCCCGGTGCGGGGTCTGACAGCGCGCCCTGCCCGATGAACGCACTCCGGCCTTCGCGTTTGCGTCTTTTTGTCTGGGTGGGGGCGGCCTTGTTCACCATGGCCGTGCTGGCGGTGGCCCTGGTGCTTGCCCTCAACGCACGCGAGGCCGCGCTTGCGCAGAACGCCACCCGGGCGATGCGTTTCGTCGATGGCGCGGAGGCCACGTTGAACCGCACCCTGCTCGCGGTGGATGTGATGCTGTCCAGCCTCGCCGAGCGCGATGTGGTGCCCAGCAACGGCACCGATGCCCCCGACTGGAGCCTGGCGCGCAAGCGGCTGCAGACGGCAGCGCGGCTCAATCTGATGGTGCGTTACGTGGCCCTGCTGGACCCGGATGGGCGTGTGCTGGTCTCGTCGGACACGCCTGAGCGGGACGCACAGTTCGAGCTACCGCCTGGCTTCGCTCAGCGCGTGCTCGAACCGCCGGTGTCCACGCTGATGATCAGTTCCCCTGTGGTGAGCTTCATCAGTGCAGAAAAGGTCTTGTATGTAGCCCGGCATTTGCGTGTGGGCCCCCCGCCTGGGCGGCAGGTGCTGGCGGTGACGGAGCTGCCGCTGTCCCAGATGACTGCCGTGCTGATGCAGGGCACGGATATCACCGGGCTGCAGGTGACGTTGGAGCGCGCGGGCGGTCAGTTGCTGCTGAGCCTGCCGAGCCGCGAAGATGCAGTGGCCCCGGTGCTCAGTCCGCGTCTGGACGAGATGTTGGACTCGGGCAACCACTGGCAGGCCGCCGCGCGGCTGACGGGCGAGCCTGCCCTGGTGGTGGCGCGGCCGATCCTGTTCCATGACCTGCGCATCGCCGCGAGCATGCCGTTGCAGGCGGCTTTGCTCGGTTGGCGGGGCGAGCGCAATGCCATCGTCGCTGCGGCGCTGGGGTTTGTTTCCATGGTGCTGGTGGCGGCCGTACTTACCCTGCGGTCGATCCAGCGACTCACGGAGGCGCGCGCAGCCATCGCTGCCTCGAAGAACACGCTCGACCAGGCCCTGGAGTCCATGGTGAGCGGCTTTGTGCTGCTCGACAGCCGCCTGCGCCTGGTGCAGTGGAATCGGCGTTTTGAGGACATCTTTCCCTGGCTGTCCAGCCGGCTGCGGCCCTGGATGCCGTTTCGCGAGGTGCTGGAAGCCAAGGCCCGCCATCACCTGCCGGACGCGTCTGACGCTGAGGTCGAGCGCTGGGTGCAGCACCGTATGTCGCTGCAGCTCCAGCCCCAGGGACCGCACGAGCAGGTGCAGCCCGACGGCCGGGTGATCCAGATCACGGAGCGACTGACGCCTGACCATGGGCTGGTGATCACCTACCACGATGTGACCGAGCTGCGCCGTGCCAGCGCCGAGATCGAGAACCTCGCGTTCTACGATCCCCTGACCAACCTGCCCAACCGCCGTCTGCTCATGGACCGCATCCAGCAGGCCTGTGCCACCAGTGCGCGCAGCGGTCAGTTTGGCGCCTTGTTGTTTCTCGACCTGGACCACTTCAAAACGCTGAACGATACCCTGGGCCATGAGGTAGGCGACATGCTGCTGCGCCAGGTGGCCCAGCGCCTGAAGGCCTGCGTGCGCCGCGAGGACACGGTGGCGCGCCTGGGCGGAGACGAGTTCGTCGTCATGCTCCAGGAGCTGTCGCACAACAGTGAGGTGGCGGCTGCGTATGCCCGCCGCGTGGGCGAAAAGATCCTGCGCAAACTCAACGTGCCCTACACGCTGGGTCAGCACGCGCATCACAGCACGCCCAGCATCGGCGCAACGCTGATGGGCGGTGACATGCCGGCCGATGTGGACTGGCTCAAGCAAGCCGACATTGCGATGTACCAGGTCAAGTCGCAAGGCCGCAACGGCCTGTGCTTCTTTGACCCCCAGATGCAGGTGGCTATCAGCCAGCGTGCGCAACTCGAAAACGACCTGCAAGTGGCGCTCAGCGGTCGGCAGTTTGTGCTGCACTACCAGCCGCAATGGCACCTGGATGGTCATATGGTCGGGGCCGAGGCGCTGATCCGCTGGCAGCACCCCCAGCGCGGGCTGGTGGGGCCGGGCAACTTCATCGCGGTGGCAGAGGACAGTGAACTCATCGTGCCGCTGGGCCACTGGATTTTGCGCACCGCCTGCGAACAGCTTGCGCGCTGGCAGGACGCACCGGCCACGCGCCACCTGCAGCTGTCAGTGAATGTGAGCGCGCGCCAGTTCCGCCAGCGCGACTTCGTCGCCCGCGTGGTCGAGGTGCTGCGGGAAACCGGCGTGCGACCTCACCTGCTCAAACTGGAACTGACCGAGTCGCTGGTGCTGGACGACGTGGCCGATACCATCGCGAAGATGGAGATGCTCAAGACCAAGGGCGTGCGCTTTTCCGTGGACGACTTTGGCACCGGGTATTCCTCGCTGGCGTATCTGACGCGGCTGCCGCTCGACCAGCTCAAGATCGACCAGTCCTTCATCCACAACATCGGTGTCAAGCACACCGACGACGTGATCGTGCAGACCATCATTGGCATGGCCCAGAACCTGCAGCTTGATGTGCTGGCCGAAGGCGTCGAGACCGAGGCGCAGAAGGACTTCCTTGCGCTGCACGGCTGTCACTTCTACCAGGGCTATCTGTTCGCGCGGCCCATGCCGGCGGCGCAGCTCGAGGCTTTGCTGGAGTCGGTGCCGGCCGATCCGACGGCCTGAACGCCTCCAGCCCTTGGGGAGTGCGTGCACAGGCACTGCCGCAGGGCTGGTGCGTGATGGGCGCCCCGGGTGCGCCGTCGGTCAGCGCCGCGACGACACCACGATGCCGCCCACGATCAGCCCGAACGCCAGCGCGTGGTACAGCCGGGGTGTGTCGCCCAGAAAGGCGGCCGACAGCACGGCAGCGAACAGCGGCGTGAGGTTGGAGAAAAAGCCGGCGATCGCCGGGCCCGCGCGCTGCACACCCACCCCCCAGCAGCGGTAGGCGACCACCGCAGGGCCGATGGCAATGAACGCCAGCGCCGCAGCCAATGGCCAGCCCCAGACAATGGCGGTGCGTCCGCTGGCCCATTCCACCGCCGCAAAACTGCCCGACCAGCCCAGGCCGAACACCATCTGTGCCATCAAAAACGCCGCCCAGTCGGCGCGTACCGACGCAGGCTCCTGGGTGCGTGCAAGCAGCCAGCTGTAAAACGCCCAGGAGATGGTGGCCAGCAGCATGAACACATCGCCCGGCACCAGGCGCAGCGCCAGCAACTGCGCCCACTCGCCGCGGCTGAGCACCAGCAGCACACCGCACATGGACAGCAGGGCCCCCGTGAGTTGCCGCCGCGTCACGGGCGCCTGGAAGAACAGCGCCCCCACCGCCAGCATCCACACGGGCATGCTCGACCCCACCAGCGTGACGTTGATCGGAGTCGAGGTCTGCAGCGCCAGGTACTGCAGGGCGTTGTACAGGCCGATGCCCAGCAGCCCCAGCACGGCATAGCGCCGCCAATGAGCCCAGACCGGGTTGTCTGCGCGCAGCACGCCGTGGGCCAGCGGCAGCAGCAGTGCAAAGGCCAGCACCCAGCGCAGAAAGTTCAGGGTGATCGGCGGTACCAGATCGTGGACCAGGCGGCCGACCACGGCATTGCCGGCCCACAGCAGCGGCGGCAAGGTCAGCAGGGCTGCCGTGCCGGGCGAGAGTCGTTGCGTCATGCCGCCACTGTAGCGGCGCGCGTCCAGCAAGGCTTGCAGATTCATGGCACGATGCCCGCGTTCCCGTCACCCAAGAGACCCAGGAGACCTGATCCATGAGCCTTGCCATCCAGATCCGCCAGCACGGAGGCCCCGAAGAACTGCAGATCGTCGATGTGGACGTCGGCGAGCCTGGCCCTGGCGAGATCCGCATTCGCCACCATGCCGTGGGACTGAACTTCATTGACGTGTACCACCGCACCGGCCTGTACCCGCTGGCCATGCCCGCCACCATCGGCATGGAGGCTGCGGGCGTGGTCGAGGCTGTGGGCGAGGGCGTGACGCACCTGCAGGTGGGCGACCGCGCCGCCTATGCCAGCCAGCCGCCCGGCGCGTACTGCGAGCGCCGCGTGATGCCCGCCAAGTGCGTGTGCAAGCTGCCCGATGCGATCAGTTTTGAGACCGGCGCGGCCATGATGCTCAAGGGCCTGACGGCGCAGTACCTGCTCAAGAAAACCCTGCCTGTGGAAGGCCTGCAGCCCGGCGACCATGTGCTGTTCCATGCCGCGGCGGGTGGCGTGGGCCTGATTGCGTGCCAGTGGGCCCGCGCGCTGGGCCTGCAGCTGATCGCCACGGCGGGCACCGATGCCAAATGCCAGCTGGCGCTGGCCAATGGCGCGGCCCATGCGATCAACTACCGCACCGAAGACTTCGCGGCCCGCGTGAAAGAGATCACCGGCGGCAAGGGCGTGAAGGTGGTGTATGACTCGGTGGGCAAGGACACCTGGGACAAGTCGCTCGACTGCCTGCGCCCGTTTGGCCTGATGGCCAGCTTCGGCAATGCCTCGGGCCCTGTGCCCGCGTTTGCCCCCGGCGCGCTGGGCCCCAAGGGCTCGCTGTACCTCACGCGCCAGACACTGTTCACCCACATCGCCACGCGCGAGAGCACGCAGGCCATGGCCGACGATCTGTTTGCTGTGGTCCAGAGCGGGCAGGTGAATATCCACATCGACCAGCGTTACGCGCTGCGCGATGTGCAGCAGGCGCACCGCGACCTGGAAGCCCGCCAGACCACGGGCTCGACCATTCTCACGCTCTGATGGCAGGCACAGACGGCGCGGCCTTTGGTCAGTGGCTGGCGCAGGCACGTTCCCAGGCCCGGCAACCCCCTGCAGCGGCGCGCGAGCCGTTCTGGGTGGCCGGGCGCTGCGTGGGTTCGGTGCCGTCTGAGGTGATGCATGAAATACGAGGCTTGTGCTTGTCCCCGCTGAATAGTTTGCTCACATTTCAGGAGCAATCGTCCCGCGGCTGGCATTTGCAGTGCACGCCCGGCGATGCCACGGGCGCGCTCAATCTGCTGGCCCGTGCCTTGCAGGCCGCGGGCCGCTGCGGGCCGTGGCGCGACGAGCAACTGGCGGTGCTCGACGCACAAGGTCTGCGGCTGGCCACGGTAGAGCGCGGTGCGGTGCGCGTGCTGGGTCTGGCCACCCAGGCCGTGCACCTGGTCGGCACCGCACCCGATGGCCGCATGTGGGTACAGCAGCGCGCCTTCACCAAGCCCAACGATCCTGGCCTGTGGGACACGCTCATGGGCGGCATGGTGGCCGCCAGCGACACGCTGGAGCTGGCGGTGGCGCGCGAGACCTGGGAAGAGGCCGGCCTGCAGGTACAGGCGCTGGCCAGCCTGCGCCATGGGGGCTGTGTCGAATTCAGCCGACCGAGCCACGAGGGGGGCGGTGCAGGCTACATGCGAGAGCGCATCGAATGGTTCCACGCCGTGGTGCCCGCGGGCATGGCGCCGTGCAATCAGGACGGCGAGGTGGAGCGTTTTGACCTGCTGGCCCCCGAGAGCCTGCGCGAGCAGGTAGCCCAGGGCCGGTTCACCCTCGAGGCGGGCCTCGTGATCGCCGCGTTTTTCGGCCACTGAACGGCCTTCGTTCGCCGGCCCGTGGGCATGGCGGCGCTGCTGGCAGGGTTTACCGCCTTGCGACTGGAAAGTGCAGCGGCTGGCAGGTTCTCGCGGCCCCAATGGCCCGGTCGTCAGCGTCCGGGCGCTCATCCGGTCCCCGTCTGGTGGGCTCTGTCTCCGACAAAAGTGCTCAAGTTCAGGCGCGGCGGTGCCGACATCATGCCTACAGACAAGGTGTGGAACCCCTCGGGGTGCGCCTTGTGCGGCAATCCTTCCCACCGACGTACGCGACGTGCCCTCGACCATCAACACCAACGTGGCATCGCTCACGGCCCAGCGCAATCTGGGCGTGAGCCAGTCTTCGCTGGGCACCTCCATCCAGCGTCTGTCGTCGGGTCTGCGCATCAACAGCGCCAAGGACGATGCCGCGGGTCTGGCCATTTCCGAGCGCTTCACCAGCCAGATCCGGGGCCTGAACCAGGCGGTGCGCAACGCCAACGATGGGGTGTCGCTGGCCCAGACGGCCGAGGGTGCCCTCAAGGCCTCGGGCGACATCCTGCAGCGCGTACGCGAACTGGCCGTGCAGTCGGCCAATGCCTCCAACAGCGCAGGCGACCGCCAGGCCCTGCAGCGGGAGGTGGGGCAGCTGGTGTCCGAGTTGGGGCGGATCTCGCAGACCACGGAATTCAATGGGGCCCGGCTGCTGGATGGCACCTTTGGCACCCAGCAGTTCCAGGTGGGAGCCAATGCAGGCCAGACCATCGTGGCGAGCACCTCTGACATGCGCATCCAGAACTACGGCTCCAACAAGCTGGTGGGCGCCATGATCGACACGGCGGTGTCGCCGTCCTACACCGCTGCTGCGGTCACCGTGCAGGGCTATCGCGGCACGGCCTCGGTGACGACCGCGACCACGGATTCAGCCGCTGCTGCGGCCGAGCGGTTCAACGCCGTGAGTGCTTCGACCGGCGTGACGGCCAGCGCCAAGACCACGGTGCGCTTTGACTTTGGCACGCCAACCGCCAGCTTCAGCATCACGGGCAACAACGGCAAGACCGCCAACTTCAGCGTCAAGGTGCCCAATGCCGACACGGTGGAAGGGTTGTCCGAGGCGGTGGACGCCATCAACGCCCAGTACGCCGTGACGGGCGTGAGCGCCCGCGTGGTCAAGGCCGGAGAGCCGCTGTCGGCCAACAACACGGCCATCATTCTGGAAAACCAGACGGGCGAGAACATCACCGTGACCAGCACTTTCGCGGGCGGTCTGTGGTTGCAGGCGGTGAACGCTGAAACGGGCGCCATCGGCACGCTGAACAACACTGGCGCGGGCGGGTCTCTGACGGCGCTGGGGCAGGTCACCTTGCGGTCCGAAAAGAGCTTTGCCGCCACCAGCGCATCGGCGTCTTCGGTGCTGGGCGCCACCTCGGCCAGCTCCACGCTGCAATCGGTGTCCTCGCTGGATGTGTCCACCGTCAAGGGCTCCAACGATGCCCTGTCGATCGTGGACGCCGCGCTTTCCTACATCGGTGGCGAGCGCGCCAAGCTTGGGGCGTTGCAGTCGCGATTTGAAACCGCCATCGGCAACCTGCAGGTCACGTCCGAGAACCTCTCGGCATCGCGCGGGCGCATCCTGGACGCTGACTTTGCCGCTGAAACTGCCAACCTGTCGCGCTCGCAGATCCTGCAGCAGGCTGGTACGGCCATGGTGGCCCAGGCCAACCAGTTGCCGCAGGGCGTACTGGCTTTGCTGCGCTGACGCTCGACGCTTCTCAGGCCTGGTCGGACAGGTTGCGCAAACGGCTGGGGGCCAGCGCACCGGCCGACTCCAGGATCGGGTACGCCACCGAGCACAGCAGCGAATTGATGCGCTTGAGCTCGCTGATCAGGTCGATGTGCAGCGAACTGGTCTCGATACTCTGCACCGTGTTGTCCGACAGCCGCGCCAGGTGCGTGGCCGAATAGGCACGCTCCAGATCGCGAAAGCGCGCTTTTTCTTCCAGCAGCTTTTGCGCGTCGCGCACATTGCCGTTGAGGAACACGCTCATCGCCAGGCGCAGGTTGTCCACCAGGCGGGCGTGCAGCTCGTTGATCTCTTCCATGCCCGCCTCGGAGAACTGCCGGCCTTTCTTGATCTTCTTGTCCTCGATGTCGATCAGCACGCGCTCGATGATGTCGCCGATCTGCTCCATGTTGATGGTGAAGCTGATGATGTCGGCCCAGCGGCGGCCTTCGCGTTCGTCCAATGCCTCTCGCGAGATCTTGGTCATGTAGTACTTGATCGCCGAGTACAGGCCGTCCACCTCGTCGTCGAGCTTTCGCAACTGTTCTGCCAGTTGCAGGTCGTCGGTGCGGATGACCTGGTGCATGCCCAGCAACATGGATTCGACCACGTCGGCCTGGTGCAGCGCTTCGCGGGCCGCACACGAAATCGCCAGCGAGGGCGTGGCCAGCGCAGACGGGTCGAGATGCCGGGGGCGCATGCCCGCCTGTTTGGCCGTGTCTTCCTTGGGCAGCAGCCGCTCCACCAGCTTGGCCACGGGGCCGGTCAGGCCAATGCATACCACCCCCACCACCGTGTTGAATGCAAGGTGGAACAGGACTACCAGGGTGGCCGTTTCCGGCACGATGGGGCGTACATGTGTGAGCCACAGGCCCGTGGCAGGCGCCATCAGTACCACGCCGATGATCTTGAAAAACAAGTTGCCCAGGGGTACCTGACGCGTCTGCACGTTGGCGCGCATGGTGGTCAGCACCGCCAATAAACCACTGCCGAGGTTGGCGCCCAGCACCAGGCCCAGCGCCACGTCGGCCGGAATGCCACCCGAGCCTGCAAGCGCCGCCGTGAGCAGCACGGTGGCGAGGCTCGAATACGCGACGATGGCCAGCACCGCACCGGTGAAGATCTCGAGCAGCATGTCGCTGGTGAGCGCGCCCAACAGCGTGCGCACCGTCGGCGACTGCGTGAGCACGGTGGTGGATTCGGTGATCAGCCGCAGGGCCAGCAGCATCAGTCCCAGGCCGATCAGCACACGGCCCACACGGCCCACCGCGGTGTCCTTGCGCGAGATGAACAGCACCACGCCCACAAAGATGAACAGCGGCGACAGCCAGGACAGATCCAACGAAAACACCACGGCCATCACGCTGGTGCCCACATCGGCACCCAGCATCACGGCCAGAGCGGCTGGGAGCGCCACAAGGCCCTGCCCCACGAACGACGACACGATCAGCGCGGTGGCCGTGCTGGACTGCACCAGGGAGGTGACCCCGATGCCTGATAGCACGGCGGTGGCGCGCGTGCTGACACTGCGGGCGATGATCTGGCGCAGGTTGGCGCCAAAGACACGGAGGATGCCGGTGCGCACCAGGTGGGTGCCCCAGACGAGCAGCGCGACAGCTGCCAAGAGATTGAGGAGATGCTTCATGAATTGAGCGACCGACTATAAACCTGTACAGGCAGGTTCATCAGTCATGTCCGCGTCGGAAGCAGGGGTCGTGCCCGGCCTGAGCTGGCCGGGTTGTTCAGCGACTTTGGCGTACGCGCAGCAACTCGTCCAGGATCAGGCAGACAGCGCCCACCGTGATGGCACTGTCGGCCAGGTTGAACGCTGGGAAGTGCCAGCCTGCCCAGTGGAAGTCGAGAAAGTCCACCACATAGCCGTGCATCAGCCGGTCTACCACATTGCCCACGGCTCCGCCCAGGATGCTAGACAGTGCAAAGCAGAACAGCTTCTGCCCCGGGTGGGCGCGCAATTGCCACACGATGAACACCGTGGCCACGACACCGATGCCGGTGAACAGCCAGCGCTGCCAGCCCCCGGCATCGGCCAGGAAAGAAAACGCAGCGCCCGGGTTGTGGGCGCGCACGATGTTGAAGAAGCTGGTCACATAAGTCGCATCGCCCAGGCGGTAGTAGCCCAGGATCAGCGTTTTGGTGAACTGGTCGGCAATCAGCAGCAGGGTGGCCCAGGCGAGCCAGGGCCACATGCTGGGGCCTGCGGCGCGGGTGCTGCGGGCCATCAGGCGCAGGTCCGGCTCTCACCGGCTCCGAAGAGGTTGCTGGTGCAACGGCCGCACAGCGTGGGATGGGCCGCATCGTGGCCGACGTCCTCGCGGTAGTGCCAGCAGCGCTCGCACTTGGCGTGGGTGGTGGGGCTCACGGTGGCGGCCAGCGCCTCGCCTTCGGCCACCTGGGCGGTCGAGGTGATGAGGACGAACTTGAGATCCTCGCCCAGGCTGCGCAGGGCTTCCAGCAGGTCGCCGCTTGCGGTCACGGTGACTTCGGCCTGCAGCGATGCGCCCACCTTGCCGTCGGCACGCAGGGCCTCGATTTCCTTGTTCACCACTTCACGGGCGGCGCGGATGGCATCCCACTTCGCGAGCAGCGCCGTATCGGTGGTGCCGAAGTCCCAGAACTTCTCGACAAAGATGGTTTCGGATTGGCCGAACACCTTCCACGCCTCTTCGGCCGTGAACGAGAGGAACGGGGCCATCCAGCGCAGCATGGCGTGGGTAATCTGGTACAGCGCGGTCTGCGCGCTGCGGCGGGCCAGGCTCTTGGGTGCCGTGGTGTAGAGGCGGTCCTTGAGCACGTCGAGGTAGAACGCGCCCAGGTCTTCCGAGCAGTAGACCTGCAACTTGGACACCACGGGGTGGAATTCATACACCTGATAGTGCGCCAGGATGTCTGCCTGCAGCTGGCTGGCGCGGGCCAGGGCGTAGCGGTCGATCTCCAGCAACTGGTCGGCAGGCACGCTGTCGGTGACGGGGTCGAAGTCGCTCACGTTGGCGAGCAAAAAGCGCAGCGTGTTGCGGATACGACGGTACGCATCGACCACGCGGGCCAGGATCTTGTCGTCGATTGCCAGGTCGCCCGAGTAGTCGGTGGAGGCGCACCACAGGCGGATGATTTCCGCGCCCAGCTTGCCGCTCACCTCTTGCGGCGAGACGGTGTTGCCCAACGACTTGCTCATCTTCTTGCCCTGGCCGTCCACGGTGAAGCCATGCGTCAGCAGGCCGCGGTAGGGTGCGCGGCCAAAGATGGCGCTGGCCAGCAGCAGCGAGCTGTGGAACCAGCCGCGGTGCTGGTCGTGGCCTTCCAGGTACAGGTCGGCCTCGGGGCCGGTTTCGTGGTGCATGGTGCCGTGCGTGCCACGCATCACATGCCAAAAGGTGGAGCCGGAGTCGAACCACACTTCGAGGATGTCGGTGCTCTTGGTGTAGTGCGGCGCGTCGTCCGCGCCCAGAATTTCCTCGGCCGTCACGCGGCTCCAGGCTTCGATGCCGCCCTGTTCCACAATGGCCGCAGCTTGGTCGATGATCTCCATGGTGCGTGGGTGCAGTTCGCCCGAATCCTTGTGCAGGAAGAAGGGCAGGGGCACACCCCAGCTGCGCTGGCGCGAGATGCACCAGTCGGGTCGGCCCGCGATCATGTCGCGCAGGCGGCTTTTGCCGTTTTCGGGGTAAAAGCTGGTCTGCTCAATGGCCGCCAGGGCTGTCTGGCGCAGCGTGCCGGGGGCCTTGTCGGTGGTGAACACGCCTTCGCCTTCGTCCATGCGCACGAACCACTGGGCGGCGGCGCGGTAGATCACGGGCGTCTTGTGGCGCCAGCAGTGCGGGTAGCTGTGGACGATGTCCTTGGTGGCCATCAGGCGGCCCGCATTGCGCAGGGCTTCGATGATGACGGGGATGGCCTTCCAGATGTGCTGGCCGCCAAACAGCGGGAAGTCGGCCGCATAGGTGCCGTTGCCCTGCACGGGGTTCAGGATGTCGTCGTACTGCATGCCGTGCGCTACGCACGAGTTGAAGTCGTCCACACCATAAGCGGGCGAGGAGTGCACGATACCCGTGCCGTCGGTGGCAGTGGCGTAGTCAGCCAAGTACACGGGCGAGAGGCGGCGGTAGCCGTAGCTGCCGTCTGCGCTGGCCACGTCGTACAGCGGGTGTTCAAACTCGATGCCGCCCAGCTTCTCGCCCGGCACAGTGGCCAGCACCTTGCCTTGCAAGCCCCAGCGCTCCATACAGGCAACCACCAGGGTTTCGGCCATCACGTACAGGCCGCGCTCGGTTTGTACCAGCGAATACGGCAGTTCGGGGTTCAGGTTCAGCGCCTGGTTGGCGGGAATGGTCCAGGCCGTGGTCGTCCAGATCACGGCAAACGCGTCTTGCGTGAATGCTGGCACGCCAAAGGCTGCCGCCAGTGCGGCCGGGTTGTGGGCCTTGAAGGCCACGTCCAGCGTGGTGCTCTTCTTGTCCTGATATTCGATTTCGAACTCGGCCAGCGAGGAGCCGCAGTCAAAACACCAGTACACGGGCTTCAGGCCGCGGTACACATAGCCGCGCTCCATCACGCGCTTCAAGGCCCGCAGCTCGCCAGCCTCGTTGGCGTAGTTCATGGTCTTGTAGGGGTGGTCCCAGTCGCCCAGTACGCCCAGGCGCTTGAAGTCGGCCATCTGCTGCGCGATCTGCTCGGTGGCAAAGGCGCGGCTCTTGGCCTGCATTTCGTCGCGTGGCAGGTTGCGGCCATGCAGCTTTTCGATGGCGTTTTCGATCGGCAGGCCATGGCAGTCCCAGCCGGGCACGTACAGCGCGTCAAAGCCTTCCAGCTGGCGCGCCTTGGTGATCATGTCCTTGAGGATCTTGTTGACCGCATGGCCGATGTGCAGCTGGCCGTTGGCGTAGGGCGGGCCATCGTGCAGGATGAACTTGGGCGCCCCGTGACGCGCCTCGCGCAGTTTTTTGTAGATGCCTTTGTCGTCCCATTCCTTGACCCAGGCGGGTTCGCGCTTGGGCAGGTCCCCGCGCATGGGGAACGGCGTGTCGGGCAGGTTCAGCGTGGCGCGGTAGTCGGTGGTGGGCGCCGCGGCGGTGGAGGGGGTGTCGGACATGAGGGGACCTTGGCAACAGGGGCTTGCGGGCGCGTGCCGTATGGGGCGCCGCAACGAACACAGGAGGGGAGCCGGGCCCCAAGGCCCGGCCGACGCAAAGGCGCAACAGGCCGCGTCAAATTCGGTCGCGCGTGGTCTGGCGGCGGGTTTCGGCGTGGGTGGATGCGAAGTACGTGCGCGCGTCTGCGCAGTCGCGCGCGATGCCCTCGGTCAGGGCGTCGAGGCTTTCGTACTTGCGTTCGTCGTGCAGTTTGTGCAGCAGTTCCACGCGCACGATTTTACCGTAGGCCCCTTCAGGCCCCAGGGAGGCCGGCCAGTCGAAGCAATGCGTTTCGAGCAACACCCGCCCACCGTTGACGTCATCGGGGTCGAGCGAGGGGCGCACCCCCAGGTTGGCCACGCCTTCCAGAGGGGCTGCACCCAGTCCGTGTACCCGGACCGCGAAGATGCCGCTGGCCGCGGGCTTCCAGTGCGCAAAGCGCAGGTTGAGCGTGCGAAAGCCGTCGCCCGCATCGGGTGTGCTGGCGCCCAACGCCCGGCCCAGCTTGCGGCCATGCACCACATGGCCTGAAATGGCATAGGGTCGGCCCAGCAGGCGCGCGGCCGTGTCCATGTCGCCTGCGGCCAGTGCTTGGCGCACAGCCGAGCTGGACACGCGCAGTCCGGGGCTGCCGACCTGTCGAACCGATAAGGAGGCTGCTCCCTCGGCTGTTTGCAGCGCCGCAGAGGGCGATGCGTGCGGGAGGGAGACCTCGTAGCTGTTCATGCGTGCCACATCAAAACCCTGCTCGCGGCCCAGCGCATCGAGCAGGGCATAGTCGCCTGCGCGGCGCGCGCCGAAGCGGAAGTCGTCGCCTACGAGCACGTAGCGTGCTCCCAGCCCGCGCACCAGCACCTGGTCCACGAAAGCCTCGGGCGAGAGGCTGGCCAGCCGGGCGTCAAAGGGCAGCACCACCGTCTGCTGCACGCCGCAGCGGGCCAACTCGGTGAGCTTGTCGCGCAGTGTGCCCACCCGCGCCGGGGCCAGCTCCGGCTTGCGCTGCACGGCGGCAAAGTGGTCGCGCGGGTGTGGCTCGAAGGTCAGCACGCAGCTCTCCAGGCCCCGGTGCGCGGCCTCGTTGTTCAGCAGCGCCAGCATGGCTTGGTGGCCGCGGTGCACGCCGTCGAAGTTGCCGATGGTCAGCGCACAGGCGCTGGCTACGCCCGGATGGTGGAAACCGCGAAAGATCTTCATCGGGTTGTTATGGTTTTGATAGCAGCCCGCCCAGCGCCAATAAGCACAAGCCGCCAATATGTCATGGAGTCGGAGTATATTGTGCGGCAGGCGGACCCGTGCCCGGGCTCCGCGCGAGACACCGTCGTTCCGTTCCTTGAGTTCTTGGTAGTTCAGGAGGTGCGTTTTGAAGGTCTTGAAGCTGTCAGCCCAGGGCCTGCCCCAGTCGTGGATCACGCTGGAGCAGGCGGTGGTTCACTATGCCGCTGGTGAGGTGCGCTGGGAAGCGGGTGCGCAGATTGCGCGCTTTCGCGGCGGTCACAACGCCCGCACGGGCGAGCAGTCGGTGATTGCGATCAACAGCATCATCGGCACGCGCGGGGTTCCCCGCATCAACCCGTTTGAGCTCAAGCCCGGCCTGACCAACAGCAAGCTGTTTGCGCGCGACCGCAACGTGTGCGCCTACTGCGGTGGCCAGTTCCACGAGCACGAACTGACGCGCGAGCACATCGTGCCCTACGCGCGGCAGGGGCAGGACCACTGGATGAACGTGGTCACCGCCTGCCGGCCGTGTAACCACCGCAAGGGCCCGCGCACGCCCGAGGAAGCGCGCATGCCATTGCTGTACGCGCCCTACGTGCCCAGCCTCTGGGAAGACTTCATCCTGCGCAACCGGCGCATCCTGGCCGACCAGATGGAGTTTTTGAAGGCGCACGTGCCGCGTTCGTCGCGCCTGCTGGTGTGAGGCGGGGTGGTGGCGCAGGGCCTGTGCGGCGGGGCCCCGGCCTCAGTGCGCTGTGTCCGGGCGGCGTGCCCAGACCACAAAGCCCTGTACGGGATTGCGGTTCTCTTCGTACAGCGGCCCGTCGGTGATTTCGATCGCCTCGAAACCGGCGGCCTCGCACAGCGCCTGGACATGGCTGCGCTTGTGCGCAAATCGCCCGCCTGCATGCAGCACGCGGTCCGGCCCAGCCTCGTCGGCGGCCTCGCAGGAGAGCACCAGCCAGCCGCCCGGTGCCAGCACCCGGCGCGCATGGGGAATCGCATCGGTCAGGTCGCCGGCGTACGGAAACACATCGAGCGCAGCCACGACCTGGTACAGCCCTTCAGGCGTTTCGCGCAGCGCGTCGTGTACGTTCACGGTGTGGAAGCGCTCGTACACCTTGTGCCGCGCGGCCTGCGCGATCATGTTGCGCGAGTAGTCCACGCCGATCAGGAAGCCTTCGACCGGCTTGCCCAGGCACACGCCCAGCAGGCCCGTGCCGCAGCCCAGGTCCAGCACGTTGAAGCGGCGGTCGGGGAACATGGCGAGCAGACGGTCGGCCACTTGCTTGGGCAATTGGTACTTCAGCGAGCGCACCATGTGCATGTCGTACAGCTCGGCCATGCCGTCGAACAGTTCGGTCATCAGCGCGGCCGGCTGCTCGCTGGGGGTGCGGCCCTGGGCCAGGTCGTCGTAGTAACGGAACAGCGCCTCGTCCGGGGCTTCGGCCAGCAGGGCCTGGGTGTCGGGCAAGGCCTCGGCCACACGACCCGCGGCCATCAGGGCGCGCACGCGGCCCACGCGGTTCGCCGCTTCGGGCGACTGCTCGACCAGACCGCTCCACAGCGCCAGCGATTCGTCGTGCTGGCCGAGCTGGCTCAGGTCGCGTGCGAGCAACTGGCGCAGCATCGGGTCACCCGGCACGAGTTCGAGGCCGCGGCGCAGGTGGCGCACTGCCATCTCCAGATGGCCTGCACGGTGGGCAATGTCCACCACCCCGGCCAGCACCTGCAGGTTCTTGGGTTCGAGCGTGGCCACCTTCTCGGCCTTCTCCATGGCTTCAGCAAACTGATTCTGACGGGCCAGCAGCAGCGCCAGCTCCAGCAGGCCTGGGCCCCAGTCGGGCGCCAGGGCCACGGCTTTGCGCAGCGACTGGAACGCGCCATCGAGGTTGCCTGCCTTCTCGGCCATCAGTCCACCGAGCATGTGCACGCGCGGGTCCTGCGGCCACTTCTGGTTGGCCTTGTTCAGCGTCTGCGCCGCCTTCTGGAGGTCGCCCTTGGCGATCAGCTCGCGGGCCTGTTGCAGGTGTTGAAGGTTCGGATCGGGTGCGTTGGCGCTCATGACGGTTCCTGGAATGCGGCAGCGCCCAGGCTGCCCGCGGGCCGCGCGCCCCATGGCGACGGCAAAGCCCGGGATTATCCGGGATTTGCCGCTGCAGCCGAGGGGCTTGCGGGACCGCTCAGCGTGTGATTTCGAGCAGCACCACCCGGTTGTCGCGCGCAGCCCAGGTCTGGCCGACCACCACTTCGCTGTGGAACTCGGCGCGCACCGGGCGCTGGGGGCCGGTGGGCTTGATCTTGGCCGAGGCCACGCCTGCGCCCGGGGGCACGCCGGCCGGTGCGGCGCCGTCCAGGCGCATCGGGTCACGCTGCGGGTCGAGGTAGCCGCGCGGACGGGTGAGCGTGACCACCGAGTCGGCATCGCGGTCGGCTGCCGCCAGGCGCTCGGCGCGCAGGTGCACGATGCTGCTGCTGCGCGGAAAGCCGCTGCGGTAGATGTGCGTGGTGGCGTAGCCCGGCGCAGCCACCTCGAATTCGACGGGGGCGTTCACGGGCACGGTCACCGGGCCCCAGCGGCCGTCGGCGGCCACCGTCTTGCCGGCCAGCGGCTCGCCGCGGCGGGCTCCGGTGGCAGGGTCCACGGCAAACACGCGCACGGTGGCACCGGGCACGGGCAGGTTGTTGCTGAAGCTGCCGGTGGCCGGGTCGAGCGGGTTCACGCCCAGGCCGGTGACTTTGCCGTCAATCACTACCGGGGCCGATTGCGGCACGGTGTCGCGGTGCTGTGGCGCGCGCCCGGTGATGAAGCGGTAGGTGGCCTCGAAGGCGGCGGGCGAGTACGAGGTCTCGCGGTGGTCGATGCTCGCGATCACGACGTTGGTCGCGCCTTTGAGCTCGGGGCCAGCCGCCGTGACATTGGTGGCCATGCCTTTTTGCCCGATCCACAGCCCGTCGGGCTGGGCGAACTTGTCGTTGTTGTCCGAACGGATCGTCATCCAGCGCACCGGGCCCGCCACCTCGTCGCCTGCGGCGTTCTTGGGGGCGTTCAGTCCGCGCAAGAAGGGGCCGGTCCCCGAAAACTCATTGCCCTCGCGCCAGCCCGGTACGGCCCACACCCCGTGGTTGGGTGTGCCGCCCAGCACGGCATGGCTCACCTGCGCGGCGCCTCCGCCGTTGTAGACGTAGTTGCGGATGGCATTGCCACCGCGCGAGTTGCCCACCAGCACGACCTGCTTGGCACCTGTGCGGGCCAGCACCTGCTGCACCTCGCTGCGCAAGAACTCCATATGCTCTTGCGCCGAGGTGCGGCCGGCCTGCGGCTTGGCGTCTTCGTCGCGCGCCAGCGGGTAGGGCAGGTCGATGGCATGCAGGCGTTCGCGCGGCCAGCCGTTGCTTTCAAAGCGCCACAGGGTGGTCTGCCACAGCGCGGCGGTGTCGCCATTGCCGTGCACGAACACGATGGGCGGATAGGCGTCGGCTGAGGGCAGGCCGGACGTGCCCAAGTGGCCACAGCCCGAAAGAGCGAGGCCCGTGGCCGCGGTGGCCGCAAAAAGCCAGCGGCGGCGGGACAGGTGCAAGGTCATGAAAGTCTCCTGGTTCGGGCACCGGGACGGTGCGGGGGAAGGACGCTCTTGGGCGGCGCCTGAACAGAAAACGCCCGTGAACCTCACGATCCACGAGCGTTGCATGCGGGTGTGACCTGCGGATATCAGGTCAGTGGGTCAGGCGAACACGCCTGCGGTGTCCTGCATGCGGGCCGACACTTCGCCCAGGTGGTGCAGGGTGTCGCCGAAGACCATTTCCATCTGCGTGAGCTTCTTGAAGTAGTGGCTCACGATGTACTCGTCCGTCACACCGATGCCGCCATGCAGTTGCACGGCCTGCTGGCCCACATAGCGCATCGACTGGCCGAGTTGCACCTTGGCGCGAGCCAGGGCGGCGCGGCGTTCCTCGGGTTCTGCGCCGAGCTTGAGGCTCGCGTAGTAGCTCATCGAGCGGGCCAGCTCCAGTTGCATCTTCATGTCGGCCACGCGGTGGCGCAGGGCCTGGAAGTTGGCAATTGCTACCCCGAATTGCTTGCGCTGGTTCATGTAGTCCACGGTGATGGCCAGGGTCTGGTCCATCACGCCCACGGCTTCGGCGCAGGTGGCGGCAATGCCGGTGTCCACGGCCAGCTCCAGCGCGCTCTGGCCCTCGGTGGTCACAAGCGTGGCCGGGGCGTTGTCGAACCGCACCTCGGCCGCGCGGCTGCCGTCCTGCGTGACGTAGCCGCGCGTTTGCACGCCCGCAGCCGTACGCTCCACCAGGAACAGCGCCGTGGCACCGCCCAGGCGGGCGGGCACCAGAAAGGCGTCGGCCTGGTCGCCCGCGGGCACCACGCTTTTCAGGCCGCTCACAGTGTGGCTGCCGCCATTGGCTATGGCGGTGGCCTGGCAGCGGTCCAGGTGGTAGCGGGCGCTGCGCTCCTGGTGGGCGAGCACCACCAGCACCTCGCCCGAGGCGATGCGTGGCAGCCAGGCCGCCTGCACCGACGCCGGGGCATGGGTGCTGAGCACGGCGCTGGCGATGAAGGTGTGCGCCAGCGGCTCCAGCACGATGCCGCGGCCCAGCTCTTCCATCGCCACCATGGCGCTCACAGCACCTTGGCCCAGGCCATCGTGGGCTTCGGGCACCATCAGTGCGGTCAGGCCGAGTTCGGCCAGTTCGTTGTAGGCGGCGCGGTCAAAACCGCCGGCCGCCACGGCCGCACGGCGGCGGTCAAAGCTGTAGCCCTTGTCCACCCAGCGGCGCACGGCGTCGCGCAGTTGTTCCTGGTCGTCAGAAAAATCGAAATCCATGTGTCTCTCCTGGTGCGGGCTTGTCGCGCCGAGGCGTATTCAGACAAGCCGCGAAGCTCTTGTTGGCCCCCCTCGCGCAGACGCACGGGAAGCCGTCCTGTTGCGCAGCGCGCAGGCGGCGGTCGGCGTCAGCCGAGAACCGTCTGCGCGACGATGTTGCGCTGCACCTCGTTGGAGCCGCCGTAGATCGTCGTCTTGCGCAGGTTGAAGTAGGTCGAGGCCAGCGGGGCGTTGCCCACCACGCCACCCGGGAAGCCCCCGAGCGCACCGGCGGCGGCATCGCCCTGCCAGCCAGCCTCCATGGCTTCTTCAATGAAGGGCAGGGCGTAGGGCCCGGCGGCCAGCATCATCAGCTCGGAATAGCGCTGCTGGATTTCGCTGCCGCGGATCTTGAGCAGGCCGGCGATGTCCAGCGAGTTCTTGCCGCTCTTTTCGGCCGACAGCACGCGCAGCACGAGCATTTCGAGCGCAACGATGTCCACTTCGAGCAGCGCGATCTGGTCACGGAAGCGCAGGTCGTCCCACACGCCTTCGGCCTTGGCGATGCGCTTGAGGCGTTCGAGCTCGCGCTTGGCGCGGTTCACGTCGGCGATGTTGGTGCGCTCGTGGCTCAGCAGGTGCTTGGCGTAGGTCCAGCCCTTGTTCTCTTCGCCGATCAGGTTCTCGGCCGGCACCTCGACGTTATCGAAGAACACTTCGTTGACTTCGTGGTCGCCATCAAGCAGCTTGATGGGCCGCACCGTCACGCCGGGCGACTTCATGTCGATCAGCAGGAAGCTGATGCCCGTCTGCGGCTTGCCTTCGTTGCTGGTGCGCACCAGACAGAAGATCCATTCGCCGTACTGGCCGAGCGTGGTCCAGGTCTTCTGGCCGTTGACGATGTACTTGTTGCCCACGCGCTCGGCACGGGTCTTGAGCGAGGCCAGATCCGACCCCGAGCCCGGTTCGCTGTAGCCCTGGCTCCACCACACTTCGCCGCTGGCGATGCCGGGCAGAAAGCGCTGCTGCTGCTCGGCGTTGCCGAAGGCCATGATGACCGGGGCCACCATCACGGGGCCGAAGGGCACGACGCGCGGCGCACCGGCCAGCGCACATTCTTCTTCGAACAGGTGCTTTTGCACCGCGTTCCAGCCCGGGCCGCCAAATTCCTTGGGCCAAGCGTGGCCCAGCCAGCCTTTTTTGCCCAGGATCTTGGCCCAGCGCTGCATGTCGTCACGCGACAGGCGCAGGGCGTTGTGCACCTTGTGCGCGATGTCCTGGGGGAGGTTGCTGCGGACCCATGCGCGAATCTCTTCGCGAAAGGCCTGCTCTTCGGGGGTGAATGCGAGGTCCATGCGGTGCGTCTCCTGTGAATGCACAGGTTGTAGCACGGTCGTGCTTTTTACGCCTGTCCGGGTGGCGACAAGCCCCGCCGGGCCTCGGGTTGCCGCGCTTTCAGGCCGCAGGCAGACGGGCTTCGAGCGCCTGCACCCGTGCCTCCAGGGCCTCGATGCGGGCGATCAGTTCGGCCTCGCGCGGGGCGGTGTGGCTGGCGCTGGCTGCGGATGCACTGGCCATTGCTTCGGCCTGCGCAGCCGCGGCCTGCGGGCCGCAGAGCAAGTGGGCCCAGCGCGCCTCGCGGGCGCCCGGGGCGCGCGGCAGCAGCACGACCAGCGGGCCGCCCTTGTCGGCGGGGCGGTCGCGCAGTTCTTCCAGGAAGGCCTCGACCGACGAAATGTCGGCAAAACGGTGCCAGCGCTCGGCGTTGATGCGCAGCTCGCCCGCCGTTTGCGGGCCGCGCAGCATCAGCAGGCCCAGCAGCGCGGCCGACTGGTCCGGCACGGCCAGTACGCGCTGGGCGTTGTGCTCCCAGCGCGCGGCGCGGCCGCCGCTGGTTTCAAACACCAGGGCGCGGTGGCGCAGCGCATCCAGGGCCTCTTGCACCTCGGCTTCGCTGAGCTGCATCACCGGGTCCCGGCTGGTTTTCTGGTTGCAGCCGGTGACCAGACCGTTGAGCGTCATGGGGTAGCTGTCGGGCACGGTGCGGGCTTTTTCCATGAGCGTGGCGAGCACGCGGGCTTCGGTGGCGGCAAGGGGCTGCAGGGCGGGATCGAAGGGCATGGGAAAATTCGTGGCAATGAAAAACATCGTCATTCTCATCTCGGGCGGTGGCTCGAACATGGCCGCCATCGTGCGCACTGCCGAGCGCGAGGACTGGGCGCGCCGCCTGGGCGCACGCGTGGCCGCGGTGGTGAGCAACAAGGCCGACGCGGGCGGGCTGGCGTTTGCGCGCGAGCACGGCATTGCCACCGAGGTGCTGGACCACAAGGCCTACCCCTCGCGCGAGGCGTTTGACGAGGCGCTGGCAGCGGTCATCGACCGCCATGCGCCCACACTGGTGGTGCTGGCGGGCTTCATGCGCATCCTCACGCCGGGGTTTGTGCAGCGCTACGCGGGGCGGCTGCTCAACATCCATCCCTCGCTGCTGCCGGCCTTCAATGGCCTGCACACGCACCAGCGCGCCATCGAGGCCGGTTGCCGCTACGCCGGGGCTACGGTGCACCAGGTGACGGCCGAGCTGGACGTGGGTCCCATCCTCGATCAGGCCGTGGTGCCGGTGCTGCCGGGCGACACGGCCGATACGCTGGCGGCCCGGGTGCTGACGCAGGAGCACCTGATCTACCCGCGTGCCGTGCGCCGCTGGCTCGAATCCCAGGCGTAGGCTTTGGGCATGGGCCCCGGGCGTGGGCCTTGTCAGCGAACGGGTCGCAGGCGCGGGCGGAGGGCGCTCCTGGCCCTTGTTCCATGCACCCCGTGCGTCATCCAGTTGCTATTAAATTAATAGCTGGTCGTGCTCTACTTTGCTAGGCTTGGGCCCAAAAGCACTATGAATCGGCAGCCCCGGTGCCCAGCGCTGCGAACTCAGGCGCGATGCGCTGCCGGGTCAGCCGCGGTGCCGGGCGGCAGCCGCTCGAAACGCGGGCGCTGCACGCCATCGATCTCCACCGTTTCGGCAAACATGGCAGCCGGGCGCACCCACAGCCCGCGCTCGCCATACAGGGCGCGGTACACGGTCATGGGCTCCAGGCTTTCGCTGTGGCGGGCGGTGTCCACCACCTCGTACAGCCCGCCTTTGTAATGGCGGTACAGGCCGGGCGGGGTGGGGTGCAGCGGGGGCAGGTCGGACACGGTGGGTTCCTCAGTGGGTAGGATGCGCGGCGGAGAGGGCAGTATGCGCCACGCGCTGCCGCAGGCGAACACCAGTCTGCGCTGTGGACGCGGGCGAACCTTGGGCACGGGCACGCATCCCGGCCCCCGGGAGGAACCACACGGTGGAACACGCGGATTTCGTACATCTGGTGCGGCTGAGCGAATTGGCCAGCGCCGACAACAGCCGCGCCTACCGGCGCAAGGTGGCCGCCTTTGCTGCGCTGGGCTACGCCTGGGTGCTGGGCTGTGCCGCGCTGGCGGTGGCGCTGCTGGCCTGGGCGCTGCCGCCGCTGCTGCAAGGGCGCTTTCGCTTCGTCTGGTTCGGCGTGGCGCTGGGCGGTGCGGCGTTGCTGTGGTCCAGCTTGCGTGCGCTGTGGCTGCGCTTGGAGCCACCCGCGGGCCTTGAGATCACTGCCGCCGACGCGCCGGAGCTGTTCGAGGCTCTGGAGCGCATCCGCCGCAAGGTCAAAGGCCCGCCGCTGCATCGGGTGGTGCTCGACGGCGAGTTCAACGCCAGCATCCAGCAATTGCCCCGGTGGGGGCTGCTCGGCGGATCGATCAACCATCTGAGCCTGGGCTTGCCGCTGGTGCTGGCGCTCGACCGCGCGCGGCTGCTGGCGGTGCTGGCACACGAGTACGGCCACCTGCGCGGCGACCACGGCCGCTTTGCCGCCTGGATCTACCGCACCCGCCTGGCCTGGATGCGCCTGCACGACAGCATGGAGGGCGACGCCGGGCTCACGGCCGTGGCCACGCAGGCGTTTTTCCGCTGGTACTTTCCGCGCTTTGCTGCGCGCAGCTTCGCTGTGGCCCGGCAGGACGAATACGAGGCCGACCGCATTGCGGGCAAGCTGGTGGGCCGTGACACCGTGGCCGCCGCCCTGGCCGAGATCGAGGTGCGCGGCCGCTGGCTCGACACCGTGTATTGGCGCGACCACTGGGCCCGTGCCGCCACTGAGGCGCTGCCCGTGGGGCCGTACCGCGCCATGCGCCGCGCGCTGGCGCAGCCACCCGAGCCGGCCTTCGCCAACGACGCCCTGCGCCAGGCCATGAAGCGCCTGAGCCAGTTCGATGACACCCATCCGGGGCTGCGCGACCGGCTCGAAGCGCTGGAGGCGGGGCCGCCGCTGCCCACCTGGTCGCGTGGCTCGGCCTTCGTGCTGTTGGGCGAGGGCGCACGCAAGTTCATCGAACGCCTGGACGCCGACTGGTGCCGCGACCACGCCAGCGGATGGAAGCAGCAGCACCTGCGGTTGCAGCGGGTGCGTGAACGGGTGGACGTGCTGGCACAGCGCCTGCCCCAAGCGTCGGCCGACGAGTGCGTGGAGCTGGCGCAGCTGCAGCGGCAGATCGACCCGCGTGCCGACGTGCGCGCACTGTACGAGAAGGCGCTCGCGGCCAGCGCCGAGCATCCAGACGCCCTGCGCGGCCTGGCGGGCACCCTGCCCGATGAGGACCGCGCAGGCAAACTCGCCTGCCTGGATCGCTTGTGGGACGCGGGCAGCGACCACCGCTGGTGGGCTGCGCGCGCCGCGCTGGCCGAGCTGGAGACCCCTCGCCCTGGCATGGAGCATGACGCCGCGACCTTCAAGCAGTGGCGCAAGCGCCTGGAACGCGCGCAGGAAAGCGAGGAGCGCGCGTGGGAGGAACTGTCGGGAACGCCGTTCTTCAGCCAGATCGGGCGGCATGGCCTGGGGCCGCTGGCACTGACGCTGCTGCAAGACGACCTGCAGCGCTGCCGACCGGTGACCCGCGCCTGGCTGGTGCGCAAGCAGCTGCGCGAGGTGCCCCGCCGTCGGGCGTATCTGCTGTTTCTGGAACTGCCCGACCTGGACGACGCCGAGCGATTCCGGCTGTGCCGCTGGATCGAGCGCCAGATCGATCTGCCCGGGCCTGTGCTGGCGCTGTGGGCAGGCGAGTCGCCCACGCTGCGGGACATTGAGCGCCATGCGCAGGAGCCGGTGTACCGGCGGGGTGAACCGGCAACGGCGCCGTGACGGCGTGCGCGGCGGGCCAGCCGAGACCGCGACGGCGGGGCGAGGTGGGACAATCGGGGCCATGCATCCCAAAGCCCTTCTCGATTCCTGTGCCGAACTGGTGCGGCTGACACTGACCTTTGAACACCCGGCCGACGCCGTGGTGTCGCGTTACTTCCGCGACCACCGAGGCCTGGGGCCGCGCGAGCGGGCCACGCTGGCCGAAACCGTGTACACGGTGCTGCGCAAGAAACTGTTGTTTGACCACCTTGCCCCATCGGGCAGCGGCCCGCGCGAGCGGCGCATGGCCATCCTGGGCTTTGCCCACAGCCAGGACGAGGCCGCGCGCCGCCAGGGGCAATCCCGTGCGTCCCGCGACTTCCTCAAAAGCGCGCTGACGGACGCCGAGAAGAACTGGCTCGACCAGTGCGACGCCATCGACCCGGCGGATCTGCTGGACCGCCATCGCCACAACCTGCCGGAGTGGATTGCCGAGCCCCTGCGCGTCCAACTGGGCGCGGGCTTTGCCGCGCTGGCGGAAAGTCTCACGCAATCGGCACCGCTGGACTTGCGCGTGAACCAGTTGCAAGCCAAGCGCGAAGACATCCGCAAGGAGCTCAAGCAGTCAGGCATCGACAGTGCGCCCACGCCGTATTCGCCCTGGGGGCTGCGCCTGGCAGGCAAGCCTGCGCTCACCCGCCATGAGGCTTTTGTGCGTGGCGCCATCGAGGTGCAGGACGAAGGCTCGCAACTGCTGGCCCTGTTGCTGGACGCGCGGCGCGGCGAAATGGTCACCGACTTCTGCGCGGGTGCGGGCGGCAAGACGCTGGCCATCGGCGCCAGCATGCGCAGCACCGGTCGGCTGTATGCGTTTGACGTCTCGGCGCACCGGCTGGATGCGCTCAAGCCCCGGCTGGCCCGCAGCGGCTTGTCGAACGTGCACCCCGCGGCCATTGCGCATGAGCGCGACGACCGCATCAAACGCCTGGCGGGCAAGATGGACCGCGTGCTGGTCGATGCCCCGTGCTCCGGTCTGGGCACGCTGCGCCGCAACCCCGACCTGAAATGGCGGCAGTCGCCCGAGGCGATTTGGGAACTGGTGGCCAAGCAGACGGCCATCCTGGAAAGCGCGGCGCGCCTGGTCAAACCCGGGGGACGACTGGTGTACGCCACCTGCAGCATCCTGCCCGCCGAAAACGAAGGCATTGCCGAGGCCTTTGCCGCGGCGCACCCTGACTTTGAGGCGCTGGACGCGGGTGAGCTGCTGGAGCAGGCCCGCGTGCCCGAGGCGCGCAGCCTGTGCGCGGGCGCTGCCAGCGGCACTGGCTATCTGCGTCTGTGGCCCCACCTGCACCAGACCGACGGTTTTTTTGCCGCCGTCTGGACGCGCAAGCGCTGACTTGCTGACATTGGTCAAACCTGCCTAAAAACTGTGGTTACCCCTGTGGTGCAACCCGGGGTGCGTCCTAGAATCGTTCCACGGGAACGAATGCGCAGGGGCGTGCTCTCCCGCTTCTTGTAAGGCTTTCCGAATATGTTGTTACCCGATTGGGCGATCCTCAACGCTGCCATTGACTGGCTGGGCCATGGTCTGTGGAACCTCGCCTGGTGGCAGATCGTCCTGTACACGCTCGCGACCACGCACATCACCATCGCGGCCGTGACCATCTTCCTGCACCGCTCTCAGGCCCACCGGGCGCTCGATCTGGGACCGGTTCCCTCGCACTTCTTCCGCTTCTGGCTGTGGATCGGCACGGGCATGGTCACCAAGGAATGGGTGGCCATTCATCGCAAGCACCACGCCAAGTGCGAAACGGCGGACGACCCGCACAGCCCGCAAACGCGGGGCCTCGACACCGTGATGTGGAAGGGCGCCGAGCTTTATCGCGCCGAGGCCAAGAATGCCGAGACCATCAAAAAGTTTGGCCACGGCACGCCCGACGACTGGATGGAGCGCAACGTGTACAGCCGCTTCACCTGGCAAGGTGTGGGTCTGATGCTGGTGCTGAACCTTGCGCTGTTCGGAGCTGCGGGCGCCGCCGTATGGGCCGTGCAGATGCTCTGGATTCCGTTCTGGGCCGCCGGTGTCGTGAACGGTGTGGGTCACTACTGGGGCTACCGCAACTTTGAAGCCCAGGATGCGAGCACCAATCTGGTGCCCTGGGGCCTGATCATTGGCGGCGAAGAACTGCACAACAACCACCACACCTACCCGACAGCGGCCAAGTTTTCGGTGAAGCCCTACGAGTTTGATGTGGGCTGGGTCTACATTCGGCTGTTGAGCAAGCTGGGCTGGGCCCATGTCAAGAAGGTGCCGCCCAAGCTGCGTTTGGGCGAAGTCAAGCCGGTGGCCGACGAGCACACGCTGGAAGCGCTGATCGCCAACCGCTATGAGGTCATGGCAGGGTATGCCCGCGGTGTCCGCGCGGCCTGCAAGCAGGAGCTGGCCGCGCTCAAGGCCCGCAATGCCGATGTTTCTGTGCTGCAAACAGCCAAGCGCTGGTTGCACCGCGATGCTGAGAAGGTGCCCGCACGCGCCCAGTTACAACTGGCCGAAGCCCGCGCAGCCTTCCCGACGCTCGACACCATGGTGGTGATGCGCGAGGAACTGCGCCAGCTGTGGATGAATACGCACCAGTCCCGTGAGCAACTCACGGCCGATTTGCAGGCCTGGTGCCGTCGCGCCGAAGAAAGTGGCATTGCTGCGCTGCGCGACTTCTCGATCCGCCTGCGCGCCGCTCGCGCCTGAAGCGTACCTCGGTCTGGCGTCCCGCGCCCAAAGCGGGGCCGCTCGTCCACCACGGCCACCCTCCCGGGTGGCTTTTTTCATGGCGTGTCGTACAGGGCTGTCCTTTGCCGCAATGCGTAGTCGTTATAGGGTGGTCATCGCCCGGATGGTGGAAGGCCTGCGCGGGGCTGATCGTGCGGGGGGGCGGCAATGTCTGTCCGCAGTGGACGCATGGCCCGGCGAGGGGGATGCCGCAACGCCTGGCGTGGTCAGCGGGTGGATGGCCCGCCCGGAGGGGGCAAGCCTGTGATACCCCCAAAAGAAAACCGCCCGGCGCGAAAGCGCGGGGCGGTTCAGGCCTCCGTGGCGGAGGCGGAAACGGCTGCTGAAGGATTACTTCAGCTTGGTTTCCTTGTATTCGACGTGCTTGCGAGCCTTGGGATCAAATTTCATGATCAGCATTTTCTCGGGCATCGTCTTCTTGTTCTTGGTCGTCGTATAGAAGTGGCCGGTGCCTGCAGTGGACTCCAGCTTGATCTTGTCGCGTCCGCCTTTGCTTGCCATGGTGCTACTCCTTAAGCCTGGCCACGTGCACGCAGGTCGGCGAGCACAGAGTCGATGCCGTTCTTGTCGATCAGGCGCAGTGCAGCGCTCGAGACGCGCAGGCGCACCCAGCGGTTCTCGCTTTCGACCCAGAAACGGCGGTATTGCAGGTTCGGCAGGAACCGGCGCTTGGTTTTGTTGTTGGCGTGGGAAACGTTGTTCCCGACCATGGGCTTCTTGCCCGTGACGTCGCAGACGCGTGCCATGAGGACACTCCGATATCAAATAACAGCGGCCCGTCAGGGAACCCATGGTGCATGGGGTGGCGGACCGCCTCACCTCGCCAGAAAGGGTGGCGGTAACCCAATTGGTGCGCCCGCGACATCAGGGCGTTGCCTGAAGGCCTGCGCAGCAAAGCTCGCCATTGTAGCCGATCGCTGCCCAGCCTGTCGAGCGCGGTGTCCTTCAGGCTTCCTGTTCCAGAAAGCGCTGGGCATCCAGCGCCGCCATACAGCCCGTTCCGGCGCTGGTGATCGCCTGGCGGTACACATGGTCTTGCACGTCGCCCGCGGCAAACACGCCGGGCACGCTGGTCTGCGTGGCAAAGCCCTTGAGCCCGCCCTGGGTGACGATGTAGCCGTTCTCCATGCTGAGCTGGCCCTGGAAGATGTCGGTATTGGGGGCGTGCCCAATGGCGATGAAGCAACCCTGCAGCGCGATGTCCTGCGTGCTGCCATCTTGCGTGCTCTGGATGCGGATGCCCGTGACGCCGCTCTGGTCGCCCAGTACCTCGGCCAGGGTATGGAACAGCTTGAGCTCGATCTTGCCTGCGGCCACTTTCTCCATGAGCTTGTCCACGAGGATGGGCTCGGCCTTGAACTTGTCACGGCGGTGCACCAGCGTGACCTTGCGCGCGATGTTCGACAGATACAGCGCCTCTTCCACGGCGGTATTGCCGCCTCCGATCACGCACACGTCCTGGTCACGGTAGAAGAATCCGTCGCAGGTGGCGCAGCCCGACACACCGCGGCCCATGAAGGATTGCTCCGACGGCAGGCCCAGGTACTTGGCCGATGCGCCGGTGGCGATGATCAGCGCATCACAGGTGTAGGTGCCACTGTCGCCCGTGAGCGTGAACGGGCGCTGCTTCAGGTCTACGGTGTGGATGTGGTCGAACACGATCTGGGTATTGAAGCGCTCGGCGTGCTGAAGAAAGCGCTGCATCAGGTCAGGGCCCTGCACACCGTGCACGTCGGCCGGCCAGTTGTCCACTTCGGTCGTGGTCATGAGCTGGCCACCCTGCGCCATGCCGGTGATCAGCACCGGCTTGAGGTTGGCACGTGCGGCATACACGGCCGCGGTGTAGCCAGCCGGTCCGGAGCCGAGGATCAGAACTTTCGCGTGAAGAGAGGTCGCCATGGTAAAAGCCTGTGTGGGCATGCGCCGCGGGCGGCGCGTGTGCGATTGCAAGTGGAGAATGGAACAGCCCTTGAGTATCCTCCGCAGTGGGAGGCGAGGGGAGGCCCCGGCATCAATCGCAGCGATTGTAAGAACCCATGAAAAGCCTGCCCGCCCACGGGCTGTCCACCGGAGGAGAACTTGTCCACCACCATGCTCACCAACCTTGACCTGCTGCGCCGTGTGCCGCTGTTCTCACCTCTGACGGCCGCGCAGGCCGAGGCCCTGCAAGGCGCAGTGGTCAAGCAGCGCTTGCGGCGTGGGGAGGTGCTGGTGCAAGAGGGCCACAAGTCGCAGGCCCTGTTCATCCTGCTCAACGGCCGGGCGCGCGTGGTCAAGGCCGACGCACGCGGTCGCGAAGTCATCCTGGCCACGCTGGGGCCTGGGGACCACATCGGTGAGATGAGCATCATCGACAACGAGCCGCATTCGGCCACGGTGCGCGCCGAGGTGCAGACCGATGTGCTGCTGCTCGGCCGGGCCGAGTTTGCGCGATGCCTGTCCGAAAACACATCTATGGCGCTGGTGCTGATGCGTGGCCTGGTCAAACGGCTGCGCCACGCCGACCGGAAGATCGAGTCTCTCGCCCTGCTGGACGTCTACGGACGGGTTGCGCACGCGTTGCTCGACATGGCCGCCGAAGACGCCCAAGGGCGCCCCTGGATCCGCGAGCGCATCTCGCGCCAGGACCTGGCCAAGATGGTGGGCGCCTCGCGCGAGATGGTTAGCCGCGTGATGAAAGACCTGGAGGACAGGGGCTTCATTGAGGTGGCACCCAGTGGCGGTACGCTCCTCAAAGATCGGCTGGGTGCGCTAGGCTTATAGCAGGCGGAGAGCGTTTGGTTGTTTAACTGGTGCGTGTTTGCCACATGCCCTCGATGGCAGCCTCCAGATGGCGGGCAAATCTTGAGGCATTGAAAAGAGGCGACTGCTGAACCTGCTGACGAAGCTCGCTGCGCAACTGGGAGAGTCCAGGGAGATCTCGGGCGAACGCGGCCGCTTTAGAAACATAGTCCTCCGGCGTTTGGGCTACCCAGTCGCGCAGCCCTGCTGCATGCAGCAGCCCTGCCCCCTGGCGTGATAGCAGGGTCGAGCCCTCTAGGGTCAGAACCGGTACCCCCATCCAAAGACTCTCGGCTGTAGTTGTACCTCCGGGATAGGGAAAGGGGTCGAGGCAAAAGTCGACTCGGTGGTAGGTCCTGAGATAGTCCTGCCGAGACTGTGGTGGTTCGATGATCAGACGGTCTGCGGTAATGCCCTGCCTCGCGAACCTGTCACGCAATCGTGCCGCTGCGACGGGGTCCTTCAGCTGTTTGGCCTGTACCAGCAGCTTGCTGTCAGGGATCGCATTGAGAACGCGAGTCCAAAGCGCAATCACGCCGTCATTGACCTTAAGCAGATTGCTCAAGCAGCCCAGCGTCAATGGCTGTCCACTCAGAGCAGGAAGCGGCTGTACAGGATCGGATGGTTCCGGGGCTGTGAAGCAAAGCCTGGTCTCTGGCAAGCGCCAAATGCGTTCCGTGAACTGCCATTCGATCTCAGGGGGTACTGTTACCGGATCGGCGATCAAGTAATCCATTTCGGCCAATCCGGTGGTTGCAAAATAGCCCAGCCATGATGTCTGTACGGCTGCCACCCGATGGGCGAACAAAGACAAACGATTTCCGGCGGTGTGACCCGATAGGTCTATTGCGACATCCAGCCGCAACAACCGTATCGTTTCGAGCGCTCGCAGGTCAGGGGCCGCGGCGACGCAAATCCATTCGTGAAAGTAAGGGCGGATGCGTTGGGTCAAATCGTCTTCGAACTGCTGCGTACTGATTGCGATCAGTTCTATGCGGTTGCGGTCAATCTCCTTCAGGACGGCTTCCAGGAAATGCCCCACAGGGTGTTGGCGTAAGTCGCCTGATACCAGTCCGACGCGAAGTCGGCGCTGCGCAAGCGCTCTCGCTGGGAGCGGGCGTGTTTCTCCGGCTTCTTTAGCGCAGACGGCACCAAATGCGCGTGCACAGTCGAGCGTCTCCCGCGGCGATACGGTCGGCAGATAGCTCGACACCATCAGCAGGCTGCTGTACAGCTCCAAGCGCGTTGGCGCCAACGTCAGCGCTTGCTTGTAGCAAGCTACAGCCGCGGCAGGATCGTCTTGAGCCAGGCGAATCTCTGCCAGCTTGGCATGTGCTTCGGCCATTTGAGGCTCGCGCTCGAGCACTCTGCGCACGGACGCCTCGGCCTCTTCTAGCTGGCCCAAATCGACGAGTACATCAGCACGGTTGTAGTGCAGGCCAGGATGCGAAGGGCTCAGTGCCAACGCACTGTCGTACAGCGTCAGCGCCTCCTCAGGACGCCCCATATCGTGCAGCAAGTGAGCCAGATTGCTCATGGTTTCTACATGGGTCGGTTCAAGCTCGAGCGCTCTCCGGAAGCTCTTTTCCGCCAGTGAGTGCTGCCCAGCTTCGTGCTGCATATTGGCCAAGTGGAAGAACCCATGCGGTAAATCGGCCCGAATTTTCAAGGCCCGCCGGTAGTACTGAGCTGCCTCCTCGGGGTAAAACAGATCGCGAAGTGCATTGGCCAAATTGAATTGGATTGCAGCATCGCGTGGCGCGAGTTCTGCTGCTTTGCGCAGGTAAGGCAGTGCCTCCTCGTGTTGCTGGCGCGCCCGCAGCACCGCGCCAGCAATGCGCCATCCCAACGGATGCTGCGGAAAACGTTGCGTCAAGGACTTGGCTTTGCCAAGGGCCGACGCAAAGTCGCCAGCCTGAAAAGCCTCTAACGTATCTTGGCTTTCTGCCGGTGAAGGGGAGAGAGCGCCGAACAGCTTTACGGCCATAGTCGCGAAGGGGTGGGTGAAAACAAGAGGGACCGCAAGAGGCTGTGAGCGCAACCCATGCCGTGATTCCGAGCCGCCGCCAAAGTTGCTTCGTGGCGCACCCGATTATCTCGTCGAGCACGGCCTGGATGACGTGGCGTGAGTGCAGTCCCAGCACCAGAATGGGTTGCGTTAAGCTTGCGTGTGCATTTATGAGCTATTCCCTCCACACCCTCCAGGGGTCAGACTCTCCCAAGCCTAGCAATCGGCTCACTGTCACACGAATAGGCTACGAAATCGGCCTTGTCCTTGGGCTCGTGGCGCTGTTGTTCTGGCTGCTGGCCCTGCTCAGCCATTCACTGCAAGACCCCGCCTGGTCCACCTCGGGCGCGGTAGACCGCATGCGCGCGGCCAACTGGGCCGGGCGGGTGGGGGCCTGGCTGGCCGATGTGAGCTATTTCGGGCTGGGCTTTTCGGTCTGGTGGTGTGTGGCGGCGGCAGTCCGGGCCTGGCTGGCGTCGCTGGCGCGCTGGCTGGGTGGAGGGGAGGCGGTCCCGGTCGCTGCCGCGCCCTCCCGGGTGCCTCCGCGACTGATCTTCTGGCTGGGACTTGCGCTGTTGCTGGTGGCCAGCACCATGCTCGAATGGTCGCGTCTGTACCGCTTTGAGTCGGCCCTGCCTGGCCATGCGGGCGGCGTGCTGGGCTACCTGCTGGGGCCTCTGGCCATGCAGTGGCTGGGCTTTACGGGCTCGGGGCTGTTGGGCATTGTGCTGCTGGTGCTGGGCGCTGGCTGGGTGTTCCGTTTCTCCTGGGGCCGTGTGGCGGAGTCGCTGGGAGCGCGCATTGACGGGCTGGTGCAGTCCCGCCGCGCGCAGCGCGAGGCCGCCAAGGATGTAGCGGCGGGTCGCCGCGCCGCCCGCGAGCGCGAGGTGGTGCTGCAGGAGGAGCGCGTCGAAACCGAAGAGCATCCACCGCAGCCGGTTCAGATCATCGAGCCGGCCAAGCCCGAGGTTCCACAGAGCGCGCGTGTGGTGAAGGAGCGCCAGAAGCCCTTGTTCACCGAATTGCCCGACAGCAAGCTACCGCAGGTGGATCTACTCGACGGCGCACTGCAGCGCCAGGAAACCGTCTCGCCCGAGACGCTGGAGATGACCAGCCGCTTGATCGAGAAGAAGCTCAAGGACTTTGGCGTGGAAGTGCGCGTGGTGGCGGCCATGCCGGGCCCGGTGATCACGCGCTACGAGATCGAGCCCGCCACAGGCGTCAAGGGCTCGCAGGTCGTGAACCTGGCCAAGGACCTGGCACGTTCGCTGTCGCTGGTGTCCATTCGCGTGGTGGAGACCATTCCGGGCAAGAACTACATGGCGCTGGAGTTGCCCAATGCCAAGCGGCAGACCATCAAGCTCTCGGAAATCCTGGGCTCGCAGGTCTACCACGAGGCCAAGAGCCTGTTGACCATGGGCCTGGGCAAGGACATCGTGGGCAATCCGGTCGTGGCCGATCTGGCCAAGATGCCGCATGTGCTGGTGGCCGGCACCACGGGGTCGGGCAAGTCGGTGGGCATCAACGCGATGATCCTGTCGCTGCTCTACAAGGCCGAGGCGCGCGACGTGCGGCTCTTGATGATCGACCCCAAGATGCTGGAAATGTCGGTGTACGAAGGCATTCCTCACTTGTTGGCTCCGGTGGTCACGGACATGAAACAGGCGGCGCACGGCCTGAACTGGTGCGTAGCCGAGATGGAGCGGCGCTACAAGCTCATGAGCAAGATGGGCGTGCGCAATCTTGCGGGCTTCAACGCCAAGATCGACGAGGCCAAAGGCCGCGGCGAATTCGTCTACAACCCGTTCAGTCTCACGCCCGAATCGCCCGAGCCGCTGGAGCGCCTGCCCCACATCGTGGTGGTGATCGACGAGTTGGCCGACCTGATGATGGTCGTGGGCAAGAAGATCGAGGAACTGATCGCGCGCCTGGCGCAAAAGGCGCGTGCAGCCGGTATTCACCTGATTCTGGCCACGCAGCGGCCCAGCGTGGACGTGATCACCGGCCTGATCAAGGCCAACATTCCGACGCGCATTGCGTTCCAGGTCAGCAGCAAGATCGACAGCCGCACCATCCTCGACCAGATGGGGGCCGAAGCGCTGCTGGGTATGGGCGACATGCTCTACATGGCCAGTGGCACCGGGTTGCCGATCCGCGTGCACGGTGCGTTTGTCAGCGATGACGAGGTGCACCGCGTCGTCAGTTACCTCAAGAGCCAGGGCGAGCCCGACTACATCGAGGGCGTGCTCGAAGGCGGAACTGTGGACGGCGACGGCGATCTGTCCATGGACGGCCTGGGTGGCGGCGAAGGGGGTGGCGAGAAAGACCCGATGTACGACCAGGCCGTGGAAGTGGTGCTCAAGGACCGCAAGGCCAGCATCTCGTATGTGCAGCGCAAGCTGCGCATTGGCTACAACCGCTCGGCGCGGCTGCTGGAAGACATGGAAAAAGCCGGCCTGGTGAGCGCGCTCACCACCAGCGGCCAGCGCGAAGTACTGGTGCCCGCTCGGCCCGAATGACACGGCCCGCGGCCCCTGGCCGCGGCGCGCCCTGCGCCCGGCTCCAACCGCTGCAAGGCTTGATGATGAAACACTGGATTGCTACGTTTTTAATAGCTGGTTGTGCTTGTTCTGCCTGGGCGGACGGCCTGAAAAGCCTGGAATCTTTCATGAAGGGCGCGCAGGCGGGGCGGGCCGAGTTCACGCAGGTCGTGACCTCGCCCGCGCGTGAGGGCCAGGCTGAGCGCACCCGCCAGTCCAGCGGCGTGTTCGAGTTCCAGCGTCCCGGGCGCTTCAAGTTCAGCTACCGCAAGCCCTTTGAGCAGACCATCGTGGCCGACGGGCAAACGCTGTGGCTGCACGACCCCGATCTGAACCAGGTCACCCAGCGCACCCAGGCGCAGGCGCTGGGCAGCACGCCCGCGGCGCTGCTTGCGTCGGCGGCCGATTTGTCGGCCCTGCGTGCCGACTTCACGCTGGAGAACGCGCCCGACCAGGATGGCCTTCAATGGGTGCTGGCCACGCCCAAGGCGCGCGACGGGCAACTGCGCAGCGTGCGTGTGGGCTTTGCGGGCGACCGCCTAGCCGTACTCGACATCGTGGACGGCTTCGGCCAGCGTTCGGTGCTGCGCTTTCAGGCCATGCAGGTGCAAGCGTCGCTGCCGGCCTCGACCTTCCAGTTCCGGCCGCCGGCCGGGGCCGACGTTCTCAAGCAATGAACGCGTGGCCCCTCAGGCCAGCGCCACCAGAGCCAGGCCGATGCTGGCCGGCACCGCCTGGATGAACAGGATCTTGCGGCTGGCGGTCGCCGCACCGTACAGACCGGCCACCAGCACGCATAGCAGAAAGAACACTTGCACCGCACGGCCTGCATCGCCCAGCCACACGCCCCACAGCAGCCCCGCCGCCAGAAAACCGTTGTACAAGCCCTGGTTGGCTGCCAGCGTGCGGGTGGCCGCGGCAAACTCAGGCGTGAGGCCGAACGCCTTGCGACCGGCTGGTTTGTCCCACAGGAACATCTCCAGCACGAGGATGTAGATGTGCAGCAGGCCGATCAGGCCGATGACGATGTGCGCCGCTAGACTCATGGTGATACTCCCGGTTTCAAGAAGCATCGCACGATAGCAGGGGCTTGCCGGGGGGTGTCTGTCGGGCAGGCGACTTGCGCGCGTCGGGCCCACGATTTCTCCAGCGATGGCCAGCCACCGCGGCGGCTTGTTGTCCACTCGTTTCGGTGTGTTTCGGGCCTCGACAGCCCTTCATGGCCCGCGCGGTGTGCGGTGTCCGACCTGGAATCTTCTGATGGCCGACCTTTTCTTCACAGAACCCATGCCGCCCCTGGCCGAAGCACTGCGGCCGCGTCACCTGGACGAGGTCATTGGCCAGTCGCACCTGCTGGGCGAGGGCAAACCGCTGCGCCTGGCCTTCCAGTCGCGCAAGCCACATTCGATGATCTTTTGGGGCCCACCGGGTGTGGGAAAGACCACGCTGGCGCGGCTCACGGCCCAGGCCTTCGATGCCGAGTTCATCGCGCTGTCGGCCGTTTTTTCGGGAGTCAAGGACATCCGCGCGGCCATGGAGCAGGCGCAGCACAACTTGGCGCGGGGGCGGCACACGCTGTTGTTTGTGGACGAGATCCACCGATTCAACAAGTCGCAGCAGGATGCGCTGCTGCCGTACGCCGAGTCCGGGCTGGTCACCTTCATCGGCGCGACGACGGAGAACCCATCCTTCGAAGTCAACGCGGCGCTGATGTCGCGCGCCCAGGTGTATGTGCTGCAGCCGCTGAGCGACGACGAACTGCGCCAGCTGCTCGAACGTGCGCGTGCCCATGGGGTGGGCGATCTGCAGTTCGACGAAGCCGCCGTTGCCACGCTGGTGGGCTATGCCGACGGCGATGCGCGCCGGTTCCTCAACCTGCTGGAGCAATGCCGCAATGCGGCGCAAGCCGCAGGGCGTACGCAGATCGATGGCGACTTCATGCGCGATGCGCTCACGCTCAACGCCCGGCGCTTCGACAAAGGGGGCGACCATTTCTACGACCAGATTTCGGCCCTGCACAAGTCGGTGCGCGGCTCGCATCCGGATGCGGCGCTGTATTGGCTGTGCCGCATGCTCGACGGCGGGGCCGATCCGCGCTACCTGGCCCGGCGCATCGTACGCATGGCCTGGGAGGACATCGGCCTGGCCGACCCGCGAGCCCTGCAGTTGGCCAACGACGCTGCCACGACGTATGAACGCCTGGGCAGCCCTGAAGGTGAACTCGCGCTGGCGCAGGCGGTGCTCTACCTGGCTGCTGCGCCCAAGAGCAACGCGGGCTACAACGCCTACAACCGGGCCCGGGCGTTTGTGAAGCAGGACAAGAGCCGGGAGGTCCCGGTGCATCTGCGCAATGCCCCCACACAGCTCATGAAGGAGCTGGGCCATGGCCGCGCCTACCGCTATGCGCACGATGAGCCCGAGGCCTATGCCGCCGGAGAAACCTATTTGCCCGAGGGCATGGAGGAGCCGGGCTGGTACCAGCCGGTGGAGCGCGGGCTGGAGCTCAAGATCGGCGCCAAGCTGGCGCATCTGCGCACGCTGGATGCGCAGGCCCCTGGCCGCTTGCCTGCAGACGACTGAGGCGTGCCCCGGCGTCCATCGGGGGTGGGGGGAGGGCTCCGCACGCGTCGCAACCCCGCGATCCCCGGGCGCTGCAATCGAGCCGACGGAATGGGTTATGCTGATTTTGCATGTGTCAGGTAATAAGCAATCAAAGCATTAATCCTGCATCTATCAAAAGGCCTAATGCGATGTGCGGCTCTCTGATGCAGCGCGAATCCTCGGGAAAACCCCGCCAGACGCGGCAAAGGCGATTTCAGGCGACTCGCTACAATCCGTGACGCAAACCCGCACAGCAGTTTTCTGGCGGGTTTTTTGCTAGATGGCAGTCGGGCCCACAAGGCTGCACCGATCCCGGTGCCTGCTGGTGGGCGCGTTACAAACGAAGGACTTCTCTTATGGACATCTTGCTGCAGCAGATCATCAACGGTCTGGTTCTCGGCAGCATGTACGCCTTGATAGCCTTGGGCTACACCATGGTGTACGGCATCATTCAACTGATCAACTTCGCCCACGGTGAAGTGCTGATGATCGGCGCTCTCACCAGTTGGAGCTGCATCGGCATGATGCAAGGGGCCATGCCAGGGGCACCTGGTTGGGTCATCCTCCTGCTGGCCACGTTGATTGCCTGCGTGGTGGCCGCCACGCTGAACTTCACGATCGAAAAGATTGCCTACAAGCCGCTGCGCAACAGCCCGCGGCTGGCACCCCTGATCACTGCCATCGGCATGTCCATCTTGCTGCAGACGCTGGCGATGATCATCTGGAAGCCGAACTACAAGCCGTATCCGACGCTGCTGCCCAGCGCACCGTTTGAAATCGGCGGCGCCTTCATCACGCCCACGCAGGTGCTGATTCTGGGCGTGACGGCGGTGTCCCTGGCTTCGCTGGTCTATCTGGTGAACTACACCAACCTGGGCCGCGCCATGCGCGCCACGGCCGAGAACCCGCGCGTTGCCTCGCTCATGGGCGTGAAGCCCGACATGGTGATTTCCGCCACCTTCATCATCGGCGCCGTTTTGGCCGCCATCGCCGGCATCATGTGGGCCTCCAACTACGGCACGGCCCAGCACACCATGGGCTTCCTGCCGGGCCTGAAGGCCTTCACGGCGGCTGTGTTCGGCGGCATCGGCAACCTCGCCGGTGCCGTGGTCGGCGGCATTCTGCTGGGCCTGATCGAAGCCATTGGCTCCGGCTACATCGGCACGCTCACGGGCGGCCTGCTGGGCAGCCACTACACCGACATCTTCGCCTTCATCGTGCTGATCATCGTGCTCACGCTGCGTCCTTCGGGCCTGCTGGGCGAACGTGTGGCCGACCGCGCCTGAGGAGCTTTTCATGAAGAACAACAAAATCCAGTGGATCCTGGGCGCCATCGCGCTGCTGGTGCTTCCGCTGATCCTGCAGTCCTTCGGCAACGCCTGGGTGCGCATTGCCGACCTGGCCTTGCTGTATGTGATGCTGGCCCTGGGCCTGAACATCGTGGTGGGCTATGCCGGCCTGCTGGACCTGGGCTACGTGGCGTTCTACGCCGTGGGCGCCTACATGTTTGGTCTGATGGCGTCTCCGCACCTGTCGGACACCTTTGCCTGGTTTGCCGCCAGCTTCCCCAACGGTCTGCATACACCGCTGTGGATTGTGATTCCGTTGGCGGCGCTGCTCGCGGCGGTGGCGGGGGCGTTGCTCGGGGCACCCACGCTCAAGTTGCGAGGTGACTACCTCGCCATCGTGACACTGGGCTTCGGTGAAATCATCCGCATCTTCCTGAACAACCTGGACCACCCCGTCAACCTGACCAACGGCCCCAAGGGCATCGGCCAGATCGATTCCGTGGAAATCTTCGGTTTGAACCTGGGCCGTCCGCTGGAAGTCATGGGCTTTACGCTCAACTCGGTGACCCTGTACTACTACCTGTTCCTCTCGTTGGTGGTGGTGAGCATCATCATTTGCTACCGCCTGCAGGATTCGCGCATCGGCCGCGCCTGGATGGCCATCCGTGAAGACGAGATTGCCGCCAAGGCCATGGGCATCAACACCCGCAACATGAAGCTGCTGGCCTTCGGCATGGGCGCATCGTTCGGTGGCGTCTCGGGTGCCATGTTCGGCGCGTTCCAAGGCTTTGTGTCGCCCGAATCCTTCAGCCTGATGGAGTCGGTGATGATCGTGGCCATGGTGGTGCTCGGCGGTATCGGCCACATCCCCGGCGTGGTCCTGGGGGCCGTGCTGCTGGCTGCGCTGCCCGAAGTGCTGCGCTATGTGGCCGGTCCGCTGCAGGCCATGACCGATGGCCGCCTGGATTCCGCCATCCTGCGCCAGCTGCTGATCGCACTGGCCATGATCGTCATCATGCTGATGCGCCCGCGTGGCCTGTGGCCCACGCCTGAGCACGGCAAGAGCCTGACGCAGAAGACTTGAACACCACCGAGAGCGACAACATGGCAGAGAACAACAACGACGTGGTGCTGAAAGTTGCCGGGATCTCCAAGCGCTTTGGGGGTCTGCAGGCGCTGTCCGATGTGGGCATCACCATCCGCCGGGGCCAGGTCTATGGCCTGATCGGCCCGAACGGCGCGGGCAAGACGACGTTCTTCAACGTGATCACCGGGCTGTACACGCCCGACAGCGGTAGCTTCGAGCTGGCGGGCAAGCCCTACGAGCCCACCGCCGTGCACGAAGTGGCCAAGGCTGGCATCGCCCGCACGTTCCAGAACATCCGGCTGTTTGCCGAGATGACCGCCCTGGAAAACGTGATGGTGGGCCGCCATATCCGCACGCAATCGGGCCTGCTGGGCGCGGTATTCCGCACCAAGGGCTTCAAGGCCGAAGAGGCTGCGATTGCCAAGCGTGCGCAGGAGCTGCTCGACTACGTGGGCATTGGCAAGTACGCCGACTACAAGGCGCGCACGCTGTCGTACGGCGACCAGCGCCGCCTCGAAATCGCCCGTGCACTGGCCACCGACCCGCAGGTGATTGCGCTCGACGAGCCCGCTGCCGGCATGAATGCCACCGAAAAGGTGCAGCTGCGCGAGCTGATCGACCGCATCCGCAAGGACAACCGCACCATCCTGCTGATCGAGCACGACGTGAAGCTCGTGATGGGGCTGTGTGACCGCGTCACGGTGCTGGATTACGGCAAGCAGATCGCCGAAGGAACGCCCGCGGAAGTGCAGAAGAACGAAAAAGTGATCGAGGCCTATCTGGGCACCGGAGGACATTGAGCATGGCCGAAAAATCCAACAAAGTGCTGCTGAAGGTCAAGGGCCTGAAGGTGGCCTACGGCGGCATCCAGGCCGTCAAGGGCGTGGACTTCGAGGTGCGCGAGGGCGAGCTGGTTTCGCTGATCGGCTCCAACGGTGCCGGCAAGACGACGACGATGAAGGCCATCACGGGCACGCTGCCCATGAACGATGGCGACATCGAGTACATGGGCGAGAGCATCCGCGGCAAGGGCGCGTGGGACCTGGTGAAGAAGGGCCTGGTGATGGTGCCGGAAGGCCGTGGCGTGTTCGCGCGCATGACCATCACCGAAAACCTGCAGATGGGCGCCTACACCCGCCGCGACAAGGCGGGCATTGCGGCCGACATCGAGAAGATGTTCACCATCTTCCCGCGTCTGCGCGAGCGCAAGGACCAGCTTGCGGGCACCATGTCGGGCGGTGAACAGCAGATGCTGGCCATGGGTCGCGCGCTGATGAGCCAGCCCAAGGTGTTGCTGCTGGACGAGCCCTCCATGGGCCTGTCGCCCATCATGGTGGACAAGATCTTTGAAGTGGTGCGCGACGTGTACGCCACCGGCGTGACCATCGTGCTGGTGGAGCAGAACGCCAGCCGCGCGCTGGCCATTGCCGACCGCGGCTATGTGATGGAGTCGGGTCTGATCACCATGACCGGCTTGGGCAAGGACTTGCTGAGCGACCCCAAGGTGCGCGCCGCTTACCTGGGCGAGTGAGCCTGCGCCACGGTGCGTGGCCTTTGGCTGCGCACCGGCGGCACACGGGGATAGAGCACTGCTTCGGCAGTGCTTTTTTTTGGCCCCAGCGCAGTGCGGGTGGGCGCAGGGTGCGCTGTGGTCCGGGGCAGAGCGCTGCGGGGCCGCGCCGTGCTGGGCAGCGCCCTGGGCTGTCGGTTGCTATCATTTGCATAGCTGCTCGTGCTGGATTCTTAAGCACAAGCCCCCGATTTGACCCAAAAGAAAGCCCCATGCCATGAGCCTGCTGCAGAACCTGCCTGTGCCGCTGCAAACCGTGTTGCTGCTGCTGGCCAGCAACGTGTTCATGACCTTTGCCTGGTACGGCCACCTTAAAAACCTGGCGACGGCGCCCTGGTACACGGCGGCGCTGGTGAGCTGGGGCATCGCGCTGTTTGAGTACCTGCTGCAGGTGCCGGCCAACCGCATTGGCTATACGCAGTTCAGTCTGGCGCAGCTCAAAATCCTGCAGGAGGTGATCACGCTCGGCGTGTTCGTGCCTTTTGCCGTGTTCTACATGGGGCAGCCGCTCAAGTGGGACTACCTGTGGGCCGGTCTGTGCCTGGTGGGCGCGGTGTACTTCATCTTCCGCTCCTGAGCGTCCATCCCGCGAGCGATTTGGGTCGGGGCACGCACTGCGATGGGGCGGGCCTGTGGGGCCGGGCGTGTGCCCGCCTGCTTGGCCGGCCCGCCGCGCTGCGGTTCACGCCAGAGCGGCCGCACGCTCTGCCACACCCTGGCGGTTAAACTCCCTGTTTGTTATAGGGGTTTCACGGCCATGAAACCTCTTGTTGTTAGGCGATCAAGGCATTCCAGGAGAGCGCATGCTGTTTGGCAAGCTGTTGCCCCGCGAGGGCAATTTTTTTGAGATGTTCAACCAGCATGCGGACCGCATCGTGGAGGCCGCGCGCGCCTTCTCGCAGCTGGTGGCCAACTACGCCGACCCGCACCTGCGCGACAAGTACAACCAGGACGTGGACAACGCCGAACGCGCTGCCGACCGGGTGACGCACGAGGTCAACAAGGCGATCCACAAGACCTTCATCACGCCCATCGACCGCGAGCAGATCCACACGCTGATCAACACCATGGACGACGTGGCCGACCTGATCCAGGATTCGGCCGAGACCATGGCGCTGTACGACGTGCGGCACATGACCGAGGAGATCACGCGCCTGACGGACCTGAGCGTGCGCTGCTGCGAGCGCCTGCGCGATGCGGTGAAGCTGCTCGACAAGATCGCCGACCCCGAGGCGGCCGAGGCTGCGCTCAAGACCTGCGAGGAAATCGACCGTCTGGAAAGCGACGCCGACCGTGTGATGCGCGCCGCCATGAGCAAGCTCTTCCGCGAAGAGCCCGATGTGCGCGAAGTCATCAAGCTCAAGGCGATTTACGAGCTGCTTGAGACCATCACCGACAAGTGCGAAGACGTGGCCAACACGATCGAAGGCATCGTGCTCGAAAACTCCTGACGCCCGAGGCCTTTCCATGGAAACCGCACAGGCCGCCCTCTGGGTGGTGATTCTTCTCGTGGCGCTGGCGTTGCTGTTCGACTTCATGAACGGCTTCCACGACGCGGCCAACTCGATCGCAACGGTGGTCTCGACCGGCGTGCTCAAGCCGGCGCAGGCGGTGCTGTTTGCCGCCTTCTTCAACTTCATCGCGATCTTTGTCTTTCACCTGTCGGTGGCCGCCACCGTGGGCAAGGGCATCGTAGAGCCCGGCGTGGTCGACACGCACGTGGTGTTCGGCGCGCTGGTGGGTGCGATCACCTGGAACGTGATCACCTGGTACTACGGCATTCCGAGCAGCTCGTCGCATGCGCTGATTGGCGGCATCGTGGGCGCGGTGATTGCCAAGGCGGGCGTTGGGGCGTTGATTTCCAAGGGCATTCTCAAGACGGTGGCCTTCATCTTCGTGTCGCCGTTGCTGGGCTTCTTGCTGGGCTCGTTGATGATGGTGGCGGTGGCCTGGATCTGCCGGCGCAGCCGCCCCGGCAAGGTGGACAAATGGTTCCGCCGCCTGCAGTTGGTGTCGGCCGGGGCCTACAGCCTGGGCCATGGCGGCAACGACGCGCAGAAGACCATCGGCATCATCTGGCTGCTGCTGATTGCCACCGGCTACACCGCCGCCAGCGACGCCGCACCGCCCACCTGGACCATCGTATCGTGCTACGTGGCCATTGGCCTGGGCACCATGTTCGGCGGCTGGCGCATCGTCAAGACCATGGGCCAGAAGATCACCAAGCTCAAGCCTGTGGGCGGCTTCTGCGCCGAAACTGGTGGGGCGATCACGCTGTTCTTGGCCACTACGCTGGGCATTCCGGTGTCCACCACCCACACCATCACGGGGGCCATCGTGGGCGTGGGCTCCACACAGCGCGCCAGCGCCGTGCGCTGGGGCGTGGCGGGCAACATCGTCTGGGCCTGGGTGCTGACCATTCCGGCCAGCGGCTTTGTGGCAGCGATTGCGTACTGGCTGAGCCTGCAGCTGTACTGAGTTAGACGTCGGCCGTCGGGCCTCTTGGCCTTGCGCAGGCAGACAGGCGACTGGTGGCGTTGCGGCAGCGCCGGGCCGCACCACTGCGCCAGAGTCGCACTGGCGTGGCTGCAACGCCTGTGGTGCACCGCAGGCGTCTGCCGCTACACCGCTTCAAGTGCTATCGAATTAGTAGCTGCTCGTGCTTGATTCGCCAGCACAAGCGGCCGATTTCATTGCGAAATCTTGCGTGCTTCCTCGATCTGGTATTCGAAGTAGTGCTGGAAGCTGAAGGCCAGGCTGGCCATCAGAATGCCGGTGCCCAGCAGCAGCGACACCACCATGGCCCCGATCGTCAGCCACTGGGTGCGGCCCGCGGGGGCGTCCTCGGGCAGGCTGGGGTTGTAGCGCGCGTTCCACTTTTCTTTGGTGGACAGCCCGAACAGGATCGCCTGCAGCGCACACCCGGCAATCGTGAACCCCAGGAAGGGGATCAGCACCCAGCTCAACTGGTCGTCTTGACCGAATTGCTGCATGCGCTGGATGCCGTACAGCCCAAGCGCGGTAGGAATCGGCAGCGCCCAGCCCAGCATGTCGCCGATGCCGTGCAGGTAAAAACGGTGCAGGCCCAGCGGCCCGCCGACAAAGGCCAGCCAGGTGGCGACGGTCTTGTTCTTGGTCATGGGCGCGATTATTCCGGGGACGTTGTATCCCCAGCGCCCAAGGTCTTTTCCATGAGCACGATGTCGCGCCAGGCACCGAACTTCCAGCCGACCGAGCGCATCACGCCCACGTCGGTGAAGCCGAGCGTGCGGTGCACCCCGATCGAGCCCGCGTTGGCCGAGTCGCCAATCACCGCCAGCAGCTTGCGCACACCGCGGCGTTCGCACTCGTCCACCAGGGCCTGCAGCAACAGCCGCCCGACGCCTTTGCCGCGTGCAGCGTCTGCGATGTAGATCGAGTCTTCGGCCGAGAAGCGGTAGGCCGGGCGCGGCTTGAACCAGTTGGCATAGGCAAAGCCCAGCACCTGGCCGTCCTGCTCAGCCACCAGCCAGGGCAGGGCGCGGCCCAGCACGTCGGCGCGGCGGGTGGTCATGTCGGCCAGACTGGGCGGGTCGATCTCGAAGGTGCCCGTGCCGTGCAGCACATGGTGGGCGTAGATGGCGGTGATGGCCGGCAGGTCGGAGTCGTGGGAGTCGCGGATCTGGATCATGGGAGAAAAGCGAAGCGCCTGAGAAGGGGCGGGGCTGCAAAAGGAGAAGACGCTATAATCGCAGGCTTTGCAGCGTGTCGCTGGCCGGGTGGCCAGTCGCGTGTCTCAAACGTTGCGAAAAAACCGGGCTGGCTACAACTGCGCTGGCCCAACCACCCGAAGGATAAATCATGGTCGTGATTCGACTCTCCCGCGGCGGCTCCAAGGGCCGTCCGTTCTTCAACATCGTCGTGGCCGACAAGCGCGAGCGCCGCGATGGCCGCTTCATCGAGCGTCTGGGCTTCTACAACCCCACGGCCCAAGGTGCTGCTGAAGGCCTGCGCATCGCCCAGGACCGCCTGACCTACTGGAAGAGCGTGGGCGCGCAAACCTCCCCCACCGTGGACCGTCTGATCAAGCAAGCCGCCAAGTCGGCCGCCTGATCGAGCGATCTGCCAGGGCGGGCTCCGTTGGCTGGACCGACGGACCCCGCCCTTTTTGTTTTGGAGCCCCAGGAGCCCGACATGACGTCTCTGTCTGCACTCGACGCCGCCGACCTGCCTGCCGACGCCATCGAGGTCGGGCGCATTGCCGACGCCTGGGGCGTCAAGGGCTGGTTCAAGGTCCAGCCCTACAGCGCCAGCCCCGAGGCGCTGTTCTCGTCCAAGCGCTGGTACCTGCAGCCCCCCGAGCGGGGTGCCCGGCATTTCGAGGGCACGGTGCTTATGCCCGTGCGGCAGGCGCGCGAACACTCGGATTCGGTGGTTGCCTGCTCCGACGGCGTGCCCGACCGCAATGCGGCCGAGGCCCTGCGCGGCGCGCGCATCTTCGTGCCGCGGTCGAGCTTTCCCACCGCTGGCGATGACGAGTACTACTGGGTGGACCTGATCGGCCTGGCGGTCGCCAACCGCGAAGGCGTGGCCCTGGGCGTGGTGCGTGAATTGCTGTCCACCGGCCCGCAGACCGTGCTCGTGCTTGAAGAGACCGTGGACGGCAAGCCGCGTGAGCGGATGATTCCGTTTGTGGCGGCCTACATCGACCGCGTAGATCTGGCGGGCCGCACCATCACGGTGGACTGGCAGCCCGACTACTGAGCCGCTGCCCATGCCGCGTGTGCCGTACGGCCGGTTGGTTGGTGGCCGTTCACGCACCCCTCGTCTTCTTGTCAGCGTTTCGGGCCTTGTTCATGCGCTTTGACGTCATCACCCTGTTCCCCGAGCTGTTCGGCCCGTTCTTGGCCAACGGAGTGACGCGCCGCGCCTACGCCGGCCCGATCGAGGTGCACCTGTGGAACCCGCGCGACCACGCCGAGGGCAACTACCGGCGTGTGGACGATCGGCCCTTTGGCGGCGGCCCGGGGATGGTGATGATGGCCGAGCCGCTGGAGCGCTGCCTGGCGGCCGTTCAGGCGCAGCGGGCCGCGCCAGCCCCGGTGGTGCTGTTCTCGCCCATCGGCACGCCGCTGCGGCATGCGGTGGTGCAGCAGTGGTCGCAGGGCGAGGGAGCTGTGCTGCTGTGCGGGCGCTATGAAGGGATCGACCAGCGTTTCATCGACCGGTATGTGGACGTGCAGCTCAGCCTGGGCGACTTTGTGCTCTCGGGCGGCGAGATCCCGGCGATGGCGCTGCTCGATGCCGTGGCGCGGCTGCAGCCCGGCGTGTTGCACGACGAGGGCAGCCACCAGTTCGACAGCTTCAACCCGGCGCTGGACGGCCTGCTCGACTGCCCGCATTACACCCGGCCCGAAGTGTGGAGCGGCACGCCCGTGCCGCCCGAGCTCATGTCGGGCCACCATGCGCGCATCGAGGCCTGGCGACGTGCGCAGCGCCTGCAGACCACGGCGCGGCACCGGCCCGAGCTGATCGAGCAGGCCCGTGCGGCCGGCCGCCTGACCCCCGCCGATGAGAAGCTGCTGCAGTCTGGCGACGGCTTGCTATAATGGCAGGCTTTTGATCCTCTGATCGGCCGTCGTGCGCTGCGTGCTGCACGACCCAACCGCCAATCCCGGCGATGCCATTTCCGGCGCGATCAAGATCGATGGATACCGACATGAACCTGATCCAGATTCTCGAAGCGGAAGAAATTGCCCGCCTGAACAAGTCCATCCCCGAGTTCGCCCCTGGCGACACCGTGGTGGTGAACGTGAACGTGGTGGAAGGCAACCGCAAGCGTGTGCAGGCCTATGAAGGCGTGGTGATTGCCAAGCGCAATCGCGGCCTGAACAGCGGCTTCACCGTGCGCAAGATCTCCAGCGGCGAAGGCGTGGAGCGTACGTTCCAGACCTACAGCCCGCTGATCGCCAGCATCGAAGTCAAGCGCCGCGGCGATGTGCGCCGCGCCAAGCTGTACTACCTGCGTGACCGCAGCGGCAAGTCGGCTCGCATCAAGGAAAAGCTGCCCTCGCGCGTCAAGGCTGCCGCCGCCGAATAAAAGGCCGGCACTGCCCGACACCCGCCGCTACCGCGTCAGCCGTAGCGGCTTTTTTGTTTTGGGGCCTACCCGCCCGCCATCCCGCCCAACCCACCAGACAACTGTTGCATTTCCATGAGCCCTGCTGGCACCGTGTCCTCTGTGATCGCCCCCGTGAAGAACCTGCCGGGCTTTGACCCCCGGCAGGTGCCGGTGGTGCCAGAGCCGCACGCTCTGCCTGCCGTGCCGCGGGAGCGGCTCACGCCTGCGGCACTGCGCCAGCGCTTTGTCCACCCACCGGTGTGGGCACCCGAGGTGGTGCTGGAAAAGCGCTTCACCGACCGCGACCCGGCGCACGCTTCAGTGCTGGTGGGCATCGTGCTGCGCGACGAGCCCACCGTGCTGCTCACCGAGCGCACCGCGCACCTGTCCACCCATTCGGGGCAGATTGCGTTTCCGGGTGGGCGGGCCGATCCGGAAGACGCGACGCCTGCGGCCACCGCATTGCGCGAAGCCGAGGAAGAGGTGGGCCTGCCCGCCAGCGCTGTCGAGGTGCTGGGGGTGTTGCCGCACTACGTCACGGGCACGGCGTTCATTGTGTCCCCCGTGGTGGCCTTGATCGCCCCCGACGCACCGCTCACGCCCAACCCGTACGAGGTGGCCGACGTGTTCGAGGTGCCGCTGGCCTTCCTGATGGACCCGGCCCACCACCGCCGCCATGTGCTCGAATGGGAGGGCGTGCGGCGCGAGTGGTTCTCGATGCCCTATGCCGATGGCGACAAGGAGCGCTACGTGTGGGGCGCCACCGCGGGTATGCTGCGCAACTTCTACCGCTTTTTGCAGGCCTGACAGGGCCGGGCGCCGCCCGCTCTAACGCCTGAGGCCCACGGCCGTGCTGCGCGGCTATGATTGCCCGCTATGAGTTTCTTCGCCATCCTGTTCGCTCTGTTGATCGAGCAGGCGCGCCCTCTGGCGCGCGGCAATCCCGTGCACGCAGGCCTTCGGGCCTGGACGCTGTCGGTGAGCCGCAATTTCGACGCAGGCAAGCCGCACCATGGCTGGGTGTGCTGGGCGCTGGCGGCGCTCGTACCGTCTCTGGTGGCCCTGGGGGTGCATTGGGCGCTGCTGGTCTGGCTCGGCTGGCCGTTTGCGCTGGTGTGGAGCGTGGCCGTGCTCTATCTCACGCTCGGATTTCGCCAGTTCAGCCACCATTTCACGGGTATCCGCGATGCGCTGGAGGTCGGCAACGAAGAACTGGCGCGCGAACGGCTGGCCAACTGGCAGCAGGTGGACGTGGTCGCCTTGCCGCGCAGCGAAATCGTGCGCCATGTGATCGAGTACTCGGTGATCGCTGCGCACCGCCATGTGTTTGGTGTGCTCGCATGGTTCTCGGTGCTGGCCGCGTTGGGGCTGGGGCCAGCGGGTGCGGTGCTGTACCGCATGTCGGAGTTTGTGGCCCGCTATTGGGCCTACAAGCAGCGCACCGGCCTGCAGCCTGTGAGCGAAGCCGTGCGTGACGCATCGGAGCGCGCCTGGACCTGGATCGACTGGCTGCCCGCCCGCCTGACGGCGTTGAGCTTTGCGGTGGTCGGCAGTTTCGAGGAGGCGATTGAGGGCTGGCGTTTCCATGCCCAGCGTTTTCCCAACGACAACGACGGTGTGGTGCTGGCCGCCACGGCGGGCGCCATCAACGTGCGCCTGGGCGGCGAAGCCTTGCGCGCCCGCCCCCGTGGCTTGCCCGGTCCGGGGATGGAGCAGGATCAGGACGTGGCCGACAGCGACGCCACACCCGGCCGCGAGCCCGAGGTGGGGCACCTGCGCAGCGTGGTGGGGCTGGTGTGGCGCTCGGTCGTGGTCTGGATGCTGCTGCTGGCACTGCTGACCATGGCGCGTTTGCTGGGCTGATGTGCCGCCAGTGCAGCGCCCGCAGGGTGCCACGGTACTTGGCGACGCGTCGATCGCTCACAATTTAATAGCGAACTTTCGAGCGTTGATGAGCACGAGCTGCCAAAAAGGCTGGACACCCGGCAGCCCTCAGTAGCGCGTTTCGCTCAGTTCTGCGAACAGTTCACCGTAGATGCGGTAGCGCGAGGGGCTGATCGCGTCTGGCGCGTCGTCTTCGCGCACCTGGGCCTGCACCGCGCAGCCGGGCTCGTGCAGGTGCGTGCAGTTGTAGAAGCGGCAGCCGCCTGCGTAGGCGGCGATGTCGGGCATGCAACGGGCCAGATCAGCGGGGGCCAGGTGGCGCAGCCCGAATTCCTGAAACCCTGGGGAGTCGATCAACGCGGTTTGGCGCGCTTCGTCCACCCAGTACCAGGTGGTGCTGGTGGTCGTGTGGCGGCCTGAGTTCAAGGCTTGCGAGATCTCGCCCGTCTGGGCTGTGGCACCCGGCACCAGCAGGTTGATAAGGGTGCTCTTGCCCGATCCTGAAGGGCCGAGTACGAGCGTGGTCTTGCCCGCCAGGCGCTCGATCAGGGCAGCGCGGTCGGCGTCGGCTGTGGCGGTGAGGGCCAGCGGCAGCACTTCGTAAGCGCGGCGGGCGGCAGCGTCCCCGGCAGTGCTGGCCATGTGGCGGTAGGGGGCCAACCGTTGCCAGGCGCGCTCAAACGGTTCGGCCAGGTCGCGCTTGTTCAGGCCGATGAGCGGCGGAATGCCCGCGGCTTCGGCCGCGATCAGCGCGCGCGCGAGCTGGCTTTCCGAGAACACCGGCTCTGCCGCGATCAGGATCAGCACCTGGTCGAGGTTGGCCGCAAACGACTTGGTGCGGATCTCGTCCTGCCGGTAAAACAGGTTGCGCCGCTCCAGCACCTTCTCGATGGTGCCTTCATCGCCCTGGCCGGGCGGCGGAGGCTGCCACAGCACCCGGTCGCCCACCACCGCCTGGCTTTTCTTGCCACGCGGGTGGCAAATACGGCGCTGACCATCGGCCGACTCGACCAGACAATGGCGGCCGTGGCTGGCCACCACCAGGCCCGTTTGCTGCGCAGGCGTGCCCATGCAGGGCTCAGTGGGCTGCGTTCAGCAGCGCGTCAAAGCGTGCAGCGCAGTCGAAGTCGGACTCCGAAATGCCCTTCACGTCGTGCGTGTTCAGGCGTACCACACAGCGGTTGTAGTGCACCGACAGGTCAGGGTGGTGGTCCTGCGCATTGGCGATGAAGGCCACGGCGTTCACGAACGAGATGGTCTCGTAATAGTTGGCGAAGTGGTAGGTCTTGGCCAAGGCCGTGTCGTCGCCATCGCCACTGAGCGCCCAGCCATGCATGGTGCCCAGGCGGGTCACGATCTCGGTCGGGCTCAGGGCGCGGCGGGGGTGCTGCGACCAGTCTTTCTTGGCAAGCATCGATGCGGTCATGGTGTGGACGGGGTCAGGGGCAGGGGCATCCGGGCCAGGCGTTCCGACGCCGGTGGATGGGAGTAGTAAAAGCGTGCGTACACCGGGTCTGGCGTGAGCGTGGACGCGTTGTCTTCGTAGAGCTTGAGCAGTGCTGAGGCCAGCGCGCGGCCGTCGGCCTGGGCCATGGCATAGGCGTCGGCCTCAAACTCGTCGCGCCGAGAAGCCTGGGCCATCAGCGGCCCGATGAAGAAGCTGAACACCGGCGCAGCCAGCATGAACAGCAGCAGCGCCAGCGCATCGTTGGGGGCGCTGGCCAGTGTGGGGTCGAGCGAGACGGAAGGCCGCACGCCCAGACCGGTGTAGAACCAGACCTGCCCCGACAGCCAGCCCAGCAACGCAAACCCCGCCAGGCTGAATGCGAACATGAGCGCCATGCGCTTGAGGATGTGCCGGTGCTTGAAGTGGCCCAACTCATGGGCCAGTACCGCCTCGACTTCATCGGGGCTCAGCTGGCGCAGCAGCGTGTCATAAAACACCACGCGCTTGGCTGCGCCAAAGCCGGTGAAATAGGCATTGGCATGCGCGCTGCGTCGGCTGCCGTCCATCACGAACAGGCCGCGCGCCGAAAAGCCGCAGCGTTGCATGAGTGCCGTGACGCGGGCACGCAGGCTGTCGTCGGTCAAGGGTTCGAAGCGGTTGAACCAGGGGGCGATCACGGTGGGATAAATCACCATCAACAGCAGGTTCAGGCCCATCCAGAACAACCAGGCCCACAACCACCACAGCGCCCCTGTGCTGGCCATGAACCACAGGATAGCGGCCGCCACAGGCAGGCCCAGTGCTGCCGCGAGCACGGTGGACTTGACGAGGTCGGTTAGCCATAGGCGCGGGGTGGTCTGGTTGAAACCGTAGCGCTGTTCCAGGCGAAAGGTCTGGTACAGCGACAGGGGCAGCTCGATCACCGCTCCGATCACGGTAAAGCATGCGATCAGCGCCAGCTGCTGCACCATGCCGGGCCCCAGGGCTTCGAGCAGGGCCTGATTGAGCGCGTCCAGCCCGCCCAGCAACGTCCAGCCCAGCAGCACGGCAGGGCCCAGGGACAGCTCCAGTAAGCCCAGACGGGCCTTGGCCACGGTGTAATCAGCCGCTTTCTGGTGTGCGGCGAGCGGAATTCGCTCCTGGAAGGGCGCAGGCACGGCGTGGCGATGGCGCATGACGTGACGGATCTGGCGGGACGCGAGCCACGCTCGCAACGCCCATCCGGCCACCAGCGCGGCCACAAACACGAGCGTGAACGCCAGCGAGGGGGAGAGGGAAGCCGACTCTTGCATGCGGCGCGAGTGTAGGCCATCGGAGACAATCGGCCCATGTCCGACCTCCACAACCCCACTACCGCCGTGCTCTCCAAATCCGACCAGAACCTCGTCTGGCTCGACTGCGAAATGACGGGGCTGCAGCCCGATACTGACCGCATCATCGAGATTGCCGTGGTGGTGACCGGGCCGAACCTGGAGCCGCGCGTGGAAGGCCCAGTTCTGGCCATCCATCAGAGCGATGACGTGCTGGGTCGCATGGACGCCTGGAATCGCGGTACGCATGGCAAAAGTGGGCTGACCGAGCGCGTTCGGGCATCGACCATCACGGAGGCCGACGCCGAAGCGCAGGTCTTGGCCTTTTTGCAGCAGTACGTGCCCAAGGGCGTTGCACCGATGTGTGGCAACAGCATCGGGCAGGACCGCCGATTCTTGGTCCGCTACATGCCTAAGCTCGAAGCCTTCTTTCATTACCGCAACGTGGACGTAAGCACGCTCAAGGAGTTGGCCAAGCGCTGGAAGCCCGAGGCCTACACCAGCTTCAAGAAAGCCCAGCGCCACACCGCACTGGCCGACGTGCACGAATCCATCGACGAACTGGCCCACTACCGCGAGCATCTGCTGCGCGTGTGAGTGCGATGCGCTAGTTGCGGGAAAACCCTGAGCGTGCGACAATGGCGGGCTTGGCGAACGGCACCCACGTGCATGCCAAGCTTTTGCGCATCTCCTTCACACACCGGACGCGCGATAGTGCTGACGCACAGATCGCCCACAACGTCCCTCCATGGCACGCCATGGCGCCCGTTTGATGGTTGATGTTTTTTGAACCATCGACGGAGCATGCAGGCCCTGCAGGCTGTGCATTCGCCGTGTGAGATCACCATGACCGACACCATTGCAGTGCAAGGCACTGAAGCCGCCGCATCCCTGAACGAAACCCCCATCGCCGCTGAAGCGGTGGCCACCACGCCGAACGCGTTTGCTGCACTCGGCCTCGCGCCCGAACTCGTGCAGGCCGTGACCGACCTGGGCTATACCCAGCCCACCCAAGTCCAGTCCAAGGCCATTCCGCTGGCCATGGGTTTGGATGGCCAATCTGACCGCTTCATCGATCTGATGGTGTCGAGCCAGACGGGCAGCGGCAAGACCGCCGCTTTCCTGTTGCCCGTGCTTCACACGCTGTTGCGCCAGCAGGCCGAAGCGGCTGCCGAAGCCCAGGCCGAGTACGACCGTGCAGTGGCAGAAGCGACTGCCCGTGGCGAGCCCGCACCCAAGCGCGCGCGCCGCAAAGACCCGACCAACCCCCGCAACTTCCAGGCCGCCGTACCAGGTGCGCTGATTTTGTGCCCGACGCGTGAGCTCGCCCAGCAGGTGGCGCACGACGCCATCGACCTGGTGCGCCACTGCCGCGGTTTGCGCGTGGCCAACGTGGTGGGCGGTATTCCGTACCAGATGCAGATTGCGCGCCTGCAGAACGCCAACCTTGTGGTGGCCACCCCGGGCCGCCTGCTGGACCTGCAGCGCTCGATGCAGATCAAGCTGGACCAGGTGCAGTTTCTGGTGGTGGACGAAGCCGACCGCATGCTCGACCTGGGCTTTTCGGACGATCTGGCCGAGATCAACCAACTCACCAGCCAGCGCAAGCAGACCATGATGTTCAGTGCCACGTTCGCGCCGCGCATCCAGCAACTGGCCATGCGCGTGATGCACGACGGCGGTGCCGCGGTGCAAAAGGTGACCATCGATTCGCCGCAAGAAAAGCACGCCAACATCAAGCAGGTGCTCTTCTGGGCCGACAACGCGCAGCACAAGCGCAAACTGCTCGACCACTGGCTTCGCGACACGTCGATCAATCAGGCAATTGTGTTCGCCAGCACCCAGGTGGAGTGCGACGGCCTTGCCAACGACCTGCAGCAGGATGGCTTCTCGGCCGTGGCGCTGCACGGCGCACTGAGCCAAGGCCTGCGCAACCGTCGCCTGATGGCGCTGCGCAATGGCCAAGTGCAGATCCTGGTGGCCACCGACGTGGCCGCCCGCGGCATTGACGTGCCGACCATCACCCACGTGTTCAACTTTGGTCTGCCGATGAAGGCTGAGGACTACACCCACCGCATCGGCCGCACCGGCCGCGCGGGCCGGGATGGCTTGGCCGTGACGTTTGCCGAGTTCCGCGACCGCCGCAAGATTTTCGATATCGAGGGCTACAGCCGCCAGCCGTTCAAGGCCGAAGTGATTCCGGGCTTGGAGCCCACCCAGCGCGCCCCGCAAGGCGGCCGCGGCGACTTCGGTGGCCGCGGTGGTCCGCGCGGCGGTGCGGGCCCGCGTGAGGGCTTCGGGCGTGATCGCCGGGATTTCGGTGGCCGTGGTGCCCCGGCTCCGCGTGACCGGTTCGAGCGCAGTGACCGTGCTCCGGCCTTCGGCGGCCGCCGCGACGGCGACGGTTATGGCCGCAAGTCCGGCTTTGGTGATGCGGGTCGAGTACCCCATGGCGCAGGGCGCAGCGACGCTGGTCGCATGGAGTTCGCGCCGCGCCGCCCTGCAGGCCAGGCACCGGCCGGCCGCGGCTTCGTGCCGCACGGCGGCGCTGGCAAGCGCCCCACGCGTCCTGCGCGCTGAGGCCGCGTCGAGGCCGCGCTGGCGCGGCTCAGCGCACGGCATGTTCCAAGGCCTCCCGCTCGGAGGCCTTTTCTTTTGCTGCGCGGCGCAGGAGGGCTCTGGCTTGGCGGAATAATGCAAGCCAAGGAGAGCGTATCCATGACCACCACAAGCCAGGCCGCCGATTTCGAGTCGATGTTCGAGTTGGCCCCCGTATCCCTCTGGCTTGAGGACTACAGTGCGTTGCGCCGATTGTTCGACCAGTGGCGTGCCGAAGGCGTAGAAAACCTACGCGCTCACCTGACGGACGATCCGGAACGGTTGCAGGCCTGCAGTCGCAGCCTGCAGGTGTTGCGCGTGAATCGCCGCACGCTCGATCTGTTTGCTGCCAGCTCGCAACAACAACTGGTGTCGCAGTTGCATCAGGTGTTTCGTGACGACATGCATCACACCCTGGTGTACGAGCTGGAGCAGCTCTGGAACGGCCACCTGGAGGTGGCCAACCAGACGGTGAACTACACGCTCGATGGCCGACGACTGGACGTACACGTACGCATTCGAGTCTTGCCAGGTCACGAGCAGGCATGGGACCGTGTCCTGGTGTCGCTGGAAGATGTGACCCAGCAGACGCAAGGTGTGCGCCGGCTGCAGCGCAGCGAGCGCTATGCCCGTGATCTGTTCGAACATTCCCCCGTGTCGCTTTGGGTGGAGGACTTCAGCGTCGTCAAGCACTTGCTCGATGGGGTGCGTGCCCAGGGCATCACCGACTTCCGGACCTTCCTGCAAGTGCATCCCGAATTCGTCACGCGCTGCATGCAGGAGATCCGGGTGATTGACGTGAACCAGCTCACCCTGCGCATGTTCGGGGCCCAGAGCAAGGACGAGCTGCTTGGCAACCTGGGCCGCGTGTTCCGCGGCGAGATGCACGAGTCGTTCTCGGAGCAGTTGCTGGATTTGTGGGAGGGCAAGACGTTCCAGCAGCGAGAGGTGGTGAACTACGCGCTGTCTGGGGACGCCGTGCATATCCACATGCAGTTTGCCGTCCTCGCCGACCACCAGCACGACTGGGGGCTGGTGCTGCTGTCGCTGGTGGACATCACGGCGCGCAAAAAGGCCGAGGCCTATCTGGAGTACCTGGGCAAGCACGATGTGCTCACGCAGTTGCGCAACCGCGCGTACTACGCAGAAGAGCTCAACCGCATCAAGCGCAAAGGGCCCTGGCCGTGTTCGGTGATTGCGATCGACCTCAATGGTTTGAAGATCGTGAACGACGAGCGGGGCCATGCGGCCGGGGATGCCCTTCTGCGCCGTATTGGCGAGGTGCTGGCCAAGGCTGTGGACGCGCCCGCCTGCGCCGCCCGCATCGGCGGCGATGAATTTGCCGTACTGCTACCTGGCATCGATGCCCGGGGGGCGCTGGGAGTGCAGGAGCGCATCCTCTCGCTGCTGGAGTTGAACAACCAGTTTTATCCTGGACACCCCATCAGCCTCGCCATGGGAGTGGCTACCTGCGACACCAGCGAGCAGGTGGATGCTGCCTTGCACCGTGCTGACCAGGCGATGTATGCCGAGAAATCGCGCTACTACCAGGAGGCGGGCTCAGACCGGCGACGGGGCTGAACTGCGGCGCTGCAGCCGCTGGTCGGGCCGGTCAGGTGTGCGCAGCTGCGTGGCCGATCTCAGGCCAGCGGCGGCGCAGGTACATCCAGGACACCATGCCCACGCTCATCATCAAAAGCGATGTGGCTGCGAGCCACAGCGTCGAGTGCATGACCAGCGGGGCGATGACCCCAGCCACCAGTCCGTTGGCCGTCGAGCCCACGCAAGCCTGCATGGACGACGCCATGCCGCGGCGCGTGGGGTTCAAGTCGAGCACCAGCAAGGTGACTACCGGCACCATCAACGCCCAGCCAAACGAAAACACCGCGATCGGGATCAGGGCCCAGGACACATGGGCGGTGAACAGGGCATTGGCCACGAGATTGGCCACGCCCACGGTGCCCATGATCCAGAAGCCATAGCGGATCTGCTGGTACGGGCGGATACGGCCCGCGAGCCGCCCGCTGAGCCATGCGCCGCCCATGATCCCCGAGATCGTGAGCACGAAAAACCAGAAGAACTGCGTAGGTCCGAGCGCCAGGTGCTCGCCCAGAAACGCCGGCGCCGCCAGCACGTACAGAAACATGCCGTTGAAAGGCACACCACTGGCCAGCGCCAGCAATACAAAGCGCGCGCTGGAGCCCAGGGCCCAGTAGCCCTGCATCAGATTGCGTACGTTGAAGGGCTGGCGATGCTCGACGTGCAGCGTCTCGGGCAGCAGCCGGTAGTTGGCCACCCACAGGGCCACGCCGATGGCAGTCAGGAACCAGAAGATCGTATGCCAGTCGGCATGCACGAACAGCCAGCCGCCCACGATGGGCGCCACCGCCGGTGCCACGCCGAAGTAGATGGTCACCTGGCTCATCACCTTCTGCGCCTGGGCGGGCGGAAACATGTCGCGGATCACGGCACGCGAGACCACGATGCCCGCGCCGGTCGACAGCCCCTGCAGTGCCCGGAAGAAGATGAGTTGCCCGATGCTTTGCGACAGCGCGCAGCCTGCCGAGGCCAGCGTGAACATGGCGATGCCGGTGAGCACCACCGGGCGGCGCCCGAAGCTGTCGGCCAGCGCTCCGTGGAACAGGTTCATGAACGCGAAGCCGAACAGGTAGGCCGACAGCGTCTGCTGCATCTGCACCGGACTCGCGTTCAGCGACTGGGCGATGCCAGCAAACGCAGGGATGTACGTGTCGATGGAGAACGGCCCGAGCATGCCCAAAAGGGCGAGCAGGACCGCCAGGGCCCAGCGCGGTGCGCGCCAGAGCGTGGAGGCGTCAGGGTTCATGGAAATGCTAAGTGTGCATGCATTATGGCCACGGCGGCGTGCACTCGTGTGGAAGCGCCCGCGGGCCCGTTGCACCGCGCACGGTGCGGCCAAAGCAAAACGCCCGACCAGCGGACTGGTCGGGCGTCGGTGTTTGGTGGGTCCTGAAGGATTCGAACCTTCGACCTACGGATTAAGAGTCCGCTGCTCTACCAACTGAGCTAAGAACCCAAACTCTCTGACTGCGCTGCAGCAGAGCCTCGAATTATGCACCATTTTTCGATAGGCGCGCAAGTGGTGCCGCCATCCAGGCTTCTAGGCAGGGTCAGGACATCGCATTGCGGCTGGCCAGTTCCACAAACAGGCCGCTGTGGTCGAGTTCGCCCAGGCCATGGTCCACACCCTCGGCATACAGCCGCTCAAACAGGGCGGTGATGGGGGCGTCGAAGCCGATCTCGCTGGCCGTGGCCAGTGCGTTGCGCATGTCCTTGAGCTGCACGGCCATGCGGCCGCGCGGCGCGAAGTCGCGCTCGACCATGCGCTCGCCGTGGAGCTGCAGGATGCGGCTGTCGGCAAAGCCTCCGGTGATGGCCTCGCGCACCTTGGCCATGTCGGCGCCGCCCTTGGCCGCGAACAGCAGGGCTTCGGCCACGGCGCCGATGGTGATGCCGACAATCATCTGGTTGGCCAGCTTGGTGAGCTGCCCTGCGCCGTGCGGCCCCACGTGCGTGGCGCGCCCCAGGGCCGCAAACACGGGCTGTGCGGCAGCAAAGTCTTCGGCGCGGCCGCCGACCAGAATGGCCAGCGTGCCGTTCTCGGCGCCCACCGTGCCGCCGGAGACGGGGGCATCCAGGTGCCGAACGCCCAGCTCGCCCAGGCGCGCTGCGTGGTCGCGCGCCTCGCGGGGCTGGATGGAGGCCATGTCGATGACCAACGCGCCTGCACGCAGCGCCTGCGCTACGCCCAGCCCAAACAACACATGGCCCACCACTGGGCCGTTTTCCAGCAGGCTGACGACCACATCGGCCGAGCGCACGGACTCAGCGGCGTCGTCGGCCACGAGGATGCCCTCGTCCTGCAAGGGTTCGGCCTTGGCGCGCGTACGGTTCCACGCCGTCACTTGGTGACCAGCGGCTTGTAGCCTGCGCGCCATCGGAAAGCCCATCATGCCGATGCCCAAGACGGTGATGCGAAGCGGAGAAAGACTCATGGTGGCATGCGGTCGAAGATAAGAAGGGCGAGGCTCGGGTGGGGCCACGCGCAGGGGAACATGATCGGCATTTTCAGGCCCGCAGTCTGTCACGGAGCTTGCAGGCGGGCGGCCCCGGCCCGATGATGCGGCCCCATGGCTTTGCACACCCCCTTGCCGCCGCTGGCCGGCACCCCCGACGCTGCCTCCGATCCTGCTTGGCTCGAGCGCATGTACAACAACCGGGCCCTGGTGCCTGACCATGCCGAGCGGCTGAGCGGCTGGGCCGAGCGCTCGGTCGCGGTGCGGGCGTCGCAGCCTGCGGCGCTGGATCTCCGGTACGGTCCTGCAGCGTCCGAGACGCTGGATGTGTTTCCTGCGGCCACGGCCGGGCCTGCTCCGGTGCTGGTGTTCCTGCACGGCGGCTACTGGCGTGCGCTCGACAAGGCGGATCATTCCTTCATCGCCCCGGCTTTCACCCAGGCCGGTGTGTGCGTGGTGGTGCCCAACTATGCGCTGTGTCCGGGCACAGAAGTGGCGCCCGTCGGGATCGGCACCATCGCCCGGCAGATGCAGGCCGCGCTGGCCTGGGTGCAACGCCATATCCATGCGCACGGCGGCGATCCGGCGCGTGTGACGGTGGCCGGGCATTCGGCCGGCGGGCAACTCGCGGCCTGGCTGCTGGCGCAGAACCCCTTCGGGGTGCGCAACGCCGTGTCGGTCTCGGGGCTGCACGATCTGGAGCCGATTCGGCACACAGCGTTCTTGCAGCAGTACTTGCGACTGGACGCCGCCCAGGTGCAGGCTTTGAGCCCGGCCCGGCTGCCCGTGCCTTCGCAGGGTACGCTGGTGGCCGTGGCGGGCGGCGATGAGAGCGCCGAGTTTTTGCGGCAGGCGCAGCTGGTGCAGGACGTGTGGGGCGCACAGCGCGTGCCGCGGGTCGAGGTGCTGCCCGGGCGCAACCACTTCACGGTGCTGGAGGCGCTGGCGGAGCCGGACCATGCCCTGCACCGCCTCGCGCTGGAGCTGCTGCGCAGCGCGTGACGCCGCGGGTCTGGCCGCCGCTGTGGCGGGGGGCAGCGTTGCGCGGCGCAGGCATGGCCCGCGCGGCCTGCGGGGCTGCGTGCGCCGCCTTCGGCTTACATCAGCAGGTGTTCGCCCGCGTTGTCACCGCCCAGGATCACGTAGTTGACCTTGCGGATGTCCATCAGCTTCTTGCCACCCGCGTAGCTGATGGAGCTTTGCACGTCCTGCTCCATCTCGATCAGCGTGTCGGCGAGCTTGCCCTTGACGGGTTCGAGGATGCGCTTGCCTTCAACATGCTTGTACTCGCCCTTGTTGAAGTCGCTGGCCGAACCGTAGTACTCCTTGTAGAGCTCACCATCGACCTCGACGGTCTTGCCCGGTGATTCTTCGTGGCCTGCGAACAGCGAGCCGATCATCACCATCGAAGCACCGAAGCGCACGCTCTTGGCAATGTCGCCGTGGCAGCGGATGCCCCCGTCGGCAATGATGGGCTTGGTGGCCACGCGGGCGCACCACTTGAGCGCGCTGAGCTGCCAGCCGCCCGTACCGAAGCCCGTCTTGAGCTTGGTGATGCAGACCTTGCCGGGCCCGATGCCTACCTTGGTCGCATCGGCGCCCCAGTTTTCGAGGTCGATCACGGCTTCGGGCGTGCCCACATTGCCAGCAATCACAAAAGACTGCGGCAGGTGCTGCTTGAGGTAGCCGATCATGTTCTTCACGCTGTCGGCATGGCCGTGGGCAATGTCGATGGTGATGTATTCGGGCACCAGGCCTTCGGCCTTGAGGCGGTCTACCGTGTCGTAGTCGGGCTGTTTCACGCCCAGCGAAATCGAGGCATAGCAGCCCTTGGCATGCATTTCGCGCACGAACTGCACGTTGTCCAGGTCGAAACGGTGCATCACGTAGAAGTAGCCGTTCTGCGCCAGCCAGGTGCAGATCTTTTCGTCCACCACCGTCTTCATGTTGGCTGGCACCACCGGCAGGCGGAAGGTGCGCGAACCCAGCTGCACGCCGGCATCGCATTCCGAGCGGCTTTCCACGCGGCACTTGCGCGGCAGCAGCAGGATGTTGTCGTAGTCGAAGATTTCCATGAGATTCCAAGCTCCTGTAGAAGGCGCTGCCGAACCATTTCGGCAGCGTGGGGCGCTTGGCTTGGGCTCCGGCTTTGCGGGCGCGGGCGTGATGGCCCGTGCCGAACCCTGCAGTGCGCAGGCACAAAAAAACCGGGCGTCAAGAAACTTGGGCCCGGTGATTGATTCTACTCCCCCCGGCCGCCTTGCGGTGCGCAGGGGCGCCAGGCGGCGCTACTCGCAATGCGCACGCGCGGCGGCCACCAGGCGACCCTCGGCATCTTGCACCCAGCCGGCCACGCCCAGGCGCGTGGCCTGGGCGCCCTCGGGCATGCGCATGCCGCGCAGGTCTTTGAGCGGGCGTCGGCCATCCCAGTCGGCGGTGGTGGCGGCCCGTACCAGCACACGCGCAACCCCAGCGCCTTCGGTGCCCGCGGGCAGGTGCTCCACCAGGGCCAGGGTGGTGCGGTAGGCCCCCGGCGGCAGCGGGCTGCCGCGCCACTCCAGCATCACGCCCAGGTAGCCTGCAACCGGCCGGCCGTACACCACGCGCAGCGCCTGTGGGCCGCGCCGTTCCAGGGCTGCCACGTGCACGGCCGTGGGGGCCGGGGTGCTGCGGCCCAGCGCCTGCAGGCGGTCCGTGGTTTCGACCATGGCGGCGGCGGCCAGCGGTGCCTCGTCGCCCTGGGGGCTGGGGGCGATCCAGTCGAGCAGCAGGGCCGACGGGCCTGGTGCCGGCGTGCGCGGGTCGCTCCAGCAGGTGTCGCAATCGGCGCTCAGAAAGCGCTCGAACAGTGCGGCGGGCGCGGGCTGGCCGTCGCTGCGGCAGCCGATCTGGGCCTGGGCAGGCAGGGTGGCGGCCACCAGCAAAGGCAGTGCGGTCAGTGGGCGCAGGGCAAGGCGAGGGGCGAGGCGCAAGAGGGGCTGCAAGGGCATTTCCGGCTCCAGGTGCGCGGGCTGTCGGCGCCGCGCGGGGGGCTGTGGGGGCCGCGACCTACGCGACCGCGGGGGGCTTTCTACAATGCCCGGATGTTCCCACACGACCTGTTCGCCGAGCCGCCCGCGCCGGCGGAACCCCCGCAGTCCGCTCCACCATCGGCCTCGCCTCTGCTGGCCCACCTCAACCCCGAACAACTGGCCGCCGTCACGCTGCCGCGCGGCCATGCGCTGATCCTGGCCGGTGCGGGCTCGGGCAAGACGCGCGTGCTCACCACGCGCATCGCCTGGCTGCTGCAAAACGGCTACGCCACGCCCGGCGGCATCCTGGCCGTCACCTTCACCAACAAGGCGGCCAAGGAAATGGTCACGCGCTTGTCGGCCATGCTGCCGATTCAGGTGCGCGGCATGTGGATCGGCACCTTCCACGGCCTGTGCAACCGGCTGCTGCGCGCGCACCACAAGACGGCCGGGCTGCCGCAGAGCTTTCAGATCCTGGACACGCAAGACCAGCTCTCGGCCATCAAGCGCCTGTGCAAGCAGTTCAACGTGGACGAGGAGCGTTTTCCGCCCAAGCAACTGGCTTATTTCATTGCCGGTTGCAAGGAAGAGGGCATGCGCCCCGGCGACGTGCCCGCGCACGACGCCGACAGCCGCAAGAAGGTGGAGATCTACCAGCTGTATGAGGAGCAATGCCAGCGCGAAGGCGTGGTGGATTTCGGCGAGCTGATGCTGCGCAGCTACGAGCTGCTGCGCGACAACGACGCCGTGCGCGCCCACTACCAACGGCGTTTTGCGCACATCCTGGTCGATGAGTTTCAGGACACCAACCGTCTGCAGTACCTGTGGCTCAAGCAGATGGCGGGCGACGTGGTGGACGGCCGCCTGCACACCTACGGCAGCGTGATGGCCGTGGGCGACGACGACCAGAGCATCTACGCGTTTCGCGGCGCGCGGGTGGGTAACATGGCCGACTTCGTGCGCGAGTTTGCGGTGGAGCAGCAGATCAAGCTGGAGCAGAACTACCGCAGCTACAGCAACATCCTCGACTCGGCCAACGCGCTGATCAGCCACAACAGCCGCCGCCTGGGCAAGAACCTGCGCACCAACCAGGGCCCCGGCGAGCCGGTGCGCGTGTACGAGGCCCCGACCGACCTGGCCGAAGCCCAGTGGATGGTGGACGAGATCAAGCAACTGGTGCGCAACGACGGCCACGCGCGGCGCGAGATCGCGGTGCTCTACCGCAGCAACGCGCAAAGCCGCGTGATCGAGTCGGCGCTGTTCAACGCCAGCGTGCCCTACCGCGTGTACGGCGGCCTGCGCTTTTTCGAGCGCGCTGAAATCAAGCACGCGCTGGCCTACCTGCGGCTGCTGGAGAACCCGCACGACGACACCAGCTTTCTGCGCGTGGTGAACTTTCCGCCCCGCGGCATTGGCGCGCGCACGCTCGAAGTGCTGCAAGACGCCGCGCGCCAGGCTGGGTGCTCGCTGCACGACGCCGTAAGCGCCGTGCCCGGCAAGGCCGGGGCCAACCTGGGCGGTTTTGTGGCCATGGTCGATGTGCTGCGCGAGCAGACCCAAGGCCAGAACCTGCGCTCCATCATCGAGCAGATGCTGCACGCCAGCGGCCTGGTCGAGCACTACCGCGCCGAAAAAGAAGGCGCCGACCGCATCGAGAACCTCGAAGAACTCGTGAACGCGGCCGAGAGCTTTGTCACGCAGGAGGGCTTTGGCCGGGATGCCGTGGCGCTACCCATCGATGAGCACGGTGCGCCGCTCACGCAAAGCCCGGCCAGCCAGGGGCTGGACCCGAACGCGCCGCTGCTCGATGCGCCGCTGCCCGGCCCCGCGGGCATCGTGGACGCCGACACGGGTGAAACCCTGTCGCCGCTGGCGGCCTTCCTCACGCACGCGGCGCTGGAGGCCGGGGACAACCAGGCCCAGGCGGGCGAAGACGCGGTGCAGCTCATGACCGTGCACGCCAGCAAGGGGCTGGAGTTCGACTGCGTGTTCATCGGCGGCATGGAAGAAGGCCTGTTCCCGCACGACAACGCCGCCAGCGACCGCGACGGCCTGGAGGAAGAACGCCGCCTGATGTACGTGGCCATCACGCGCGCGCGCCAGCGCCTGTACCTCAGCCATTCACAGACCCGCCTGCTGCACGGGCAGACGCGCTACAACGTGCGCAGCCGCTTTTTTGACGAATTGCCCGAGGGGGCGCTCAAGTGGCTCACGCCGCGCCAGGGCGGGTTTGGCTCTTTTGCTCCTGATTCAGGAGCTGCTCGTGGTTATCCAGCCAAGGCCGCAGGCGGATTTGGCTTCAAACCTGAGACCTTTGCCAGCCCGCCCGTGCCGCCGCAGAAGGCCGCGCCCTCGCACGGTCTGCGCGTGGGGCTGGCCGTGTTCCACACCAAGTTTGGCGAAGGCAAGGTGCTGGCCATTGAAGGCACGGGCGACGATGCGCGCGCGCAGGTGAACTTTCCGCGCCACGGTACCAAGTGGCTGGCGCTGTCGGTGGCCAAGCTCACCGTGGTGGAGTAGCCGGCGACGGGGCGCGGGCCACGCGGCGCCCGCCAGCCCTGGCGCGGCTGTCATCGCGCCGACACACAAGCGTCACGGCCGCGTCATGGCCGGTTTCTACGCTGCGAGGGTTTTGTTTGAACCCCCACGAGGAACCCCATGACCCATCGCGCCGATGCGGCTGCGCCTGCAGCCATCGACTTCAACAACGAGAACGCCAACACCAGCGCCAACCCCACGTTCGAGGCTGTGCTGGACGCACGCCTGTCGCGCCGCGGTCTGCTGCGCGGCGGCGTGGGCAGCGTGGGTGCGGCCGTGCTCGGCGGCTTCAGCCTGTCGGCCTGTGGTGGCGGCAGCGACCCCGCCCCTGCGCCCGCACCGGCCCCGGCGCCTGGTCCCAAGCTGCTGGGCTTTGACGCCGTGCCCAAGAGCCTGGCCGACAACGTGCTCGTGCCCGCCGGCTACACCGCCAGCGTGCTGTTCGCGCTGGGCGACCCCATGGCCGCTGGCGTGGCCGCCTTCAAGAACGACGGCACCGACACCGGCTTTGACCAGCGTGCGGGCGACCACCACGACGGCATGGAATGGTTTGGCCTGGGCGCCGACGGCCGCCGCAACGACAGCGCCACCGAGCGCGGCCTGCTGGGCATCAACCACGAAGCCACCACCGACGAAAAGCTCTCGTCCTTCTTCCTGCACGCCGATGGCGGCACCAGCACGCTGCCGCGCCCGGCCGCCGAGGTGGACAAGGAAGTGGACATCCACGGCGTGGCCGTGATCGAAGTCGCCAAGACCGCAGGCAAGTGGGCCTATGTGCCGGGCTCGGCCCTGAACTTCCGCCTGACGGCGCTCACGCCCATCGACATTGCCGGCCCGGCCCGCGGCCATGCGCAACTGGTCACCAAGTATTCGCCGCAGGGCACCGCCACGCGCGGCACCCTCAACAACTGCGGCACCGGCAAGACGCCGTGGGGCACCTTCCTCACGGGCGAAGAAAACTGGTTCGGCTACTTCACCCGCAGCGCCACCGACGACGCCGCCCGCGGCAACGACAAGAGCGTGACCTCGCTGCGCCGCTACGGCCGCAACCAGGGTGCGGCCTCGCGCCACGGCTGGGAAACCGGCGGCACGGCCGACAAGTACCAGCGCTGGAACAACAGCAAGACCGGCACCTCTGCCGACGGCAGCGACGACTACCGCAATGAGATGAACGGCTTTGGTTACATCGTCGAAGCCGACCCCTACGACAAGACCCGCCGCGCCAAGAAGCGCACGGCCCTGGGCCGCTTCGCGCACGAGAGCGCGGCCTTCGGCAAGGTGGTGGCCGGCCAGCCGCTGACGGTGTACATGGGCGACGACTCGCGCGGCGAGTACATCTACAAGTTCGTCTCGAACGCGCTGTGGAGCGACGCCGACGCCAACGCGGCTGACCGCCTGGCCGTGGGCGACAAATACCTCGACAGCGGCAAGCTGTACGTGGCCAAGTTCAACGCCGACGGCACGGGCCAGTGGGTGGAACTGAGCCTTGCCAACAGCGCCATTGCCAACTACAGCGCCTACAAGTTTGCCGACGCCGGCGACATCGCCATCAACACCCGCCTGGCCGCCGACGCCGTGGGCGCCACCAAGATGGACCGCCCCGAGTGGAACGCCGTGAACCCCGCCAACGGCGAGATCTACTTCACGCTCACCAACAACAGCAACCGCAGCGTGAACCCCACCGGCAGCCAGTACCTGCCCGACGCTGCCAACCCGCGCGCCTACACGGACATGAAGGGCACGAGCGCTCAAAACGGCAACCCCAACGGCCACCTGGTGCGCCTGAAGGACGGTACGGCCAACAACTTCACCTGGGACGTGTACCTGTTCGGCGCGGAAGCCGGTGCCGACGGCGGCATGGTCAACATCTCGGCGCTCACGGCCGAGAACGACTTCTCCAGCCCCGACGGCCTGGTGTTCAGCAAGGCCACCGGCATCTGCTGGATCCAGACCGACGATGGCGCCTACACCGACGTGACCAACTGCATGATGCTGGCGGCCATTCCCGGCCAGGTGGGCGACGGTGGCAAGAAGACGTTGAGCTACACCAAGGCCGACGGCAGCAAGCTGGACGTGACCACCTACGTCGGCAAGGCCGCCACGCCCAGCACGCTCAAGCGCTTCCTGGTTGGCCCCAAGGGCTGCGAAATCACCGGCATGGCCGAGACGCCCGATGGCAAGGCGATCTTCGTGAACATCCAGCACCCGGGCGAAAGCACGCCGATGGCGAGCGTGACCGACCCGACCAAGTACCAGAGCCAGTGGCCTGCCAATGCGGGCTATGGCGCTGGCAAGCGTCCGCGTTCAGCCACCATCGTCATCACCAAGAACGATGGCGGCGTGATCGGCTCCTGATGCCCTGGCCCGCCCTGCGGCATGGACCGCGGGGTGTGGCGGGTCACATGCTTGGGGCGTGTGGCCTTTGCAACCCGGCGGTGCTTGCACTGGCCGGGTTTTTTTTGTGGGTGTGGGGAGGGTGGGCTTGAGGTGTTTTGGGCTGTTCGTGCTTGTTTTTGAAGCACGAGCAGCTATCAAATTCATAACAATTGGCTCGGTTGGGCTGGTTGGCGGTGGTTGTCCGCTGTTCTTGTGCTGTGGTCCGGAGCCGGGCGCACGTCCCGGCTCCGGACCACAGCATTAACAAGCGGCAACTACCGCCACCAACAACCAAATGCTATGGATTTCATAGCTGCTCGTGCTTGCCTACTAGGCACGAGCAGCCCAAAACCCTTCGAACCCAACCCGCTGCAATTTCACCTGCGAGCTCAAAACAGGCCTGGCTCCGTCACCGAGAGCCAGCCCTGCAAGGCCATCAGGCCACCGGGCCGTCCGGCCCATCGAGCCGATCGGTCATCCCCGCGCTGCCCGGTGCGTAGGGCGCCTCGAAGCAGTCGCGGAAGGTGTAGACCACCGAGGTCAGGAACATTGCGGCCAGCATCATCGCGGCGGCCACCATGATGCTGCCGGCCATCATCGGCGGCAGGCCTACCAGGGTCAGCAGGGTCGAGGCCACGCTGATCACGATGCCTGCGGCCATGAACACGCCAAACCAGGTGAAGCCGAACGCGAGGAACGCACGCCAGTTGCGCCAGCAGGCCACCAGGCTGAAGAACAGGCTCTTGACCGGCGGCACGCCGTGCCAGTGCACCAGCCCCGGCGCGTGCCAGAACAGCAGCGACAGCGGCACGTACAGCAGCATGGCCGCCCACATCGCGTACTGGAAGGCGGGTTCCGCCGCCGTCTCGGGCGTGAGGCGCTGGCCGCCCAGGTACACGTTGGCAAAGGTGCCGCCGTCGATCAGCGCCGACACACCCACCAGGCCCAGAAAACCCACCGCATAGATGGCACCGAGCGTGAGCATGGCGCGCAGGCGCTGTTTGCCGGTGCGAAACGCCACCAGCAGCAGCGCCGGGGTGGGAAACCGGCCCTCCGAGGCCTCGGCCGCAGCCACCATCATGGCCAGCGTGGCCGAGGGCAGCAGCGCCAGCGCCAGGGCCGGGCCCACCAGCGGCACCATGGTGGCGATCGACATGGCAGCCATGGTCATGAAGAACAGGGCGGCCAGGGCCAGGGGCTGGCGCCAGAAGGTCCGGGTGCCGAGCTTGACCCACTCGAGGCCAGCGCGCGCGGGAACGATGCGGAGTTTCATGGATGTGTGGCGGAAAAGCGGGGCACGCGCTGCGGCGTGCCTGCGGCCAGACTGTACCCGAGCCCCCATGGCCCGGGGCGTGGCGGGTGCTTGGGGGCGGGTGGGCGGCGGGGCCCTCAGGCCAGGCGCAGCGGGTGCGCAATGCGCTGCTGCAGCACGCGCTCGAAGTGCGTGGGGTCGTGCGGCTTGAGCATCGAGGCTTCGCGCGGCAAATAAAAGTCCCACAGCCGCGAGATCCAGAAGCGCAGCGCCCCCGCACGGGCCATGGCGGGCAGCAGTTCGCGTTCGGCCGCGGTGAGCGGGCGCACCGCCTGGTAGGCGTCGATCATCGCCTGGGCGCGGGGGGCGTCGTGTACCCCCGTGGGCAGGTCGATGCACCAGTCGTTCAGGCACACGGCCAGGTCGAACAGCCAGGTGTCCACGCCCGCAAAGTAGAAGTCGAAGAAGCCCGTAAGCGTCTCGCCCTCGAACATCACGTTGTCGCGGAACAGGTCGGCGTGCACCGGGCCGCGTGGCAGCGCCGCGTAGGCGGGAGAGGCCGCCACATGGTTCTGGTAGGCCAGTTCCGCGCGCAGCAGGGCCTGCTGGGGCTCGCCGATGTGCGGCAGCACCACGGGCACGGTGTCGTTCCACCAGGGCAGGCCGCGCAGGTTGGGCTGCTGGCGGTCGTAGTCGCGTCCTGCCAGGTGCATGCGCGCCAGCATGCCGCCCACCGCCGCGCAGTGCACGGCCTGGGGCGCGAGCTGGCTGCGGCCGCGCAGCTTGTTCACCACCGCGGCGGGCTTGCCACACACGGTGTGCAGGATCTCGCCATGCTTGTCGGCGCACGGGTCGGGCACTGGAATGCCGCTATGCGCCAGGTGCTTCATCAGGTGCAGGTAAAACGGCAGCTGCTCGGCCGTGAGGCGTTCGAACAGCGTGAGCACGTACTCGCCGCGGTCGCTGGTGAGGAAGTAGTTGGTGTTCTCGATGCCGCCCTCGATGCCGCGCAGCTCCACCAATTCACCCAGCTGCAGGGTGCGCAGCAGTTCTCGGGCCTGGGGGTTGGAGACTTCGGTAAAGACGGCCATGGCAGGGCAGCAGGATCAGGTCAGACAAGGGGCGAGGGATTGGCACGCCCCAACGAGCGGCATGCGGGTGGCCCCTGCGGTCTGCAGGGGCGCGGTGTGTCAGAACTTCATCACGTTCCACACGCGCGGGGCGGTGCTGGTTTCGGCCCCGTTGAGGCTGCCGCTGCGGCCGCGCGCGCCGTCGGACGACTGCACTTCGTATGCGGGCAGGTCGCCGGTCTTGGGCTGTACGGTGATGGTCTGCGTCTGGCCGCCCACGCGCAGCTCGTCGACGCGGCTGCCGCCGTCTTCGATCTGGATGCGCTGGGTGCGTTGGTTCAGGCGCCCCGGCTCCTGATCTGCAACGGCCAGCGGCTCACGCCCGCTGGCTGCGCCCTGGGGGGCGGTCGGGCTGGGGTTTTGGGCCAGTGCGGGGCTGCTGGCAAGGGCCAGCAGCATCAGGGTGTGGACAAAGGAGTGGGCAGCGCGCATGGGGCCGATTGTAGGCGGCGTGCCTAGGCGGCTTGCCGGTCGCGGGTGGCCGTGCGGGGGGCGGCCGGGGCGGCAGCGGGGCGCGGCACGCCCTGCGCGCCCGGGCCTGGGCGCGCGCCCGTCACGGGTTACTTCTTCTGCGCTGCCTCGTCGTCCACGGCTTTCTGCACGGCCTTGTAGAAGGCCTCGCGCGCCGGGAAGGCCACCGGGTCGCTGGCACCGCCCGCCCAGTTGGCATTGGAGGCAATCACCAGCTTGCGGGCCGGGTCGATGAAGATGCCCTGCCCAAAGATGCCGCGCGCGGCAAAGCTGCCGTCGTCGTACGTCCACCACTGGTAGCCGTAGCCGCGGCCCGCCTGGCCAATGTCGGCCTGCCGGGTGGTGGCCTGCTGCAGCCAACCCTCGGGCACGGTGCGCTGGCCGCTTGCGGTGGCGCCGTCCAGGATGAACAGCCCGAACCGGGCGTAGTCGCGGGCAGCCGCCTGGATGCAGCAGCCGCTGATTTCCTGCCCCGTCTTGCTCAGGATCCAGGTGGCCTGCTGCTCCATGCCTGCGGGCTTCCAGATCTTTTCTTCGAGGTACTGCGACAGCGGCTTGCCCGTGGCCTGGCTGATCAGAATGCCCACCAGGTTGGTCTCGCCGGTGCTGTAGAGCCAGCGCTCGCCTGCAGGCGCGGCGCGCGGCAGCTGGCGCAGGTAGCTCACCAGTGCGTCCACTCCGGGCTCGGTCGGCTTGTGGTTGTTGAACTTCGCCACGTCGGAGTTGGGATCGCCGTAGTCTTCGTTCCAGCGCACGCCCGAGGTCATGGTCAGCAGCTGGCGCACGCTCACGTCGTCATAGGCCGATCCCTTCATCTGCGGGATGTAGACGCTGACCTTGTCGTCCATGCTCTTGATATGGCCGTCGGCAATGGCCGCGCCGACCAGCGTGGAGGTGAAGGACTTGGCCACCGAAAAGCTGGTCCAGCGGCCTGCGGCGTCAAAGTCCAGGCCATAGCGCTCCAGGCGCAGCTTGCCGTCGTGCACGATCAGCAGCGCACTGCTGCGCTGGGCGGCCATGTAGGCGTCGATGTCGGGCAACTGCGCCAGCGGCGGGCCCGGCGGCAGCGGGCGGGGCGTGCTGCTCGGCTGCACGGAGCGCCACTTGGCCAGCAGCGCAATGCGGTCCAGCGCGCGGAAGGCGGCGTCGCGCTGCGGCACGCTCCAGAACAGCAGGTCGCGGTTGGTGGGCACGGTCTTGAGCAGGCCGCGGGTTTCCTTGTCCAGGCTGAACCAGCCGGCCGTACCGGCCACCACCACGGCCAGCAGCGCGCCCAGCGCGAATTTTTTCAGGGGCTTCAACAGATGACTCCTCAGACGGTATGCGATGCAGGCGCCCATTGGACACAAGCAGCGGTGGGCGGTGTGAGCGGGCTAACCCGCGCGACCCGTGGGTCTGTGCACAATCCGGCCATGAGCAAACCCAAGACCCTGGTGCTGGTGGACGGCTCCAGCTACCTGTACCGCGCCTACCATGCCATGCCCGACCTGCGGGCCGTGCCCGGCGATTCGTCCAGCCCGGCCACGGGGGCCATCCGCGGCATGATCAACATGATGCAGGCGCTGCGCAAGGAACAACCGGCCGACTACGCCGTGTGCGTGTTCGACGCCAGCGGCCCCACCTTCCGCGACGCGCTCTACCCCGACTACAAGGCCCACCGCGCGCCCATGCCCGATGACCTGCGCGCGCAGATCGAGCCCATCCACGAGGTGGTGCGGCTGCTGGGCTGGTCGGTGCTGGCCGTGCCCGGTGTGGAGGCCGACGATGTGATCGGCACCCTGGCCGTGACCGCAGCCACGCAAGGGGTGGAAGTCATCATCTCCAGCGGCGACAAAGACCTGTCGCAACTGGTCAACCCGCACATCACCGTGATCGACACCATGAGCGGCAAGCGCCGCGACGTGGCGGGCGTGACGGCAGAGTTTGGCGTGCCGCCCGAGCGCATGGTGGATTTTCAGACCCTGGTGGGCGACACCGTGGACAACGTGCCCGGCGTGCCCAAGGTGGGCCCCAAAACCGCCGCCAAGTGGCTCAATGAATACGGCTCGCTGGATGCGCTGATCGCCCGGGCGGGCGAGGTCAAGGGGGCCGCCGGTGAAAACCTGCGCGCCACGCTGGGCTGGCTGCCCACGGGTCGCACGCTGGTCACCATCAAGACCGATTGCGACCTGGCCGAGCACGTGCCCACCTTGCCCGCGCTCGATGTGCTGGCCCTGGCAGAACCCCAGCCCGAGCCGCTGCGTAGCTTTTACGAGCGCTATGGTTTCAAGGGCCTGGCGCGTGCCATTGCGGCCCCGGCGGCGCGCAGCGGTGACACGGCATCGGGCACATCGGGCGATCTGTTCTTCAGTGCGGACGCGCCCGAGGTCGATGCCTCGGCCGTGGCCGTACAGGCGCAGGCGCGCGAGGTGCGCTACGACACCATCCTCGACTGGCCCACGTTCGAGCGCTGGTTCGCACGCCTGCAGGCCGCCCCGCTGGTGGCGCTGGACACCGAAACCGACTCGCTTGATGAAATGCGCGCACAAATCGTGGGCCTGTCGTTCAGCGTGGAGCCCGGCGAGGCCGCGTACATCCCGCTGCGCCACGAAGGGCCGGACGCACCCGCCCAGTTGCCGCTTGCCGAGGTGCTGGCGCGCCTCAAGCCCTGGCTCGAAGACGCCCGCGCCGCCAAGCTGGGGCAGCACATCAAGTACGACCAGCATGTGTTTGCCAACCACGGCATCACAGTGCGCGGTTATCAGCACGACACCATGCTGCAAAGCTATGTGCTCGAAGTGCACAAGCCCCACAACCTGGCCAGCCTGGCCGAGCGCCACACCGGCCGCAAGGGCCTGAGCTACGAAGACCTGTGCGGCAAGGGCGCGCACCAGATCCCGTTTGCCCAAGTGGCGGTGGACAAGGCCGCTGCCTACTCGTGCGAAGACTCCGACCAGACGCTCGATGTGCACCGCGTGCTGTGGCCCCAGCTGGAGGCCGACGAGCGCCTGCGCCACATCTATGCGCTGGAGATGCAGACCAGCGAGGTGCTGTTCCGCATCGAGCGCGAAGGCGTGCTCATCGACGCGGCCACGCTGGCACAGCAAAGCCACGACCTGGGCCAGCGCATCCTGCAGCTCGAAACCGAGGCGTACGAGATTGCGGGCCAGCCCTTCAACCTGAGCAGCCCCAAGCAACTGGGCGAGATCTTCTTCGACAAGCTGGGCCTGCCCGTGGTCAAGAAGACCGCCACCGGCGCACGCAGCACCGACGAAGAGGTGCTGGAAAAGCTGGCCGAAGACTACCCGCTGCCCGCCAAGATCCTGGAGCACCGCAGCCTGGCCAAGCTCAAGGGCACCTACACCGACAAGCTGGCGCAGCTTGCGCTGCCGCGCACGGGCCGCGTGCACACCCACTACGCGCAGGCCGTGGCCGTCACGGGCCGGCTGTCGAGCAACGAGCCCAACCTGCAGAACATCCCGATCCGCACGGCCGAAGGCCGCCGCGTGCGCGAGGCCTTTGTGGCCGCGCCCGGCCATGTGATCGCCAGCGCCGACTACAGCCAGATCGAGCTGCGCATCATGGCGCACCTGAGCGGCGACACCTCGTTGCTCGACGCCTTCCGCCACGGGCTCGACGTGCACCGCGCCACCGCCGCCGAGGTGTTTGGCGTGGCGGTGGACCAGGTCAGCAGCGAGCAGCGCCGCTATGCCAAGGTCATCAACTTCGGGCTCATCTACGGCATGAGCAGCTTTGGCCTGGCCAAAAACCTGGGCATCGAAACCAAGGCCGCCGCCGCGTACATCGACCGCTACTTCCAGCGCTACCCGGGCGTGCGCCACTACATGGACGAAACCAAGGCCTCTGCCAAGGCGCGCGGCTATGTCGAAACCGTGTTCGGCCGCCGCCTGTACCTGCCCGAAATCAACTCCCCCAACGGCCCCCGCCGCGCCGGGGCCGAGCGCGCCGCCATCAACGCGCCCATGCAGGGCACCGCGGCCGACCTGATCAAGATGGCCATGGTGGCCGTGCAAAAAACGCTGGACGCCGAAAAACCCCAGATCCGCATGGTGCTGCAGGTGCACGACGAACTGGTGTTCGAACTGCCCGAGGGCGAGGTGGACTGGCTCAAGACCCACATCCCGCGGCTCATGGCGGAAGTGGCGCAACTGCAAGTGCCGCTGCTGGCCGAGGTGGGGGTGGGGGCGAATTGGGAAAAGGCGCACTGAGGCGGCCTGAACGCAAGGCTGCCCGACGGCCTTTGCGTGCGGCTGGCGCGGTGCGCTCTGCGGCCCGTGGCTGCCACGGGGCGTGGCGTGCACGGTGGTGCGCAGCGCTCTCTGCGGCCAGCGGCCATCCTCGCTAAACTCGTTGCGCAATCGCAGGCAGCAGGCCTGCGGTGCTTCATTCATCTGCCTGGATCAGCGCATGTCCACCCCCTACACCCCCCCCGCCATCTGGCAATGGAACAAAGAAAACGGCGGCCAGTTCGCCAGCATCAACCGGCCCATTGCCGGGGCCACGCACGATAGGGAGCTGCCGGTGGGTAAGCACCCGCTGCAGCTGTATTCGCTGGGCACGCCCAACGGCGTGAAGGTGACGGTGATGCTCGAAGAGCTGCTGGCCCTGGGCCATGCCGGGGCCGAGTACGACGCCTGGCTGGTGCGCATCAACGAGGGTGAGCAGTTCGGCAGCGGCTTTGTATCGGTCAATCCCAACTCCAAAATCCCGGCGCTGCTCGACCGTACCGATCCCGCCCAACCGGTACGCGTGTTCGAGTCCGGCGCCATCCTCATGTACCTGGCCGAAAAGTTTGGCAGCGCCTTCTTGCCCCAAGACGGCGCAGCGCGCGCCGAATGCCTGTCGTGGCTGTTCTGGCAGATGGGCAGCGCGCCCTTTGTGGGCGGCGGGTTCGGGCATTTCTATGCCTATGCGCCGGTCAAGATCGAATACGCGATCGACCGTTACGCAATGGAAACCAAGCGCCAGCTCGATGTGCTGAACCAGCGCCTGGCCGAACACGAATACGTGGCGGGCAGCGACTACACCGTGGCCGACATCGCCATCTGGCCCTGGTACGGCCTGCTGGTGAAGGGCCAGGCCTACAACGCGGCCGAGTTTTTGCAGGTGCACGAATACACCCACGTGGTGCGCTGGGCCGAGCAGGTGGCGCAGCGCCCGGCAGTGCAGCGCGGGCGCAAGGTGAACCGCGTGGTGGGCGACCCGGCCAGCCAGTTGCGCGAGCGGCACGACGCGAGCGACTTCGACACCAAAACCCAGGACAAGCTGGAGGCCGCCGCGCAAGCCGCAGGCGCCGCCCCCGCCCGCTAACCCTTTTGCAAGGCCCCGGGATGATCACCCTCTACGACTGCGCTACCGCCCCCAGCCCACGCCGCGCGCGCATTCTGCTGGCCGAAAAAGGCATTGCCCACGCCACCGTGCAGGTGGATCTGAAGAACGGCGAGCAACTGGGCGAGGCCTACCGCCGCATCAACCCGCAGTGCACCGTGCCGGCGCTGCGCACCGAAGACGGCCTGCTGCTGGCCGACAACGCGGCCATTGCCGCCTACGTGGAAGCGCGCTGGCCCGAGCCGCCCCTGCTGGGCACCACCCCGGCTGAAAAGGCCGAGGTGGCCAGTTGGCAGTGGCGCATGGAGTTTGAAGGCCTGATGGCCATTGCCGAGGCACTGCGCAACAGCTCGCCTGCCATGGCCAACCGTGCGCTGCCCGGCGCGGTGAACTACCCGCAGATTCCGGCGCTGGCCGAGCGCGGGCTGGCCCGGCTGGGCCAGTTCTTTGCGCTGCTCAACGAGCGGCTGGAGGGCCGCGAATTCATCGCCACCGACCGCTTCAGCATCGCCGACATCACCGCCGCGGTGGCGGTGGACTTTGCCCGCGTGGTCAAGCAAAAGCCCGGCGAGCAGCACCCGCACCTGCTGCGCTGGCGAGCGGCCATGGGCGAGCGGCCGTCGATGGCGCTGTAAGGGCGCCCGCTGCCGACCAACGGGCGACATGGATCGGCTGAGTGTGGTGACTGGGTTGCTATTGAATTAATAGCTGCTCGTGCTTGATCTGAAAGCACGAACTGGCGATTCGGCTTGATGCCAGCCGCTTGCCACGCCAGCAGATGGCCCGCATGCACGCCATCGGCATCACTGCGGAGGCTGCAATCGCGGGCTTGCGCCGCGCATCAAGATCCATACCGCAGCACCACGCCCCTGCTACCGCCAGGCCGCCGCCACCAACCGGCTGTGGTGCGTCCCGGTGCGCCCGATCAGGCGCTCGAACGCGCTCGGGTCGCCCACGTTGTCGCTGCCCAGCAGTTGCAGCGCCTCGGTGCACCAGGGTACGCCGGGCACGGCGTCGCCCATGCGGGCGCTCAGGCGCGTGAGCAGGTCGGGCAGGCGCAGCACGGCGGCGCTGCCGTGGCCGAGTTGTGCGCGAAGGCTGGCCACCAGTTGGGCAAAGGTCAGGGCCTCGGGCCCGGCGCAGACCACGGTGCCAGTGGTGCCCTGCGCGCTGCCCAGCAGCGCCGCCACGGCGTCGGCCAGGTCGAGCACCGATACCGGCTGCACCCGCGCCGTGAGCATGGGCCCGGGCATGACCAGCAGCGGCAGGCGCGCCAGGTTCATGAACAGCGCACTGCTGTCGCCGCCACGGCCAAACACCACGCTGGGCCGCAGTATGACGGGCTGCAGTTCACCACGCGCGGCCAGGCCGCGCAGGTGGTCTTCGGCGGCACGCTTGGTGGTGGCGTAGCGGGTGGGGCTGCCGTCGATGCCCAGGGCCGACACCTGCACCACGCGGCGCACACCCATTTGCGCGCAGGCGTCGAACAGGGCCGCCGGGGTGGCGTGGTGCACGGCGTCAATCGGGCGCGCGCCGCTGTCGCGCAGCACGCCCACGGTGTTGACCACCGCGTCAATGCCTTCAAGCCGCGGCCGCCATGCGGCGGGGGTGGTGTCGCGCGCAAAGTCCATGGGCACGCCACCCGGCTGGCGGCCCTGGCTGCGGGGCGATACGCCGCCGTGCACGGTGTGCCCCGCGCGTTGCAGGGCTGCGGCCACGGTGCGGCCGATGAAGCCGGTGGAGCCTGTCAGAAGCACATGCATGGTGATCTCCGCTGTGGGCGGCCGGGGGAATACCCGGCCCGGCCCCGTTGCGCCGAGTGTGGCAGAGCCGCCCGGGCGCTGCGCACTGCGGGGCCAAAACCGGGCAGCGTTGTGGGGCAAGGCAGCGCAGGCGTGGCCGGGTGATGCCGTTGGCGGGTCGCTGGCGTGGCACCCGCGGCGCCGCCCGCGCCATTGCGACCGCGGGCCGCAGGCGCATGGCATGGGGCAGGGCGGAAGGGCGGAAGGGCGGAAGGGCGGAAGGGCGGAAGGGCGGAAGGGCGGAAGGGCGGAAGGGCGGAAGGGCGGAAGGGCGGAAGGGCGGAAGGGCGGAAGGGGCCGCGCGTGGGCGTACCGCTTGCAGCGCGGCCCGGGCCTGCTGGCCCCTGCCGGGCGCGCGCTGCGCGGCGTTCCGCTGCCATCCGAAGCCGTGCCCGCACCGCAACCTCTTGACACGATTGCTAAGATTTCTACACACGAAGCCTTCGTGTCGGACCACCCCCTGCGGGTGGCGTGTTCACAGGTGCCGCGGGGCGCATCCCGGCGGGGCCACCCGTCTGGGTGCGGCCTGCGGGTCGATGGCCTGCCCAGCCGGGGCCGCGCGTGCGCCCCGGGTCACGGCGGCCCTTTTGCAGATCGGTTTTGGAATGACTCTTTTGGCAATTCTTCTGGCCACCCTGACGGCAGGCATTGGCAGCGTTTGGCTGGCCGCGCTGTTGCTGCGTCTGGGGATGGACGGCAAAGGCGGCGCTGGCCGCGTGGGCTCGCAGCACCTGCTGAGCCTGGCCGCGGGGGCGCTGCTGGCCACGGCGTTCATGCATTTGTTGCCCGAGGCCTTCGAGAGCCACGCGGGGGCGCACGACCTGTTCCTGACGCTGCTGGTGGGCGTGGTGTTCTTCTTTCTGCTCGACAAGGCCGAGCTGTGGCACCACGGGCACGAGCACGGGCACGGCCCCGAGCCCGCCCAGATGCCGGGCCAGCACGCAGCGCACGACGGGCACCACCACAGCCACGCACACCACGGCCACCACCACGATCACGCGCATGGCAAGAAGGGCTCGGGCGGCTGGGCCATCCTCACCGGCGACAGCGTGCACTGCTTTGGCGACGGCATCCTGATCGCGTCGGCCTTTGTGGCCGACATGCGGCTGGGCGTGATTGCCGCCCTGTCGGTGCTGGCGCATGAGGTGCCGCACCACATGGGCGATCTGGTGGTGATGCGCCAGACAGGCGCGTCGCGCCGCACGGCGCTGGTCAAGGTGTCGCTGGCCGGGGCGGTGACAGCCTTGGGCGGGGTGCTGGGCTACTTTTTGGTGGCGCAGTTGCAGGACTGGCTGCCGTACTTTTTGGTTGTGGCCTCCAGCAGCTTTGTGTACGTGGCGCTGGCCGATCTGATCCCACAACTGCAAAGACGCTTGAGCGCACGCGAAACGGTGGCGCAGATCTTGTGGCTGGTGGCCGGTATCGTGGTGGTGTCGCTGGTCAGCGGCCTAGCCCACGCGCACTGAGCGCTTGGCACGGAGCCTTTGCACTCTGATTGCTATCATTTTTATAGCTGCTTGTGCTTGGTTTTCAAGCACGAGCAGCCTGTTTGGGCAGAGATCACAGCAGCGTGCCACCACCCGGCAAGGCGGGCGGGACAAGGCATGCGCGGCCCGTGGTCAGAGTGCTGCGCGGCTCAGCGCGTGAGCTCTTCGCGCACGGCCGCCACCTGGCGGCGCGAGACGGCCAGCAGCTCTGTGAGCCCCTGCAGCCGCACGGCCCAGCCTTCGCCCTCGTCGGGGTCGTAATGCTTCTCCAGTGCGCGCACGGCGCGGCGCGCCACCAGGGCGTTGCGGTGCACGCGCATGAAGTGCTCTGCGTAGCGCGTTTCCAGTTCGCTGAGCGTGCCGTCCAGGATGTAGCTGCGTGTGACGGTACGCACCGTCACGTATTTCTGTTCGGCCTTGAAGTACAGCACCTCGGCCAGCGGCACACGCTCGGTGCGGCCGCGGTCCTGGATCAGCAGCGCCTCGCCCGGGGCCAGCCCGGCGGCGGGCAGCACCGGCGCGTCGGGTCGCGCCGTGCGCAGGGCCTTGCCCAGCGCCTGCTGCAGCCGCTCGCGCCGCACCGGCTTGGTGAGGTAGTCCACGGCGTCTAGTTCGAAGGCGCTCACCGCATGGTCGGCGTGCGCGGTCACGAACACGATGGCCGGCGCGTGCGGCAGGCTGCGGATGGCGTGCGCGAGCTGCAGGCCGTCCTGGCCAGGCATGTGGATGTCCAGCAGCACCACGTCCACCGGGCGGCCGGTGCCCGACTGCAGGTGCGCCATGGCCTCGCCCGCATGGGCGGCTTCGCTCAGCAGCAGCGGTGTGGGCAGGCTGCAGTCGGCCAGCAGGGTGCGCAGGCGGCTGCGCGCCAGGGTTTCGTCGTCAACGATCAGGATGTGCATGGTCGTCCGTGGTCTGGGGGCGCGCGGCGCGCGTGCGGTCGGTGCGCGTCCGGGCAGCCCGGTCGCGGGTTTTCTTGCGGTGGCGGGGGGGCGGCGTGTCGGGCCGCCGCGCAAGGCCGTGGGCGGGCAGGGTGATGCGCACCTGGTACAGGCCGTCTTGCACCCCGGCGGTGAATTCGGCCTCCACGTCGTGCAGCAGCGCCAGCCGCGCGCGCACATTGGCCAGCGCAATGCCGTGGCCGCGGGGCGCACCGTCGTCCGGCGTGTCGCGCGGCGGCAGGGTGTTGGTGATGCGGATCAGCACGCGGCTGCCGCGCAGCTCGGTCGTCACGCGCAGCTTGCCGCCGCGGGGGCTGGGCTCCACGCCGTGCTTGACCGCGTTTTCCACCAGCGGCTGCAGCAGCAGCGGCGGCAGCACGGCTTCGTCGCAGCGCGGGTCGATGGACCACTGCACCTGCAGCCGCGGGCCGAAGCGCACCTCTTCGATCGCCAGGTAGCGCTGCGCAAGGCGGATCTCTTCGGCCAGGATGACGGATTCGCCTTGCTCCACCAGCGCGTGGCGGAACAGGTCGCTCAGGTCTTCGAGCAGCGATTCGGCCTTGGCCGGTTCGTCGCGCACCAGGGCAATCGCGCTGTTGAGGGTGTTAAACAGAAAGTGCGGCCGGATGCGCGACTGCAGCTCCGTCAGGCGCGCGGTGGTGGCCGCCGGGGTGCGCCCCCGGGCGCGCAGCACCAGCGCCGTGACCAGCATGGCCGCCAGCAGCGCGCCGCTGGCCGCGCTGGCGGCCCAGGGCGGCTGTTCCAGCACACCCGTCAGCACGAGCATGGCACAGGCGTAGCCGCCCGCCACTGCGCCCAGCGCCACGCCGGCCGTGTATTGCAGTGCGGTGGACGCCCGCTGCAGCAGCCGCTTGAGGCTGCAGGCCACCACCAGCCACAGCAAGGTGGCGGGCAATGCGCCGCCCGTGATCATGGCCATGGTGCCCAGCCATTCCAGGGGAGTCGTGGCGCGGTACATCGCGCCCACGCCCACCACGGTTTCGACAAACAGCACCGCGCGCAGCACCACGCCGACATGGCAGGCATCGAACACCAGCGCACGCCCTTGCAGCCGCGCGGCGCGCAATGCCGCAGCCGGCGAGTCGGTCACGCCGGGGCGGGTCGATAAAATTTGCGTGCTATGCATTGCGGCATCCGGGCGGTCCGGGTGTCTGAACCACCGGATTATTGCCCCCTCATGTCCACCAGCCAACCCACGCAACCGTCCCACAACCAGCTCGACACCAAGGCCCAGGCCTGGTCGGCCCTGTTCTCCGAGCCCATGAGCGAGCTGGTCAAGCGCTACACCTCGAGCGTGTTTTTCGACAAGCGCCTGTGGCTGGCCGACATCACAGGCAGCCTGGCGCACGCCGAGATGCTGGCCGCCCAGGGCATCATCGCCACGGCCGACTACGAGGCCATCCAGCGCGGCATGGCGCAGATCCGCAGCGAGATTGAGGCCGGCCAGTTCGAGTGGAAGCTGGACCTGGAGGACGTGCACCTGAACATCGAGGCGCGGCTGACGCAGCTGGTGGGCGATGCAGGCAAGCGCCTGCACACCGGCCGCAGCCGCAACGACCAAGTGGCCACCGACGTGCGCCTGTGGCTGCGCAGCGAGATCGACCTGATCACCGACCTGCTCAAGGAACTGCAGACCTCGCTGGTCGAGGTGGCCGAGCAGAACGTGGATGTGATCCTACCGGGCTTCACCCACCTGCAGGTGGCCCAGCCCGTGAGCTTTGCGCACCACCTGCTGGCCTATGTGGAGATGTTTGCGCGCGACGCCGAGCGCATGCAGGACGTGCGCCGCCGCACCAACGTGCTGCCGCTGGGCTCGGCCGCGCTGGCCGGCACCACCTACCCGCTGGACCGCGAGCGTGTGGCCCGCACGCTGGGCATGGACGGTGTGTGCCAGAACAGCCTGGACGCCGTGAGCGACCGCGACTTCGCCATCGAATTCACGTCTGCCGCCAGCCTGTGCATGGTGCACGTGAGCCGCTTGAGCGAGGAGCTGATCATCTGGATGAGCCAGAACTTCGGCTTCATCCGGATTGCAGACCGCTTCACCACCGGCAGCTCGATCATGCCGCAGAAGAAGAACCCCGACGTGCCCGAACTGGCCCGCGGCAAGACCGGCCGCGTGGTGGGGCACCTCATGGGCCTGATCACGCTGATGAAGGGCCAGCCGCTGGCCTACAACAAGGACAACCAGGAAGACAAGGAGCCGCTCTTCGACACCGTGGACACACTCAAGGACACGCTGCGCATCTTTGCCGAGATGGTGGGCGGCCAGGTGAACCCTGCCACGGGCAAGAAGGAAGGCGGCATCACCGTCAACGCGCAAGCCATGGAGGCCGCCGCGCAAAAGGGCTATGCCACCGCCACCGACCTGGCCGACTACCTTGTCAAGAAGGGCCTGCCCTTCCGCGACGCGCACGAGACCGTGGCCCACGCCGTGAAAGCCGCGCAAAGCCATGCCTGCGACCTGTCGGAGCTGCCGCTGAATGTGCTGCAGGGCTTCCACCCCGCCATCGAAAAGGACGTGTACGAGTGCCTGAGCCTGCGTGGCTCGCTGGGTGCGCGCAACACGCTGGGCGGTACGGCACCGGCCCAGGTGCGCGCGCAGCTGGCGCGCCACCGCGCCCGCCTGGGCTGAGTGGGCCCCGGGCCCCGCGGCACTGCGGCCCCGCGGGTCGGGGCCTTATCGGGCGACAAGGCCGTGTGGGCGTTATCGGCGGGGGCTGTTGCGGACGTGCGTCTCGCGCGCACAGCGCCGTTGGGCCGCTGCCGGTTTGCAGGTAATCTCTGGCGCCCATGTCCCAACGTCTTCCTTCGCACTGGATCCGCCACCGCCTGCTGCCCCTGGCCGTGGGGGTGTGCAGCGCCGCGCTGGCCGCCGCCCTGGTGTGGGTGGTGATCGACATCTCCCACGCCAAATCCCGCACGCAGATCCAGGCCCAAGCGCAAAGCCATCTGCTGCAGATCCGCGACCGCCTCGACCGGCAACTGCAGAGCACGCTGTCGGTGCCCGAAACCGTGGCGGCCTTCATAGCTGCGCAGGGCGGCATGTCGCAAGAGGTGTTTTCCACCGTCGTCGGCCGACTGTTGGAGCACCAGCGCAACATCCGCAACCTGGCCCTTGCGCCGGACAACGTCATCAGCGACGTGTATCCGCGCGTGGGCAACGAGCGCGCGCTGGGCCTGCGCTACATGGACAACCCCCAGCAGCGCGGTGCGGTCGAGCGCGCCATCCAGACCCGCCGCACCGTGGTGGCCGGGCCGATTCCGCTGGTGCAGGGCGGGCTGGGCATCATCAGCCGCACCCCGGTGTTTCTGGCACACCCACCGGGCAAGACGCCCGAGGGCGGCCCGCGGTACTGGGGCATCGTGTCGCTGACCGTCAACGCAGACACCTTGTTTGCCGATGTGGGCTTGCAGACCGAGCAGATGGGCTTCCAGATTGCGGCTCGCGGGCTGGACGCAACGGGCTCGCAGGGTGCGGTGTTCATCGGCAAGCCCGAGACCTTCGAGCAATCGCCCGCCACGCTCGACGTCCCCTTGCCCGGCGGCGGCAGCTGGACGCTGGGCGCTGTGCCCGTGGGCGGCTGGAAGGACGCTGGCCGCGCGCCGGCGCTGGTGGTGACGCTGGCCTACGCCTTTGCCCTGTTGCTGGGCCTGCTCAGCGCGCGGCTGGTGCGCTCGCACCAGCAGGTGCTGGCCCTGGCCACCCACGACCGGCTGACCGGGCTGCCCAACCGGCGGCTGTTTGAAGACCGCTTGTCGCAGGCCGTGCTGGCTGCGCACCGCGACCACCGCCCGGGTGCGCTGCTGCTGGTGGATCTGGACGGCTTCAAGGCCATCAACGACGAATGGGGCCACGCCTGCGGCGACCAGGTGCTCATGCGCGCGGCGCAGCGCCTGGCCAGCGTGGCCCGGGCCAGCGACACCGCTGCGCGGCTGGGCGGAGACGAGTTTGCGCTGGTGCTCAATGTGGTCGAGTCGCGCGACGCCGCGCGAGATGCGGCCCAGCAGGTGCTGGCTGCCTTGCTGGCCCCCATGGGGCTTGACAACGGGCAGCACGTGCTGGTGGGGGCGAGTGTGGGCGTGGCGCTGTTCCAGGGACCCGCGCTGGAAGGTATCGGGCCACTGATGGACCGCGCCGACCGCGCGCTGTACGCCAGCAAACGCGAGGGCAAGGGCGTGGTCACGCTCGCCGACGATGCAGGCCGTACCGACGGCCTGGCAGCGGCCACGGGCGTGTAGGGCCGGCGGGCACGCAGCCTGTATTCCGCTTCTGCCCTGTGCCTTGTGCCTTGTGCCCTGATCGCCGACACCGGCCGCAACCGCAGTCCAGCGCTGGCTTGGAGTCGGCGGCTGCGGTGTGCTGTTTCTGTGCAACAGGGCCGGGGGCTGCGGCGCGATGAGGCGCCGCGGCGCGCGTAAGGGCTTGCAACCGATGCTCCACCGGCGTTGGCATTTGCTAGGCTGTGGAACCATCGAGAGGGAATACACCATGACAACACGCGCACACAGCGTGCTGGCCGCTGCTGCGGCCTGGGGAATGCTGCTGGCCGCGCCTGCGGCGCAGGCCCTGCAGATCAGCAGCCTGTCGCCGCAGGGCGAGGTGGCGCAGGTGCGCCAGGTGGTTGTGAAGTTCGACACTGCGGCCACCACGTTTGGCGACGCGCGTGCGCCCGCCCCGGTGGCGGTGCAGTGCAGCGACGCCCAGGCCTCGCAGGGCAGCGGCCGCTGGACGAGCGAGCGCGAATGGGTGTTCGACTTCGCCAACGACCTGCCGCCGGGTGTGCGCTGCACGGTGGCCGCGCGCGCGGGCTTCCAGTCGCCCGCGGGCGAGGCGTTGCGTGGCACGACCAGTTTTCGCTTCCAGACCGGTGGGCCGTTCGTGCGCCAGATCCTGCCTGGCAGCTGGACCCCCATCGAAGAAGAGCAGTTCTTCCTGTTGCAGCTCAACGGCCCGGCCACGGCCGAGAGTGTGCAGGCCAACGTCTGGTGCACGTTGCAGGGCGTGGGCGAACGCATTCCGGTGCGCCTCATCGACGGCCCGCAGCGCAAGGAACTGCTGCGGGCGCAAGGGCTGGAGGCGCTTGCGGCCAAGGAGCCGCTGGCCCTGCACGCGCTGGCCTGCAACCGTCGCCTCACGTCGGGAGCGCAGATGCACCTGGTGTACGGCAAGGGCGTGACCACGCCCAGCGGCCTGGCCAACAGCGTGGAGCGCCGCACCACCTACAAGGTGCGCGAGGCCTTTGCGGCCGAGTTTGCGTGCGAGCGTGAAAACGCCCAGAGCGCCTGCCTGCCGATCCGGCCGCTGCAGCTGAGCTTCAACGCGCCGGTGCCACGCAAGCTGGCGCAGGCCGTTCGCCTGCAGGGTGGCGGGCAAAGCTTCAAGCCCCAGCTGGAGGGCGACCCGGAACCCGGCAGCAGTGGCAAGCCGGCCGACCCCGAGGGCTTGGTACACAGCCTGCAGTTCAAGGCGCCGCTGCCGCAGGACACGGCCTTCACCATCGAGCTGCCCAAGGACTTCAAGGACGCCTCGGGCCGCTCGCTGCGCAATGCAGGCAGCTTTCCGCTGCGTGTGAGCACGGCGGGCATGCCGCCGCTGGCCAAGTTTGCGGCGGCGCCCTTCGGTATCGTCGAGCGCCTGGCTGAAGGCCCGGGCGGGCCGGCGCTGCTGCCCGTCACGCTGCGCAATGTCGAGGCTGCGCTGCGCGTGCAGGGCCTGGCCCCGGTGAATGGGCAGGTGCGCACGCTGCAGCCGGGCAGCGACGCCGAGATCATTGCCTGGTGGTACCGGGTGCAGCGCTTTGACCGTTTCACGCTGCCGCGCCGCGACGTGCAGCGCGAGGTGCAGGGCCCCCTGCCCAAGCGCTTGCCCGACGACGAATCGGGCGATGTGCAGACACGCATGGTGTCGCTACTGGCCGGGCGACCGGGTGTGGCAGCGCTCACGCTGCCCGAGCCTGCCAAGGGCGATGGCAAGGCTGGCGCCGGCGGCGAGGCCATGCGCCCGTTCGAAGTGGTGGGCATTCCGCTGCCGCCGGGTTTCCATGTGGTCGAGATCGCCTCGCCGCGGCTCGGCCTGTCGCTGCTCGACGAGCGCCATGGCGCGCCGCGCACCATGTATGTGCGCACCTCGGCGTTGGTGACCAACCTGGGCGTGCACTTCAAGCTCGGGCGCGAGAACGCGCTGGCCTGGGTGACCACGCTTGACAAAGGCCAGCCGGTGTCGGGTGCGCAGGTGCGCGTGTCGGACTGCAGCGGCAAGGAGCTGGCCACTGCGCGCACCGACGCGCAGGGCGTGGCGCGCATCGAAGGCCTGTCGCCCGACCCACAGCGCTGTGGTTATGGCGGTGAGGGCAGCGGTTACTTTGTCAGCGCGCGCGCCGCCGGCCCGGACGGCGTGCAGGACCTGGCCTTCACCTGGAGCGACTGGCAGCGCGGCATCGAGCCCTGGCGCTTCAACCTGCCCACGAGCAGCGATCCCGCGCCCGATGAGCGCGCCCACACGGTGATGGACCGCATGTTGCTGCGCGCGGGCGAAACCGTGTCGATGAAGCATGTGCTGCGCACCGAAACCGGGCGGGGTCTGGGCCTGCCCACGGCACGCCCTGAAAGCCTGGTCATCACCCATGTGGGCAGCGGCCAGCAGTTCACGCAGCCTTTGGTATGGCGCAGCACGGCCAGCGGCGGCCTCAGCGCGCACAGCGAGTTTGCGATTCCGCCGGCCGCGCGCCTGGGCGAATACACGGTGCAACTGCAGCGCTCTGCCCGGCCCGAGCGCTTTTTTGACACCGGCCGCTTCCGTGTGGAGGAGTTCCGACTGCCGGTGCTGGAAGGGCGGATTGCGCCCCAGCAAAAGCAGCCGCTGGTGCGCCCCAAGGCGGTGCCGACCGAGGTACAGGTCCACTACGTATCGGGTGGCCCCGCCGCGCAGTTGCCGGTGCGCATATCGGCCCTGGTGCGCGGCAAGGCGCTGGGTTTTGCAGACCACGAGGGCGTGAGCTTCCAGCCTCCGCGGGCCCCGGGTCAGCCGGGCAGCGGCGCGGGCGACAACGAAGAAGCCGCAGCTGGCGACGAGTCCAAGCTCGTGGCCGACAAGCTGCCGCTGCAGCTCGACCGCCAGGGCCAGGGCCGCATCACCATTGAGAACCTGCCGGTGGTGCGCCAGCCGCGGGAGCTGGTGCTCGAAGCCGCCTACGCCGACCCGAACGGCGAAATGCAAACCCTGCGCAGCGTGCACACCCTGTGGCCCGCGCAGGTGGTGGCGGGCATCAAGGCCGACGGCTGGGCCTCGGCGCGGCAGAAGGTGCGTTTTCAGGCGCTGGCGCTGCAACACAGCGGCAAGCCCGCGCCCGAAGTGGCACTCAAGGTCAAGGCGGTGGCGCGCATCACCACCACGGCGCGCAAGCGCATGGTGGGGGGCTTCTACAGCTACGACCATCACACCGAAACGCGCGACCTGGGCGTGGTCTGCTCGGGCCGTAGCGACGCGCGTGGGCTGATGCTGTGCGAGGCCAGCCTCAAGGAGGCGGGTGAGGTCGAACTCGTGGCCACCGCCACCGACCGCGACGGCAACACCAGCGAGGCCGCGACCACGGTCTGGGTCACGCGCCAGGGTGAGCTGTGGTTCGGCGGCGAAGACCACGACCGCATCGACGTGCTGCCCGAGAAAAAGCAGTACCGCGCGGGCGAGGTGGCCCGCCTGCAGGTGCGCATGCCCTTCCGCCAAGCCACGGCCCTGGTGGCGGTGGAGCGCGAGGGCATTTTGGAGACCCAGGTGGTCACGCTGCAGGGCGACGATCCAACCGTGCAGGTCAAGGTGCAGCCCGAATGGGGGCCCAATGTGTACGTCAGCGTGCTCGCGCTGCGCGGGCGCCTGCGCGAGGTGCCCTGGTACAGCTTCTTCACTTGGGGGGTGCGCGCCCCACGCGAGTGGTGGAATGCCTTCTGGTACGAAGGCCGCGAGTACGTGGCCCCCACGCCGCTGGTGGATCTGAGCAAGCCCGCCTACCGCCTGGGCGTGGCCGAGATCCGTGTCGGCACTGAGGCCCACCGGCTGGACGTGCAGGTGCAGGCCGACCGCGAAAGCTACCCGGTGCGCGGCAAGGCGCAGGTCACCATCACCGCCCGCCTGCCAGACGGCCAGCCCGCGGCCGGCGCCGAGGTCGCCGTGGCCGTGGTGGACGAAGCGCTGCTGGAGCTGATGCCCAACACCAGCTGGGATCTGCTGGACGCCATGCTGCAGCGGCGCAGCTGGGGCGTGCAGACAGCCACCGCGCAGATGGAGATCATTGGCCGCCGCCACTACGGCCGCAAGGCCGTGCCCGCCGGCGGTGGCGGGGGGCGTGGCGGCACGCGCGAACTGCTCGATACCCTGCTGCTGTGGCAGCCTGCGGTATCGCTCGATGCCAAGGGCCAGGCGCGCGTGGTGGTGCCGCTCAACGATGCGCTGACGCGCTTTCGCGTCGTGGCCGTGGCCGACAGCGGAGCGGCCCGCTTTGGCACGGGCACGGCCAGCATCCGCACCACGCAAGACCTGCAGATCATCAGCGGCCTGCCGCCGCTGGTACGCGAGGACGACCGCTTCCGTGCGCAGATCACGCTGCGCAACACCACGGCGGCTGCCATGAAGGTGCAGGTCAGCCCGCGGGCCACGCTGCTCGAACTGCCCGCGCAGACCATCGAACTGCCAGCCGGCGAGTCGCGCGAGGTGGCTTGGGACGTCACCGCCCCCGCGCAACTGGCCTTCACCCGTGCTGAGGCGCTGCTGTGGGAGATCGAGGCGCGCGACACCCTGGGCGGTGCGCGCGACGCGCTCAAGCTGCGCCAGCGCATCGTGCCGGCCGTGCCGCTGTCGGTACAGCAGGGCACGCTGGTGCAGCTCGACGGCCCGCTGAGCCTCGATGTCAAGGCCCCGGCCGATGCGCTGCCCGGCCGCGGCGGCGTGCGCGTGGCGCTGCAGCCCCGCCTGGCCGAAGGCCTGCCGGGCGTGCGCGACTGGTGGGCCCGCTACCCGTTTGCCTGCCTGGAGCAAAAGGCCAGCAAGTCCATCGGCCTGCGCGACGCGGCCCTGTGGCAGGGCGTGGCCGCGCAACTGCCCACCTACCTCGATGCCGACGGCCTGGCCAGCTACTTCCCGCCGCGCGCGGGCGAGGGCAACCGCGGCAGCGACACGCTCACGGCCTACCTGCTGGCCGCCACGCACGAGGCCAGCCAGATCAACCCGGCCTTTGCGCTGCCCGACGCCGCGCGCGCCGCCATGGAGCAGGGCCTGACCGCGTTTGTGGAAGGCCGCATCCAGCGCGAGGTGTGGAGCCCGCGCAAGGACCTGGACCTGCGCAAACTCGCGGCCATCGAGGCCTTGTCGCGCTACGGCCGGGCGCAGCCGCGCCTGCTGCAGAGCATCACCATCGCGCCGCAGCAATGGCCCACGCATGCGCTGATCGACTGGCTGCAGATCCTGCGCCGCATGCCCGACCTGGCCGACCGCGACAAGCGCCTGGCCGAGGTGCAGCAGACGCTGCGCGCGCGGCTGTCCTTCCAGGGCACGCGCCTGGTGTTCAGCACCGAGCGCGACGACTACTGGTGGTGGCTCATGCAAAGCGGCGACGTGAACAGCGCGCGCCTGCTGCTGGCGGTGATGGACGATCCGGCCTGGAAGGACGACCTGGGCCGCATGGCCTCGGGCTTCATTGCGCGCCAGCAGGGCGGGGCCTGGCACACCACCACGGCCAACCTGTGGGGCGGCCTGGCGCTCGAGCGCTTCTCGGCGCGTTTCGAGTCGGCCCCCGTCACGGGCAGCACCCGTGCCACGCTGGCCGGCCAGGCCGCAGCGGTGGACTGGGCGCGCGTGGAGCGCGTCAAGACCACCGATGCCGCCGGTGCGCCGCACCAGACCACGGCCTTTGGCGCACCCGCGGCCGTGGGCATGCTGCGCAACAACAGCGTGCTGCTGCCCTGGCCCGCGCAGCCGGTGGCCGAGCCGCTGGTGGTCACGCACCAGGGCACGGGACGCCCCTGGGCCACGCTCCAGTCGCTGGCGGCGGTGCCGCTCAAGGCGCCGTTTGCTGCGGGCTACACAGTGCGCAAGACCGTCACCCCGGTGGACGGCCCGGCCGCCCCGGCCGGCGGGCCGTATGCGCGCGGTGAGGTGCTGCGCGTGACGCTGGAGATTGCCGCCACCACCGACATGAGCTGGGTGGCCGTGACCGACCCGATTCCGGCCGGTGCCACCATCCTGGGCAGCGGTCTGGGCCGCGATTCGGAGATCGCCACGCGCGGCGAGCGCAAGGAGGGCAGCGGCTGGCTGGCCTTTGAGGAGCGGAGCTTCGAAGCCTTCCGCGGCTACTACGAATACCTGCCGCGCGGCACCACCCGGCTCGAATACACCGTGCGCCTGAACAACGTGGGCGAGTTTGCCCTGCCGCCCACGCGCGCCGAGGCCATGTACGCGCCCGAGGTGTACGGCGAAACGCCCAACCCGCGTGTGCGCGTGGTGCCCGCACGCTGAGCCCGGAGCGGGTGGCCTGAGCATGCGTACGCACCCCCTTACAGCCCGGGCGGGCGTGCACGTCTGCCGCGGCCTGGTGCTGCTCGGCTGGCTGGCCTGCGCGCTGCCCGCGCTGGCGCTGCCCAGCTTTCACGAGGTGCGGGAGGACTTCCGCTCGTCGGAAACCCGCGTGCTCGACCGCCATGGCCAGCTGGTGCAGCGCGTGCGCACCGATGCCAGCGTGCGCCGCGGCGACTGGGTAGCGCTGGCCGATGTATCGCCCGCCTTGCGCACGGCGCTGGTGTTCAGCGAAGACCGGCGCTTTTACGAGCACAGCGGTGTGGACTGGCGCGCCGTATCGGCAGCCGCCTGGGGCAACCTCTGGAACCAGCGCACCCGGGGTGCCAGCACGCTGACCATGCAGCTTGCCGGTCTGCTGGACGACGACTGGCGCCGCGCGCCCGGCGGGCGCAGCGTGGTGCAGAAGATCGGCCAGGCCGCCGCCGCCCAGGTGCTGGAGCGCCGCTGGCGCAAAGACCAGATCCTGGAGGCCTACCTCAACCTGGTGCCGCTGCGCGGCGAACTGGTCGGTATCGACGCACTGTCGCGCACCTTGTTCGGCAAGGCCCCCCACGGGCTGGACGCACGCGAAGCCGCCGTGGCCGCAGCCCTGGTGCGCGCGCCCAACGCCCCGGCGGCGCAGGTGGCGCGGCGTGCCTGCGGGGTGCTGCGCGAGCTGGAGTCCGCGCCTGCCACGCCCGTCGCCCGACTGGCGGATTGCGAGGCGCTGGACCTGTTCACCGCCGCTGCCTTGCAGCGCCGCGCCTACCGCCCGGCCGAAGGCATGGCACCGCACTTTGCGCGCCAGCTTTTGCGCGAGCAGGCCGCAGGCCACCCGGAGGCGGCCCCGCCGCGCACCGTGACCAGCAGCCTGCGCGCGCCGCTGCAGCGCTTTGCCGCGCAGGCGCTGGAGCAACACCTGCGCGAGCTGCGCGGCCGCCAGGTGGAAGACGGTGCGCTGGTGGTGCTCGACAACGCCACGGGCGAGGTGCTGGCCTGGGTGGGCTCGTCCGGCAGCCTGAGCCAGGCCAGCGAGGTGGACGGCGTGCTGGCCTGGCGTCAGCCGGGCTCCACGCTCAAGCCTTTTCTGTATGCGCAGGCGCTGGCCGAGCGGCGGCTCACGGCGGCTTCGCTGCTCGAAGACTCGCCCGCCCATATTCCTACGGCCAACGGCCTGTACATCCCGCAGAACTACGACCGGCAGTTCAAGGGCTGGGTGTCGGTGCGCACGGCGCTCGCGTCGTCACTCAATGTGCCCGCGGTGCGCACGCTGGTCATGCTCTCGCCCGACGCGCTGGCCGAGCAGTTGCGGGCCCTGGGCATCGCCCTGCGCGAATCGGGCGGCTACTACGGCTTCAGCTTGGCGCTGGGCAGTGCGGAGGTACCGCTTTTGCAGCTGACCAATGCCTACCGCGCGCTGGCCAATGGCGGGCGGCCCGGGCCGGTGCGCCTGACCCCGGCGGCCCGGCCCGCGCCACCGGCTACGCAGTCGGGTGGGCCCGTGCTCGACCCGCTGGCAGCCTTCATCGTGGGCGATATCTTGTCCGACCCGCACGCGCGTGCGCCCACCTTCGGGCTCGACAGCGTGCTGGCCACGCGCTTCTGGACGGCGGTGAAAACCGGCACCAGCAAGGACATGCGCGACAACTGGGCGGTGGGCTGGTCGGCCCGCTACACGGTGGGCGTGTGGGTGGGCAACGCCAGCGGTGCGCCCATGCAGGCCGTCAGCGGCACCAGCGGCGCCGCGCCCGTGTGGGCGGCGGTGATGGGCTTTCTGCATGCGCGCGAGCCCAGCCGTCCGCCGCGCCCGCCTGCCGCGCTGGTGGCGCAGGCCGTGCGATTTGGCCCAGGGCCAGACGGCGCGGCACTCGACGCAGCGCGGCGCGAATGGTTTCTGCCCGGCACGCAGCAGGCACTGTTTGCGGTGGACGATGCTATCAATTCAGGAGCTGCTCGTGCTTATCAAACAAGCACGAGCAGCCAAAAAGGCTTGAATCCTCAGGCCCCCGCTGCGCGGGATGCGGCTGCGATGGCGCGCATCCTGGCCCCGGCACCTGGCACCGTGGTCGCGCTGGACCCGGACATTCCGCCCGAGCGCCAGCGCCTGCGCTTTGAGGCGGCGCATGCGCCGCCGGGTGCGCAGTGGCGCATCGCGGGCCAGCCTGTGGGGCGGGGCAACCCCTGGCTCTGGCTGCCCTGGCCCGGACGCCACCGGGTAGAACTGCTGGACGCGCGCGGCCAGGTGCTTGACAGCCTGGCGATCGAGGTGCGCGGAGCGAGTGCAGTGCCCAGGGCTGCGGCGTCTGCGGGCGCTGCGGTTCGCCCACTGGCGCTGGGGAGTTCCGGCGTGGCCCGGCCGTAGAATGGTTACAAATTGTCGCCATGCAGTCCGTTCGCCAGTTCTTCTCCCATCGCCTCGTGTGGCTGGCGCTCGTGGTGTCGCTGGGCATAGGGGCGCTGTTCGCCCGTGCGATCTGGACAATCCGCAGTGACGAGTGGAACTACGCCACCCAAACGAATGCCAACCTGGCCAGTGCGCTGGAGCACAACCTTTCGTGGACGCTGCGTACGCTGGATGACACGCTGCGCGGTGTTGTGACGGAACTGGAGCGTGCCGACCTGGACCGACTGGCCCCCGCATTGCGCAAGCGGCTGCTGTTTGACACCACGCTGCGTGTGCCAGGTGTCGGGTCGGTGCTGGTGATCGACGCCCAGGGGCTGGTGCGCTACGACTCCGAGGGCCGAGGCACCGACACGGCCTCGGGTGCGCCGCGGTCTTTTGCAGACCGCGACTACTTCAAGGCATTCGCGGCAGGGCAGCACGACGGAGTGTTCATCGGCACCCCCGTGCCCTCGAGGCTCACGGGGCTGTACATCCTGCCCGTGGCACACGCCTGGAAGACCCCCGACGGGGCATTTGCCGGCGTGGTGGTGGGGGCCATCCAGCTGGGCTATCTCAAGGAGCTTTTCGGCACGCTCGACCTTGGGCCCAACAGCGGCGTCAACCTGTTCCACGCCGATGGCACCGTGATCGTCCGCTTTCCGTACGGCGATGCGGATGTGGGCACCAGCCTGTCGGGCAGTGAGAACATGCGGCAGTTTCAGTCTGCGCCCGAGGGTGTGACGATGGGCCGTGCCTCGATCGACGGCGTGGAGCGGCTCTATGCATGGCGCCATGTGTCGGGCTATCCGCTGATCCTGAACGTGGCCCAGTCCACCGATGCGCTGCGGGCGCAGTGGTACCGCAACGCGCTGGTGCTGGGCGGCTTTGCGCTCTTCCTGATGGTGGCGAGCGTGGGGCTTGCAGGCCTGTTCGTGCGCGAGCTGGTGCGCCGCCAGCAGGCCGATGCGCAGCTGCGCGATGCCGAGCGAGATCTGCGCACCATCCTGCACAGCTTGCCATCGCTCGTGAGTTACTGGGACATGGGGCTGCGCAACCGTTACGCCAACAGCGCCTACCTTGACTGGTTCGGACACACGCCGGAACAGCTGCGGGGCATGCATATCCGCGATCTGCTGGGGCCGGAGCAGTTCGCCATCAGCGAGCCCTTCCTGCGCCACGCGCTGATGGGCGAGCGCCAGATCTTCGAGCGCACCTACCCCGACCGCAAAGGTCGCCTGCGCCATGTGATCGTGTCCTATGTGCCCGACCGGGAGGCAAACGAGGTGCGTGGTGTGTTCGTGCAGGTCACCGACATCACCGACCGCAAGCGCATGGAGGACGAGCTGTTCGAGGAGAAAGAGCTCGTGCGCCTGACACTGCAGTCGATTGGTGACGCCGTGGTATGCGTGGACGAGCGTGGTCACATCACGTACCTGAACCCGGTGGCTGAGCGGCTGACCGGCTGGCAGGGCTTTGACGCCGCCGACCGGCCGGTGGATGAAGTGCTGCAGGTACGCCAGCCCGATGGCAGTGTGCTGGCCGCCGGTCCGTTGCGCCGCGCGCTTGAAGAAGGCGTGTCGGTGGAGCCCACGCGGGGCATCGTGCTGGGGCGAGAGGACAGCGTGCGGTACGTGGTGGAAGAATCGGCCAGCCCCATTCTGGACCGGCACGGACACATCAAGGGAGCCGTGGCCGTGCTGCGCGATGTGACCGATGCGGTGGCCATGGCCGAGCGCATGGAGCATCTCGCGCAATACGACGCGCTCACCGATCTGCCCAACCGCGTGCTGCTGCAAGACCGTGCGCGCCAGGCCATGGCCCAGGCGCGGCGCGATGGCAAGACGCTGGCCGTGGTGTACCTGGACCTGGACGGCTTCAAGGCGGTCAACGACACGCGCGGCCACGAGGTGGGTGACCAGCTGCTGGTGCAGTTTGCGCGGCGCCTTGCGGCGGCGGTGCGACAGTCCGACACCGTGTGTCGCCAGGGAGGTGACGAATTTGTGCTGCTGCTGCCGGGACTGGAGAGCGCCGAACTGTTGGGCGCAGTAGCGGCCAAGCTGCTGGCGGTGTGCGATGAGCTGTTCGAGCTGCCAGGGGGCACGGTGCGCGTGGGCTTGAGTGCTGGTGTGAGCCTGTTTCCGCAGCACGGGCAGACGCTGGACGAACTGTCTCGGCACGCGGACGCCGCCATGTACGCTGCCAAGCAGGCCGGCCGCCAGCAGGTGCGTGTGTACGTCGGGGAGGGGCAGTCCCCGGCGCTGTTGGCGCAGGCCCAGAATCGCAACGAGCCGGACCCCGGCGTCATGATCTGACCGCTGATACTTCGGTACCGTGGGGGCTGCAAATTTGTTGCAGGCCCACGAAATAAATTTGATGGTCGGCTGGGCCGCGCCGCCCTACGATGCGGCGCTGTTGCTGTTCGACCGGAGCCTCTTGTGCCTGACCTCTCCAAGATCACCTGCATCGAAGACCTGCGCCGTGTGGCCCAGCGGCGTGTGCCGCGCATGTTCTACGACTATGCCGATTCGGGCTCCTACACCGAAGGCACCTACCGCGCCAACGAGACCGATTTTCAGCGCATCAAGCTGCGCCAGCGGGTGGCCGTGAACATGGAAGGCCGCAGCACCCGCACCACCATGGTGGGCCAGGCGGTGGCCATGCCGGTGGCGATTGCGCCCACAGGGCTCACCGGCATGCAGCATGCCGACGGCGAGATTCTGGCTGCGCGTGCGGCCAAGGCCTTCGGCGTGCCGTTCACGCTCTCGACCATGAGCATCTGCTCCATCGAAGACGTGGCCGCGCACACCGACCGCCACCCTTTCTGGTTCCAGGTGTATGTGATGCGCGACCGCGATTTCATTGAACGCCTGATCGACCGCGCCAAGGCCGCGAACTGCTCGGCGCTGCAGCTCACGCTGGATTTGCAGATCCTCGGCCAGCGGCACAAGGACATCAAGAACGGCCTGTCCGCACCGCCCAAGCCCACGCTGCGCAATCTGGTCAACCTGGCGACCAAGCCGCGCTGGTGCCTGGGCATGCTGGGCACGCCGCGGCGCACCTTCGGCAACATCGTGGGCCATGCCAAGGGCGTGGGCGACCTGTCCTCTCTGTCGTCCTGGACGGCCGAGCAGTTTGACCCCCAGCTCAACTGGAAGGACGTGGAGTGGATCAAGAAGCGCTGGGGCGGCAAGCTGATCCTCAAGGGCATCATGGATGCCGAGGATGCGCGCCTGGCCGTGGACAGTGGCGCCGATGCGCTCATCGTCAGCAACCACGGGGGCCGTCAGCTTGACGGTGCGCCCTCGTCGATTGCGGCGCTGCCCGCGATTGCCGAGGCCGTGGGCCGCGACATCGAGGTTTGGATGGACGGCGGCATCCGCAGCGGGCAGGACGTGCTCAAGGCCCGCGCGCTGGGCGCGCAGGGCACGCTGATCGGCCGGGCCTTTCTGTATGGCCTGGGGGCGTACGGCGAGGCCGGTGTCACCCGGGCGCTACAGATCATCCAGAAAGAGCTCGATATCACCATGGCGTTTTGCGGCCACACGCAGATCGACCGGGTGGACCGCAGCATCCTGCTGCCGGGCACCTACCCCACGGCCTGACAGGCTGCGCGGCGGTCGAACGAAGGGTCAGGCTCAGCGTGGCGGTGTCCGCGCAGGGTCGCGCAGCGTGGCCAGGTAGGCCACCACGTCTTCGCGGTCCTGGGCGCTTTCCAGCCGCACGTCCATCAGCTGGCCCGGGATCAGGGCCTCCGGGTCTTCGAGCCAGGCCTTGAGCGTGGCCCGGGTCCAGAGCACGCGGCTGCTGCGCAGTGCGGGCGAATAGTCGTAGTCCTTCAGCGCCCCGGCGCGCCGCCCCAGCACCCCGCGGTGCCGCGGGCCGTCCATGTGGCGGTCGGGGTGGTGGCACATGGCGCATTCGGCCTGGTACACCGCACGCCCGCGTTCCACCGAGCCGGTGCGGGTGGCAGCCGTCTGCGCGGTGGCTGGCAGCGCCAGCAGCAAGCCCCACACCAGCGCGCTGTACCCCGCCCAAACCGCCCGTCGCAGGGCAGGGCCGCTGGAGGCTGCCGTGGCGGCCGCGGCAGACCACCGCGGGCTGCTGCGCAGAACGGTGGAAACGGTGGGTGTGCTGGCGGTGCGGCACGGGGTCATGGATCGCGCTTTCCTGGTGGGGCGGAGGCTGGCCCGGACACATCGCCCAGGCTGCAGGCCCTCCTGCGCAGGATACGCAACGCCGCGGATTTTGGATGCAGCCTCCTGTGGCACTCGGGTACTGCATCTGCGCGCTGCAAGGCCGCGTACTCGGAACAAGGCCGACTGTCCCTGTCAGGCCGACACCCTGCCGCACAATGGGCGCATGAGCACCCGCAACCCCGACGAAGAGCTGATGACCTTGATCGACCGCGTGGCCGCCCGCGAGGAGCGCGCCCTGCAGGAGCTGTACGAGCGCGTGTCTTCGCGCCTGTATGGCCTGGCGCTGAAGGTGGTGCGCGAGCGCAACCTGGCCGAAGACGTGCTGCAGGAGGCCTTCGTCACCATCTGGCGCAGCGCGGGCAGCTATCGTGCGGCGCTCAGCCCGCCGCTGGCCTGGATGGGCCTGATCGTGCGCAGCCGTGCGCTCGATGCGCTGCGACGCCGCACGGCCGAGCGCGCCGACGTGACCGACGCGTTCGACGACTCCCATGCCGAGCAGTTGCACGCCGACGAGGCCTCGCCGCAGGACGCAGCCGAGGCCAGCCAGCAGGCCGTGGTGCTGCACCAGTGCCTGGGCCGGCTGGAGCAGCGCCAGCGTGAGGTGGTGAGCCTCGCCTATCTGCGCGATATGAGCCATGGCGAGCTGTCCGAGCAGCTCAAGCTGCCGCTGGGCACCGTCAAGAGCTGGATCCGCCGCGGGCTGGAACAACTGCGCCAGTGCATGGCGCGCTACGCCTGAGGAGCGCACCATGGCCTGGTACCAACACCCTGAACTGCTCGACCGCCTGGCAGCGGCCTACGCGCTGGGCACTCTGCGCAGCGGCGCGCGCCGCCGCTTTGAAACCGTGGCCCGCGACTATCCGCACGTGCGCGCCGCCGCCTGGCGCTGGCATGCCCACTTTGCGGGCCTGGCCGAGCTGCAGACCGCCGTGGCGCCCGACCCGCTGGTGTGGCAGCGCATCCAGATCCAGTTGCGCAACGAGGGCGCTGCCGAACGCCAGCGCCTTGCGGCGCAGGCCCCGGCCGCGCCCACCGGCTGGTGGCACCGGCTGGGCTGGTGGCGTGGCGCGGCGGCCACAGGGGCGTTTGCCACGGTGGTGGCCGTGGTGGCGGGCGTGCTGGCCACCCAGCAGGTGCGCGACCTGGGGGCCGCGCAGATTGCGCAGCTGCAGCGCGAACTGGCTGCCACGCCCAAGATTCAGTACGTGGCCGTGCTGCAGGACGAGCAGGACGCGGCCTCGATGCTGGTGACCTTTGACGAGCGGCGCGGCCAGTTGGAGCTGCAGCGCGTGGGCAGCTTCCGCGAGGCCAGCGATCGTTCCTTGCAACTGTGGGCGCTGCCGCCTTCGGGCGCACCGCGTTCGCTGGGCGTGCTGGGCGAAGACCGCGTGCTGCGCTTGCCGGCCACACCGGGCGCGGTGCGCGAAGTGCCGGCGCTGGCCATCAGCCTGGAGCCCCGAGGCGGCGTGCCCAGCGAGCGCGGGCCCACCGGGCCGGTGCTGTTCAAGGGCGCGCTGATCGAGCGCATGCTCTGATCCGGTCGGGTCGGGTCGGGTCGGGGCTGGGCCGCCGCGCCGCGGCGAGCGGGCATGTCCGCGGCCCGGGCATAGGCCGGTACGGGCCAATAGCCGAGCAGCCTTCTCGGGTAATTGCATCCAAATGTTCGCGGGTCTGCGTATCCACGGTGGAATGACTTCAACATCCACCCACGCTTGCGAAAGACCCCTTATGACGACCCCTCACCTTCTGGCCCTGTGTGCCAGCCTGGCGCTGTGTGCTGCGGGCACGGCCCACGCCGACTCCGGAAAACTGCTGCTCACGGGCGGCGTGAGCACCATTGGCGGTTCGGCCGGTGGCGGCCTCACCCCCTGGGCCGTGACGGGCACCTATGCCACCGAAGGCCAGGTGGGCGGTAGCGCCTACCTGACCCGGGCGGGCACGCAGGACTACAGCCTCACCGGCTACGGCGCGGCGCTGTCGCTGCATGACCGCGTGGAGCTGTCGCTGGCGCGCCAGGATTTCGACGCGTCGCCCGCCATCGCCCTGAACGGCATTGCACCCTTTGGCGTGACGCCGGGCCAGCACATCAAAATGGACATCGTGGGCGTGAAGGTCAAGGTGGCAGGCGACGCCATCCTGGACGCCGACACCTGGATGCCGCAGATTGCCGTGGGGCTGGAGCACAAGCGCGTGCGTCCGGGCTCGCTGCAGTCGGTGCTTGATTTTCTGGGCACGCGCACTTCGGGCACCGACGTGTACGTGAGTGCGACCAAGCTGCTGCTCGACAAGAGTCTGCTGCTCAATGGCACGCTGCGCTACACCCGCGCCAACCAGAACGGCTTGCTGGGCTTTGGCTCGGCCGCTCCGGGGCGCGACCGCTACAGCCTGCAGCCCGAGTTCTCGGTGGCTTACCTGCTGCGCAAAGATCTGGCCGTGGGGGCCGAGTACCGCTTCAAGCCCAACAACCTCGAAGCCCTGGGCGCTGCCGCCGGGCTGGGTGGGGCGCTGCGCGAAGACGACTGGAAGGACTTGTTCATCGCCTGGGCGCCCAACAAGCATGTCTCGCTCACGCTGGCCTACGTGGACCTGGGGCGCATCGTGCCCGGTATCACCAACCAGCGCCGCCAGACCGGCTACTACCTCTCGGCCCAGGTGGCCTTCTGACCCCGTACCAGCCTTTGATTCGCGAGATTTCTGCCATGACCCACTTCCTCCGATCCCTGGCCCTGGCTGCGCTGTGTGCGGCCGCGCCTGCTGCATTTGCCCAGACCGCACCCGCAGCCCCTCAGACCAGCTCTGCCGCGCCCGCGGGCCTGTACCAGGCCCTGGGCGAAAAAGCGGGCATTGCCCGGCTGATGGACGACTTCGTCAACCGTGTGGTGCAGGACGCCCGTATCCGCGACCACTTCAAGGACACCAAGCCCCAGGCGCTCAAGGAAAGCCTGACCGACCAGATCTGCGAGCTGACCGGTGGCCCCTGCAAGTACGAAGGTGCTGACATGAAGTCCGCCCATGCCGACATGCAGATCAACAAGGCGCACTTCAATGCGCTGGTCGAAGTGCTGCAGGCGGCCATGGATGCGCAGCGCATCCCGTTCGCACAGCAGAACCGGCTTCTGGCGCTGCTGGCGCCCATGCACCGCGACATCATCACGGTGCGGTGACGGCATGCGAAACGCTATTATTTTGATAGCTGCTTGTGCTTGGATATCCAGCACGAGCGCCGGAAATGTCCAAGTCCAGGTGCTGGACCGCGACGGCCGGCCGGTGCAGGATGCCGTGGTGGTGGTGTACCCCACGGGCGCAGCGCCTGCGCCCGCAGCGCTGCTGCCGGCCGCACCCGTGATCGAGCAGGAGCGCATGCGCTTCGTGCCCCAGGTCACGGTGGTGGCCCCGGGCACCACGGTGCGTTTCACCAACCTGGACCGCTGGGACCACCACGTGCGCGGTACCTCGGCCAGCGCCCCGGGCGCGCCCGAGCTGGCGGGCTTTGAGCTGCGTCTGGCCGGCAAGGTAGACGGGCGGGCGAGCGACCAGGCCGAGGTGCGCTTTGACCAGGCTGGCGTGCTGCTCCTGGGTTGCCATCTGCACGGTTCAATGCGGGGCCACGTGTTCGTCACCGACTCGGCCTGGACGGTGAAGACCGACGCCGACGGCATTGCGCGCCTGAGCGGTGTGCCCGATGGCCCCGCGCAGCTGCGGGTGTGGCAGGCCGACCAACTCGTGGACTTGCCTCGGCGCGCGGTGCAGGTGTCGGCCACCCCGGTGCTGGAGAGCGTGCAGCTCAGCGTGGTGCCGCGCCGCCGCCGCTGACGTCGGAGCGCAGCCTCAGCGCTGCGACGCGTGCATCCGCATGGGCTGACCCAGTCCCGTGGCGTTTGCCGTGTCGTGCTGAGCCGCTGACCAGGTGATGGGCCAGACAGGCCCGCAATCGCTGCAAGGCAGGGCCAGTCCGTCTGGCGTGGTCATGGATGCCATGGCGCTGGCACTGGCACTGCGTGCGGGCGGGCGGCGGTGGTCGATGCGCGCCGCGGCATCCGTGTCCCAGCCCAGGCCATAGCGCACGCGCTGTACCAGTGGCCATTGCACCACGGCGGCCTCGCCGGGCGCAGGCGGCAATTGCCGCAGGTACGACACCAATGCCGACAGCTCGTCCATGCTCCAGCCGTGGTAGCGCTCGCTCGGCATGGCCAACACGGGCCGCCCATTGGGCTTGACGCCATGGCGGATCGCGCTGTTCCAGTCCTCGGGCTGGTAGCGGGCCACGGCCCCAGCGGGTGTCAGGTTGGGGGCCACCAGCCGCAAGCCTGCTCCGCTTGCAAACTCTTGTCCGCGCCCATCGGCTCCGTGGCAGTGCACGCAGCCCGCATCCAGGTACAGGCGCCGGCCGCGCTCGATGGTGACCGCATCGGTGGTGTAAGCCACGGCACGCGACTTCACCGCCACGTCGCGTTGCATGCGGGCGTCGGCCTGCTGCAGCGCCCAAGCCAGCCCTGCCAACGCCGCCACGCCCAGGCCTGCAGTCGCCAGCGCCAGCGACGCCACCCAGCGGGGCGGCCGGGAGCGCTTTGGGGACAGGGGCGGCGAGACGGCAGACAACACGAGCGAAGCAGGCGAGGAACAGGCAGCGGCATTACCACGCACCACTGGTGCCGCAGCATGGGGCTCTGCGGCTGTAGCGGGGCGCAAGCGCCGGATTCTGCGCACGGTTCGTGACAGCGGCATGCAACAAATCGCAACCGTGCCGACGATTGGTGACATTTCGCACGGCGCGGGCAGCGCGTGCACGGCGCGGCGGCCAGCGCTATGCTGGCTGCCTCGTACTTCGGGGCTGGGCCGCGCACGGTGGCGAGCCAGCCCGCCGACTTCTGCATTCCATGACCCCTACCCACACCCACTCCCGCACTGGCGGCCAGATCCTCGTCGACCAACTCATCGCGCACGGCGTGCAGCAACTGTTCTGTGTGCCGGGTGAAAGCTTTCTGGCCGTGCTGGATGCGCTGCACGACGCCGACATCGCCGTGACCGTGTGCCGCCAGGAGGGCGGGGCCGCGATGATGGCCGAGGCCCAGGGCAAGCTCACCGGCCGCCCGGGCATTTGCTTCGTCACGCGCGGGCCCGGGGCCACCAACGCAGCGGCGGGCATTCACATCGCGCACCAGGATTCAACCCCGCTGATCCTGTTCGTAGGCCAGGTGGCCCGCAACGCTCTGGGGCGCGAGGCCTTTCAAGAGCTGGATTACGGGGCCGTGTTCGGCACCATGGCCAAGTGGGTGGTGCAGATCGACGACCCGGCGCGGGTGCCCGAACTGGTGTCGCGGGCCTTCCACGTGGCCACCTCGGGCCGCCCCGGGCCGGTGGTGGTGGCGCTCCCTGAAGACATGCTGGTCGAAGCAGCCGAGGTGGCCGACGCCTTGCCCTACCGTACGCCGCCCACCCACCCGGCGCCTGAGGCGCTGCACGAACTGACGGCCCGCCTGGCCGCGGCCGAGCGCCCGGTGCTGGTGCTCGGCGGCAGCCGCTGGACGCCGCAGGCCGTGGCCGACATCACGCGCTTTGCCGAGGCCTGGTCGCTGCCCGTGGTGTGCTCGTTCCGGCGACAGATGCTGTTTCCGGCGGCGCATGCCTGCTACGCGGGCGACCTGGGGCTGGGCGTGAACCCCGCGCTGCGTGCGCGCATTGCGGGGTCTGATCTGGTGCTGCTGCTGGGCGGGCGCCTGTCTGAAGTGCCCTCGCAAGGCTACGAGCTGCTGCAGATTCCCAACCCCGCCCAGCCGCTGGTGCATGTGCACGCCGACGCGGACGAACTGGGTCGCCTGTACCGCGCGGCCTTGCCCATCCATGCCACGCCCGAGGCCATGGCCGCCGCCCTGGCCGCCACGGCGCCGCACGCCAGCCCCCCGGGCTGGGCCGCCCACACTGCGCAGGCGCGGGCGGAATACCTGGCCTGGAGCGACCCTGCGGCCATCCGCATTCCGGGCGCTTTGCAGATGGGCGCGGTGATGCAGCACCTGCGCGAGGTGCTCCCGGCGGACACAGTGTTCTGCAACGGCGCGGGCAACTTCGCCACCTGGGTGCACCGCTTCTGGCGCTTTGGCGGGCATGGCACGCAGCTCGCGCCCACCAGCGGCTCCATGGGCTATGGCCTGCCCGCGGGGGTGGGGGCCAAGCGGTTGTGGCCGCAGCGCGAGGTGGTGGTGTTTGCGGGCGACGGCGACTTCCTGATGCACGGCCAGGAGTTCGCCACCGCCGTGCAGTACGGGCTGCCCATCGTGGTGGTGCTGCTCGACAACGGCATGTACGGCACCATCCGCATGCACCAGGAGCGCGAATACCCGGGCCGCATCAGCGCCACGCAGCTGCGCAACCCGGATTTCTGCGCCTACGCGCAGGCCTTCGGCGGCCATGGCGAGCGGGTGGAGCGCACCGAAGACTTTGCCCCTGCGCTGGCCCGGGCACGCGCGAGCGGTCTGCCCAGCCTGCTGCACTGCCCGATCGACCCGGAGGCCATCACCCCCACCGGCACCTTGTCGGGCATCCGGCAGGCCGCGCTGGCGCGGACCTGACCGGGACGGCCCCAGGCCCCGGCGGGAGGGACAATCGGCGGGTGACCGATCTGCCAGCCCCCGCAACCTTGCCCATCGAAGCCCCTGCGGCTGCGCTGCCGCGCCGTATCGCGCATCTGGACATGGACGCCTTCTATGCCAGTGTGGAGCTGCTGCGCTACCCGCAGCTCAAGGGTCTGCCCATCGTCATCGGTGGGGGACGCAGGCGGCTGGACGAGGCGCTGGCGCAGGATTACGCAGACGTGCCGCCGCACGAGATCCCGGTGGCGGCCTTCCCGCGCCTGGCCGACTACACCGGCCGCGGCGTGATCACCACCGCCACCTATGCGGCGCGCGCGTTTGGTGTGGGCTCGGCCATGGGGCTGATGAAGGCGGCGCGCCTGTGCCCGCAGGCCATCCTGCTGCCGGTGGACTTTGACGCCTATCGGCGCTGCTCGCGTCAGTTCAAGGCCGTGATCACCAGCATTGCCCCGGTGATGGAAGACCGGGGTGTGGACGAGGTGTACATCGACTTCACCCAGGTGCCCGGCGGGCAGCGCGAAGGCGGGCGCGTGCTCGCGCGGCTGATCCAGAAGAGCATTTTCGAGGCCACGGGTCTGACCTGCTCGATCGGCGTGGCCCCGAACAAGCTGCTGGCCAAGATGGCCAGCGAGTTTGACAAGCCCAATGGCATTTCCGTGGTCTGGCCGGACGACCTGGGCACGCGCATCTGGCCGCTGGCCTGCCGCAAGATCAACGGCATTGGCCCCAAAGCCGACGCGCGCCTGCAGTCGCATGGTATCCACACCATCGGCGATCTGGCGCAGAGGCCGCTGGCCTGGCTGGTGCAACACTTCGGCAAGGCTTATGGCGCTTGGCTGCACGATGCGGCCTGGGGGCGCGACGAGCGGCCGGTGGTGACCGAGAGCGAACCCGTGTCCATGAGCCGTGAGACCACCTTTGAGCGCGACCTGCACGCGGTGCACGACCGTGCCGAACTGGGCCGCATCTTCACCGCGCTGTGCGAGCGTGTGGCCGAAGACCTGCAGCGCAAGGGCTATGTGGGCCGCACCATCGGCATCAAGCTGCGCTACGACGACTTCCGCACCGCCACGCGCGACCTGACCCTGTCCGAGCCCACGCAGGACGCCGCCGTCATCCGCCAGGCGGCGGGGCAGTGCCTCAAGCGCGTGCCGCTGCAGCAGCGCCTGCGTTTGCTGGGCGTGCGGGTGGCGGCGCTCGAGAAGCCGGGCGCTGCGCCGGTGCCACCGGGTCGTATGCCAGCGCCGCGCCGCAGCCGCGGCACGGCGCTGTCCGATCCGCACACGGTCCCGTTGTTCTGACGGTTTTCCCGCATACGGCGCAGCCGGCGTCCGCTTAGACTGGGGCGCATCAGTTTTGTCCCTCTGGTGCCAGCCATGCGCGTGAATCTGCCGGTCTCTCAACACGAATTCGACTACCCGGGTGACGAGCTGCTGGTGTCCACCACCGACACTCGAGGCGTCATCACCCACTGCAATCTGGCGTTCATCCGGGTGAGCGGCTACGAGTATGAGGAGCTGATTGGTCAGCCGCACAACCTGATCCGCCACCCGGACATGCCTGCCGAGGCGTACAAGGACATGTGGCGCACCATTGGGCGCGGACAGCCGTGGACCGGCATCGTCAAGAACCGGCGCAAGGACGGCGACCATTACTGGGTGCGCGCGAACGTCACGCCGATCATGGAAGGCGGAAAGCCGCGCGGCTACATGTCGGTGCGCACCAAGCCCACGGCGGCCGAGGTGCAGGCGGCCGAAGCGCTGTACGCCCAGATGCGCGCCGAGGCCGCTTCGGGTCGGCCCACCCTCGACCTGGAGGCGGGCGTGGTGTACCACCGCGGCCTTCGGGGCTGGTGGGCGCACCTGCGCAACCTGCCGCTGCTGCCGCGCCAGGCGGTGTTGCTGGTGGTGCTGGGGTTTCTGGTCATGCTGCCCGACCTGCTGGGCTTGCAGGGAGCGCTGGCCTGGGGGCTGCGCTTGCTGGCGCTGTTTGCCGGGGGCGCATGGCTGCTGTGGCGGCAGCAGGCCACGCTGCTGGACGGCGTTGCGCAGGCCAACCGCTTCGCGGCCGACGTGTCGGGCTGCAACTTGTCGACGCAGATTCGCACCGACTTCCCGGAGCCCCTGGGCACGCTGATGCAGCGGCTCAAGCAGGTGCAAATCAATCTGCGTGCAGTGGTCGGCGATGTGCGCTCGGAGGTCCATCTCTTCACGCGCACGGCGGGTGAGATCGCGCAAGGCAGCCTGGAGCTGTCGGCGCGCACAGAGTCGCAGGCCAGCAGCCTCGAGCAGACGGCTGCCTCCATGGAGCAGCTGGCCGGGACCGTCAAGCACACGGCCGAGGCCGCCGCCCAGGTGTCTGTGGAGAGCGACCAGTGCAGCCGGATTGCCGCCGAAGGCGACAGTGCGGTGCAGCAGGCAGGCTCTGCAATGGCCCAGATGAAGCATTCCTCGGCCAAGATCAACGAAATTGTCGGCATGATCGAAGGCATTGCCTTCCAGACCAACCTGCTGGCGCTGAACGCCGCCGTGGAAGCAGCCCGTGCGGGCGAGCAGGGCCGGGGCTTTGCCGTGGTGGCCGGAGAGGTGCGCGCGCTGGCCCAGCGCAGCGCTGCAGCCGCCAAGGAGATCAGCGGCCTGATCCACGGCACGGTGGAGCAGATCGCGGGCGGGGCGCAGCAGATGGAGCATGCGCGCGCCACGATCCAGGAAGTCGTCAACGCCGTGCAGCGCGTGAGCGGGTTGGTCGCCCAGATCAGCAATGCCACCCGCGAGCAATCCCTGGGCATTTCTCAGGTCAACCAGGCCGTGGCCCAGCTCGACGTGGTCACCCAGCAGAACGCGGCCCTGGTGGAAGAGTCCACGGCCTCTGCGCGCAGCCTGCGCGCTAACGCCGAGACACTTGGGCACTCGGTGGAAGTGTTCCACCTGCCCTGAGCACCTGGCCCGGCGCAGCGCATGCGAGGGCGACGCGGAACCCCGGTGGCACCGTGTGCCGCTGCATGCTGGTTGACCTGCGGGCCGGGCACTGCCCGGCGCCCCGACCAAGGCGTTTGATATCGGTCAATGCGCTTGCTGCGGCCCCCGGATACCGTATGGTCGGCTTGGCACCGCGACCGACACCACGGGCGGCGGACCAGGCAGACGCCGTGGAGGGCGGTCATGCGAACAAATCTTCCTGTCACCCAGCGGGAGTACCTGTTCCCCAAGGAACAACTGCTGGTTTCGACCACCGATGCGCAAGGGCGCATCACGCACTGCAACACGGCTTTTGCCGAGGTCAGTGGCTACGGCTACGACGAGCTCATGGGCCAGCCGCATAACCTGATCCGGCATCCCGACATGCCACCAGAGGCCTTTGCCGACATGTGGTCCACCATTGGCCGCGGGCGGCCCTGGACGGGCATCGTCAAGAACCGCCGCGCGAACGGCGACCATTACTGGGTAGAGGCCAATGTCACGCCCATCATGGACAACGGCAAGCCCGTGGGCTACATGTCGGTGCGCTTTCAGCCCTCGCGCGAGCAGGTGGCCGCGGCCGAGGCCCTGTATGCCCGTATCGCGCAGGAGCGTGCCTCGGGCCACCGCACCATCAAGCTGCATGCAGGGCGTGTACGGCGTCTGGGCTGGCGCGACCTGCCCGGGCGTGTGCACCGCATGACGGTGTCGCAGCGCCTGGCCCTCGGGCTGTCGCTGCTCACGGGCCTGGGCCTGCTGCCTGGGCTGCTGGGTATGGCAGGCGGCGCAGCGCTGGCGGCGCAGGCCGCGCTGCTGCTGCTGGGCAGTGGCGCCCTGCTGGGCTGGTTTTATGTGACGGTGGCGCGGCCGATGGAAGACCTCGACGAATTCGCGGCGTCTCTGGCGGCTTGCAATCTCAAGGCCGATGTCACCAAACTGCATCCGCACGTGCTCAGTTCGCTGATCCGCAGCGTCTGGCAGGTACAGATCAACCTCAAGGCCGTGATCTCAGACGTGCGCGCCGAGGTGGACGTGTTCAGCCATGCCAGCGGCGAAATTTCTGCCAGCGCGGCCGAACTCTCGGCCCGCACCGAAGACCAGGCCAGCAGCCTGGAGCAGACGGCCGCCTCAATGGAGCAACTGGCCAGCACCGTGCAGCACACGGCCGATGCAGCGCGCCAGATCGCCAGCCAGAGCCAGAACAGCAGCGACATTGCGCACCAGGGCAGCGCCTCGGTGGGCAGCGCCAACGAGGCCATGCAGGCCATCGCCGGCTCTTCGCGCCGTATGGCCGACATCATTGGCATCATCGAAGGCATTGCGTTCCAGACCAACATCCTGGCGCTCAACGCGGCGGTGGAGGCCGCGCGGGCCGGTGAGCAGGGCAGGGGCTTTGCGGTGGTCGCGTCCGAGGTGCGTGCCCTGGCCCAGCGCAGCGCCACAGCCGCGCATGAGATCCGTGATCTGATCAGCAATTCCACCGACCAGGTCGAATCGGGTGCGCGCTACGCGGCCGAGGCCCAGGCCACGATCTCCAGCGTGGAGAAATCGGTGCGCGATGTTTCGCGGCTGATGCGCGAGATCACGAATGCCACCGGGGAACAATCGGTCGGCATTTCGCAGGTCAATGAAGCCGTGGTGCGGCTCGAAACCGTGACCCAGCAGAACGCCAACATGGTGGACGAAACCGCGCAGTCGGTGGCAGTGCTCAACGAGCGCACCAAGACGCTGCGCCGCGCCGTGGACGTGTTCCACATGTGAGGTGTGCCGGGGCACGGCGCCCCGGCCGCTGGCGGGCGGTTACTGCCGCGCCGTGCGTACGTTGGGCGGCAGGGCCTGCGGGTGGCTGGTGCGCCAGGGGTTGATGTCCAGCCCGCCACGGCGGGTGTAGCGCGCATACACCGTGAGCTTGACCGGGCGGCAGCGCGTCCACACGTCCATGAAGATGCGTTCCACGCACTGCTCATGGAATTCATTGTGGTTGCGAAAGCTCACCAGGTAGCGCAGCAGCCCTTCCTGGTCGATCTGCGCGCCGCTGTACGCGATCTGCACGCTGCCCCAGTCGGGCTGGCCCGTCACGAGGCAGTTGCTCTTGAGCAGATGACTCACCAGCACTTCGGTCACCGGCGCTTCGTCGTGCCGGGCGTGCAGCAGTTCGGGCGCGGGCTGGTAGTGCGTGCATTCCACATCCAGCCGGTCCAGGTCCAGGCCCTCGAGCTCCTGCACCCGCTCGCTGCCGAAGGCTTCGGGCAGCACCAGACGCACGCCCACCGTGCCGGTGCGCTCGCTGCCGCGCCACACGGCCTCGCTCAGGTCGGTGCGCAGGCGCGCCTGCACCTCGGCCGCATCGGCAAAGCGGGTGTTGTTGTAGCTGTTGAGGTAGAGCTTGAAGGACTTGCTCTCCACGATGTTCGGCGTCTCGCAGGGCACCGTCACGTGGGCCAGCGCCACCTGCGGCTTGCCGCGCGGGTTGAGCCAGGACAGCTCGAACGCCGTCCACAGGTCGGCCCCGAAGAAGGGCGCGTCGCCCGCGATGCCGATCTCGGCGCGCTTGCCAGCGCGCGGAATCGGAAACAGCAGCGAGGCGTCGTACTGGTCGGCATAGGCCGAAGCCTTGCCCAACTGCGATTGTTCAGGCGTGTTCATGGAAGATGACCGGTTGGTTTGCTATCAAAATAGGAGCTGCTCGTGCTTGATTTTGCTGGTTGATATGCCAATATGCTTCAAATCTGCATCGCACGGCATGGTCTGGGGCAGGCTGCGTCCTCGCCACGGGGCCCGCGCACTGCGCCGAGCGTCTTTGCGGGGCAGGGCGCATGCCCGCTGTCGGGAGTCAGCGGAACTCGCGCTCGCGCAGCCACTTGGTGGCAATCCACTTCTCCCCGGCAATCACGGGCGCGCCGCCGTGCAGCGTGCGCGTGCTCGGGTGCGGGCGCTCGTAGCTGAAGAACACCGCATGGCCGCGCTGCGGCGCGACTTCAAGGTGGATGTCGGGGAAGGTGGTGCCGCCGCCTTTTTCGGGCGTGTTCAGGTACATCACCAGTGTGCCCACGCGCTGCCCGCCGCGTTTGAGGATGGTGGGCGTACCGGGCTCGGCCGGGTCAAAGTAATCGTAGTGGGGCTTGTATTCGGCCCCGGGGCGGTAGTGCAGCACCTGCAAGCCCTCGCCGTTTTCCACGGGCCAGCCCAGCAGGCGCGCAATGCGCGCTTCAATGCGCTGTACCAGTTCGGTTTCACCGCGCTGGAAGAACATGCCGTCGCTCGTGCGGTCGTCGTTCACCTCTTCGCCGCCGGTGCGCGTGGCCACCGTGAGCGAGCGCGCCATGCGCGGCCGGGCCGCTTCGATCAGCGCGTCGCATTCCTCTGGCGAGAGCAGATTGCCCAGCACCACTACGCGCGGCATGGCCAGGGCCATGAGCACCGACACCGCGCGGTCGCCTGCGTCGAGCACGGTGGGCGAGTCGTCGATGGCCAGGTCGGGCACGGGCACGGCCGGAGGCAGGCCCTGCTCGCGCGCCACGCCTTCCAGGTGTTCGCGCAGTGTAGATTCCATGGCCTCGGTGGCCACGGCTTCGTCCCAGCCCGCGTCCAGCATGGACTGCAGCACCACTGGGGCTGAATGCCCGGCCTGCGCCTGCTCGACGATCCAGCGCCGCAGTTCCGGCGTGATGGCCTGTGCGGCCGCCTGCTTGCCCATCATGCGTCTCCTTCGGTGCGGCGGCGGAACACCAGCCGATCGGGTGCGCTGGCACCCGGTGCGAAAGCGTACCCTTCCAGGTCGAAGCCTTCCAGTGCCTGGGGCGACTGCGCGCGCTGCGTGATGGCATAGCGCGCCATCAGCCCGCGGGCCCGCTTGGCATGGAAGCTGATGATCTTGTAGGCACCGCCCTTCCAGTCCTCGAACACACATTCCACTACGCGGGCCCGCAGGGCCTTGCGGTCCACGGCCTTGAAGTATTCCTGCGAGGCGAGATTCACCACCACCGGCGCTGTATCGCCCTGCTGCAGCGTGTTCAGATGCTCGGCAATGGCCGGGCCCCAGAACTGGTAGAGGTTGTTGCCGTGTGCCGTGGGCAGCCGGGTGCCCATCTCCAGGCGGTAGGGCTGTAGCCAGTCGAGCGGGCGCAGCACGCCGTACAGGCCGCTCAGGATGGCCACATGGTCCTGGGCCCAGGCCAGGTCGTCGTGGCTCAGACTGCGCGCGTCCAGCCCCTCGTACACGTCACCGTTGAAGGCCAGCACCGCTTGCCGGGCGTTGCGTGCCGTGTGGCGGGGCTTCCAGGTGGCATAGCGGGCCACGTTCAGCGCCGCCAGCGCATCGCTCAGCGACATCAGCGAGGCGATGTCCTGCGGGGCGTAGGCGCGCAAGGTGTCGATCAACTCGGCGGGTTGGGTTGAAAACACCGGCTGCGTGGCCGGCAACCCCTCAGGCACGGGGGTGTCGTAGTCCAGGGACTTGGCAGGAGACAGCAGGAACAGCATGGCCGGCAAAAAAGCTCGATGGTGCCCCCAACGCGGCACGCTCGCAGGCGCCGCGGGGTCAACCCGCCGGGGCGCGGGGGCACCCCGGGGGCATGGCTCAGGCGCTGTGCCCGGCCTGTTCGAACGGCAGGCGGAAGTTCGCCAGATCGCGGCGGGTTTCGACCAGCACCAGCGGGCCTTCGTCGATCACCACCACCGGGGGCCGTTCACGCGGCACGTGCACGGGCTTGGGCTCGGCCGCAATCGCAGCCTGCACCGCCGCCACCTTGTCGGCGTCCGAGTTCACCCACTGCAGGCCCGAGGCCTCGGCCAGCTGCTGCAGGGCACTGACGGGCAGCTGGTACGGCTGCACCTTCGGCATGCCGGCCACAGCCGGTGCGGGCGCTGCCGGTGCCTGCGGTGCGGGAGCCGGTACCGGTGCTGCCGCCGGAGCTGCGCTGGGCACTGCGGCCTCAGGCGCCGGGGCTTCGGCCGGAGCGCTGGCGGCCGGAGCCGGTGCGGGGCTATCGGCCTGCGGCGCAGCCGCCGTGTTGCTGAAGTAGCTGCGGCGTTGCGGCGTGCCTTCGGCATCGGCTTCTGCTGCAGGGGCCTGGGCAGGCGTCTCTTGGCCGGCTTCTGCCGAAGCGGCTTGCGCATCGCCCTCGCGGCCGGCGCGGTCACGGCGGTCGCGGCCATAGCGGTCGCGTGAGCGGCGCTCACGGCGCTCACCGTTGGGTGCAGCGTCGGCCGGGGCGGCTTCGTTGCCCGTCAGATCGAGGTCGGGCAGGTGGGACAGCGGCGCCGTATCGGCAAAGCCGGTGGCCGGCGGCAGCTCGGGCATGGACGCAGCGCTGTCGCTGCGCGGGCCACGTTCGCCACGGCCTTCGCCGCGCTCACGCCGGCCTTCACCACGCTCGCGGCGCGGGCCGCGCTCGCCACGCGGTGCACCGGCTTCGGTGCCCTCCGGCGTGGCGGTGCCGGGGGCTGCTGCTGCTGCTGCCGGGTCGGTGCCGGGCTGGCGTGCCTCGGCATCGCGGCGACTGCGGCCGTTGCGGCCTTCGCCCTCGCGGCGCGGACCCTGACCGTTGCCGTTCGTGGGGGCGCTGGTGCCCTCGGCCGTGCGGCCTTCATTGCGGCCCTGGCCTTCGCTGCGGGCGTCGTTGTTGCGACCTTCGTTGCCGCGGCCTTCGCCGTTGCGGCCTTCGCCGCGGCGACCACGGCCTTCACCGTTCGGGGCACCGTCGCGGCGCTCGCCGTTGCGGCCTTCGCCACGTCGGCCACGGCCGTCGCGGCGGCCATCACCCCTGCCACTGCTGGCGGATTCATCGGCCGCCACAGCCGGCACCGCAGGTGCTGGCGCTGCCACGGGCGCGGGCGCTGTGCTGCCCAGGCCGAACAGGCGCTTGAGCCATGCGAAGAACCCGCGCTCGGGCGGTGCCACCGGGGCCGGGGCGGGCGCCACCACCGGAGCGGGGGCGGGCACGGCCGCGGCCGGCGTGCGCTGGCCTTGCGGCTGGCGCGGTGCACGGGCCGCCGGTTCGGGACGCGGCTCGGCCACCGGGGCGGGTGCGTCGGGCAGCACGCCCTTGATCACGGGGGTCTGCTTGTTGGTGGGCTCTTGCGAGCGGCGCGTCACGGCCACCGGGTCTTCGAATTCTTCGGCCAGCTTGTAGCTGGCGTCCAGATGGTCCAGTCGCGGGTCGTCGTGCTTGAGGCGCTCGAGCTTGTAGTTGGGCGTCTCCAGCGTCTTGTTGGGCACCATCAGCACCGCCACGCGCTGCTTGAGCTCGATCTTGGCGATCTCGGTGCGCTTTTCGTTGAGCAGGAACGAGGCCACTTCCACCGGCACCTGGCAGTGCACGGCGGCCGTGTTGTCCTTCATGGACTCTTCCTGGATGATGCGCAGGATCTGCAGCGCAGAGCTTTCGGTGTCGCGGATGTGGCCCGTGCCGTCGCAGCGCGGGCAGCGGATGTGCGCACCTTCCGACAGCGCAGGCTTGAGGCGCTGGCGGCTCATTTCCATGAGACCGAACTTGCTGATCGTGCCGAACTGCACGCGCGCGCGGTCGTGGCGCAGTGCGTCGCGCAGGCGGTTCTCGACCTCGCGGCGGTTCTTGCTCTCCTCCATGTCGATGAAGTCGATCACGATCAGGCCACCCAGGTCGCGCAGGCGCATCTGACGGGCGACCTCATCGGCCGCTTCGAGGTTGGTACGCGTGGCGGTTTCCTCGATGTCGCCGCCCTTGATGGCGCGGGCCGAGTTCACGTCCACCGACACCAGGGCTTCGGTGTGGTCGATCACGATGGCGCCGCCGCTGGGCAGCTGCACGGTGCGGGCGTAGGCAGACTCGATCTGGTGCTCGATCTGGAAGCGCGAGAACAGCGGGGCGTCGTCGCGGTAGCGCTTGACCTTACCGGCATGCTCGGGCATGACGTGCTGCATGAACTGCTGCGCCTGCTCGTAGATGTCGTCGGTGTCGATCAGGATGTCACCGATGTCGCCGTTGAAGTAGTCGCGGATCGCGCGGATCACCAGGCTCGACTCCTGGTAGATCAGGAACGCACCCTTGCCGGCCTTGCCCGCGCCGTCAATGGCGTTCCAGAGCTTGAGCAGGTAGTTCAGGTCCCACTGCAGTTCGGGCGCGGTGCGGCCAATGCCGGCGGTGCGCGCGATGATGGACATGCCCTTCGGGTATTCGAGCTGGTCCATCGCCTCCTTCAGCTCGGCACGGTCTTCGCCCTCGATGCGGCGCGAAACACCGCCGCCGCGCGGGTTGTTGGGCATCAGCACCACGTAGCGGCCGGCCAGGCTGATGAAGGTGGTCAGCGCTGCGCCCTTGTTGCCGCGCTCCTCTTTCTCGACCTGGACCAGCAGTTCCTGGCCTTCGCGGATCACGTCCTGGATCTTGGCCTGGCTGGGCGACACGCCTTCAGCAAAGTACTGGCGGGAGATCTCCTTGAAGGGCAGGAAGCCGTGGCGATCTTCGCCGTAGTCGACAAAGCAGGCCTCCAGGCTGGGCTCCACGCGCGTGACCACCGCCTTGTAGATGTTGCCCTTGCGCTGCTCGCGCCCCTCGATCTCGATCTCGTAGTCGAGGAGCTTTTGTCCGTCGACGATGGCCAGGCGGCGTTCTTCTGCCTGCGTGGCGTTGATCAGCATCCGCTTCATGATGCGCTTCCTTTTCGTTTCATGCGCACAGCCGTGCCTCCCGCAGGAGGTCTCGGAGCGCGCTCAGCTACCCATAAACAGGCTCGCAAGGAGCCGTGAATGCCGGGGCTGACGGACTGAAACGAAAGGAATTGCCGAAAACGCCCACCGGCGGCTGAGCCCTAGCTCAGACCGGGTGGACAGGGCGCGTGGATGGGGGCGAGTGGGGGTGCGCGCAAGCGGGCCGCCAGAGGGGCGGCGGGATGCTCAGGCCAACGGGGTGCTGCGGGCGCGCTTGCTCTGCCGGATGGGGGCACGAGCCGCCACCACAGGTTCAGCAGGAAAGCCAACAGCAACCACATGCTCGCTTAGATCCGCCAGCAGGCCCCGCTCGGGTGGAGCAGGTCTGCAGGCATGGGAGATTCCGTCTCGGTGTTTCAGACTGTCAGTCCGACGCCGCGGACCGCTGCCACCCCAGGCTCTGGCCTGAGGTCTGCAGCCGCGCCGCAGCGCTGGCATCGACCGGCCTACGCCGCAGGCAGGGTTGCGTGGACTAAACTCCAGACAAATCAACCACTTACACAGCGTCGCGCAGGTGAAACACATTATAGGGGCCAAACCGCCCGCCGCACGTCCGGCAGCCGAGTCTGCGCCGGCCGTGCGCCAGATCGCGGTGGACGCCGATTCAAGCGGGCAGCGGCTCGACAACTTTCTGCTGCGCCACCTCAAGGGTGTGCCCAAGACGCACGTCTATCGGATCATCCGCAGCGGCGAGGTCCGTATCAACAAGGGCCGTGCGCAGGCCGATTCGCGCGTGGCAGAAGGCGATCTGGTGCGTGTGCCGCCGGTGCGCGTCTCCGAGCGCATGCAAGAGAAGGCGGCCAACCCTGCGCCCGGGCGGGAATTTCCGGTGTTGCTCGAAGACGAGCATCTGATTGCCCTGGACAAGCCCGCAGGCGTTGCTGTGCACGGTGGCAGCGGCGTGAGCTTTGGCGTGATCGAGCAATTGCGCCAGGCCCGGCCGCAGGCGAAGTTTCTGGAACTCGTGCACCGCCTCGACCGCGAAACCTCGGGCATTCTGCTGGTGGCCAAGAAGCGCTCGGCGCTCAATCATCTGCAAGACCAGTTCCGCGAACGCGAAACCGGCAAAACCTACCTGGCGCTGGTACAGGGCGCCTGGCCCGCACGCCTGAAAGTCATCGACCAGCCGCTGCACAAATACCTGTTGCCCGATGGAGAGCGCCGCGTGCGCGTGACCACGCCGGACGATCCGGACGGCATGCGTTCCATCACCTTGGTGCGAGTGCGCAGCCATTGGGCAGCGCAGCCCGAGCGTGGCCTGCCAACCATGTCGCTGTTGGAGGTGACGATCAAAACCGGTCGTACCCACCAGATCCGGGTGCACCTTGCGTCGCAGGGCCATCCGATCGCCGGGGATGACAAGTACGGCGACTTCGACTGGAACAAACGGTTGCAAAAGCAAGGCTTGCGGCGCATGTTTTTGCATGCATGGCGATTACAGTTCGCGCACCCCGCAACGGCCGAGCGGCTGGAATTGCGGGCTGAGCTGCCGCCTGAGCTCGCGGACTTCGTACCTGCCACTGCGTCGGCAGGTGGTGCGGCGGCTCTCAAGCACCCCAACACATCAGAATAAAGCGCCCCGGTACGCAAATCTGTGGGCCGCAGGGAGGAAACTGCATGACCCGCAGGGAGTGGCGGCTGGCGCTGCCCATCTTGGCGCTGCTGGCGCTGTGCGCATTCGGCTATCTGCGCGGCATGCGGATGGAGATGTCGGTGGATGGTCACATGGCCTTGCGCACTGCACGGGCGGCTGGCCAGCCGGAGCGCCTGGCCCTGGTGGCTGACGGCGCGCTGCATGTGCTGGACGCCCAGGGGCAGCGGCTGTCGCGCCAGCCCTTCAGCATGCTGGGCCTCGCAGAGAGTCCCAGCGACATCGACTGGGCGCTCGATCCGCAAACACAGCGGTGGCAGCTCTGGCTGTATGAAGACAGGGGCCCCAGCGTGTTGCGCTGCTGGTGGGACGAGGCGCTGCACCGACTGCTCGATTGCAGTACCGCCATCTCGGGCAGCCATTTGAAGATCACTCCGCGGTCGCGGGCAGTGCATATCGCGGTGGACCCGGCCGGGCCCCGGCTGTTCGTGGCCGACGCGCAGGGTCACGCTGTGCAGGTGTTCGACGCGCAAGGGCGCCTGTTGGGTCGGTCAGACCCGACCAGCGCCGCGCTGTGGTATCCCAACCGTTTGCGCTATCTGGGCAACCAGCAGTTGCTGGTGGCTGACAACGACCATCGGCGGCTGGTGTGGTTGCAGGTGCCATCCCAGGGGGCTGTGGTCATGCAGCGCAGCCTGTACAGCCGCAGCCATCCGCAGGCGCGGACCGACCGTGGCAAGGTGGCCGACGCGGCGGAGGCCCCCGATGGAACGCTGTGGATGCTGGCCGTCGCGCAAGGGCAGCGCCGTGGCGATATCCTGATCTTTGACCGTGCCCAGCGACCCGTAGCCCGGGCGGCCTTGCCAACAGGTGCCGATCCGCTGTTGCTCGATACCCTGGGGGGCGTGGCCGTGGTGGGCGATTTTGCTGGGCTGGACCTGTACCGCGTGGACGGTCAGGGCCAATGGCTGGGCCGGTTTGGCGATACCGCCCTGCACGCCGAACTGCAGCTTCTACGCGACCAGCGCCGTTACGGTGCCTGGTGGAAGCGGGCCAGCCTTGCTTTGGGCGGGCTGGTCATGCTGGCAGGCTTCGGACTGGCACTGCGCTACGGCCAGCCGCTGTCGTCGTCTCCGGCTGCGGTGGCAGGGCGGAGGCTGCAGGAGGCCTGGTGGGCCGATATCGACGCGCAGGCCGCCGACCACGGCGAGCTGCACTATCCGGTGGTGCTGGCGGTGCGTCCGTCGTTCTGGCGGCTCATGGTGGGCAGCGCTGTTGCAGGTGCCGTGTTGCTGCCAGCGGCAACGGGCCTGTGGCTGTGGGGTGGTCCCGGTGGTATCTCGCCTGAGCGGCTGAGCCCCGGGCTGATGCCGCTGCTGTGCCTGTGGCTGGGTATCCTGGGCATATTGCAGTACCTTTGGCGGCTTCGGCAACGCAGCCTGCGCATTACCGAGCGGCGCGTGGGCTGGTTTGACGGTCAACGCCTGCTCGCCCAGGCGCCCCTGGACGAAGTGCGGGCCAGTCCGCAGGGCATGCTGGTGGGGGCCTACCGGATTCCACTGGGGCCCGGAACGTCCAACCCGCGCTGGACTCCGTGGAACACGCCTCTGCTGGCGGCAGCGCTGTTGGCGCGCCTGCCGGCCCAGGCGCGGGTGAGCGACCTGCAGCTCACGCGGCTGTGGTGGCAGCGCCAGCCCGTGGCCGCGCGCGCGGTGCTGGTGCTGCTGCCTGCGCTGCTGCTGGCGGGGCTTTGGTGGACCTGAACAGCATGCGCTCCCTAAAGGCCCAGGCCGGCAGGCTGTCATCGTGGCCCGGGATAATCCGGCCATGACCGAATTCCGCCCCCGCCGCTTCGACCTGATCGCCTTCGACTGGGACGGCACCTTGTTCGATTCCACCGCCATCATCGTGCGCTGCATCCAGGAGGCGGTACGCGACGTGGGCGGTACCGTGCCCAGCGACGAAGCCGCCTCGTACGTGATCGGCATGGGGCTGATGCAGGCCCTGGCCCATGCGGCCCCCGATGTGCCCACCGACCGCTACCCCGAGTTGGGCAACCGCTACCGTTACCACTACCTGCGCCACCAGGACGACCTGAGCCTGTTCGACGGCGTGCTGCCCTTGCTGGAGGCGCTGGGCGAGCGTGGCCACTGGCTGGCCGTGGCCACCGGCAAAAGCCGCCGCGGGCTGGACGAAGCCCTGCATTCGGTCGCGCTGCGCGGCGTGTTCCATGCGTCGCGCACGGCCGACGAAACCGCAGGCAAGCCGCATCCGCTGATGCTGCAGGAACTGATGGCCGAGTTCGACGTGCCCCGCGAGCGCGTGCTGATGATCGGCGACACCACGCACGACCTGCAGATGGCGGTGAACGCGGGCTGCGCCAGCGTGGGCGTGAGCTATGGCGCGCACGAGCCCGACGCTTTTCATGCCCTGGGGCCGCTGCACATTGCCCATTCGGTGCACGATCTGCAGCAGTGGCTGCTCGCCCATGCCTGACCCGCAGCCATCTTGCAAGCCGGAGACCCTCCATGACCGCTCCTGAATCTGATGCCGTGCCCATCCCGCTGTGCCAGAGCGCCGATCTGGCTGAGCGCGGAGAGGCCGTGCCCTTCGACGTGGTGTACGCGGGCCAGACCTGTCGCGCCTTCGCCATCCGCTACGAAGGCCAGCCCCATGCCTACCTCAACCGCTGCACCCACGTGGCCATGGAGATGGACTACCAGCCCAACCGTTTTTTCGACGACACCGGCCAATGGCTGTTGTGTGCCACGCACGGCGCGGCCTACCTGCCTGAAACCGGCCAGTGCGGGGCTGGCCCCTGCCGCGGCGGGCTGGTGAAGATTCCCTTGTCCGAAGAAGACGGCGTGGTGCGCTGGCATACTGCCCACAACCTCCAACCCGTCGTGTTCTAGCCTCCTGCGGCCCGCGCCGGGCCTGCCGACCGAAAGATCCTGATGAGCGATTCCGACCAACGCCCTCCGGGCTTTGACCCCCAACGCAACCCGGCCCCCGACCTGTGGGCCGCGGGTGCCCCGGCATCCGCGCCCGCGCCCGCCGCCGCACCGGCTGCAGCGTCCGAGCCCGGCTGGGAGCGCGCGGCCCTGGAAGGCCTGGCCCGCTCGGTGCTGGCCGAGCAGCGCTCCGCTCGCCGCTGGCGCATCTTCTTCCGCCTGGCCTGGCTGCTGCTGGCCGTGGCGGTGGCTTGGGGCTTGTTCTACCAGTCGGCGACCACCCCGAGCAAGAGCGCACCCCATACGGCGGTGGTGGACATCAAGGGCGAGATTGCGGCAGGCGCCGAGGCCAGCGCCGAGCTGGTCGTGGCGGCCATGCGCAGTGCTTTCGAGGACGAGGGCTCGCTGGCGGTGGTGCTGCTGATCAATTCGCCCGGCGGCAGCCCGGTGCAGGCCGGCATCATCAACGACGAGATCACGCGCCTGAAGGCCAAGTACAACAAGCCGGTGTACGCCGTGGTGGAGGAAACCTGCGCCTCTGCGGCTTACTACATTGCCGCGGCGGCCGACGACATCTATGTGGACAAGGCCAGCATCGTGGGCAGCATCGGCGTGCTGATGGACGGCTTTGGCTTCACCGGCACCATGGAAAAGCTGGGCATTGAGCGACGTCTGCTCACCGCGGGGGAGAACAAGGGCTTTCTCGACCCGTTCAGCCCGCAGACGGAAAAGCAGCGCGAATACGCGCAGGCCATGCTGGATCAGATCCACCAGCAGTTCATCGCCGTGGTCAAGGCCGGCCGGGGTGACCGCCTCAAGCCCACGCCCGAGACCTTCAGCGGACTGTTCTGGACGGGCCAGCAGGCGGTGGAGCTGGGCCTGGCCGACAAGCTCGGCAACCTCGACTACGTGGCGCGTGAGGTGGTCAAGGCCGAGGACATCATCGACTACACCCGCCGCGACAACGTGGCCGAACGCCTGGTCAAGCGGTTTGGCGCATCGATCGGGGCCGGCATGGCCAAGGCCTTGTCGTCGAGCGCGCCGCAACTGCGCTGACCGCCGCGGGAAGCCGGCCGACACCGTCTGCCAGGTTTCGGGTCAAATGGGCTTCTCGTGCTTGGAAATCAAGCACGAGAAGCTATTATTTTGATAGCAACGCCAGATCAGCTGCCGAGCGCGAACACCGCCGGGGTGCGGTTATCTACCGGGCATTCGGCGCTGCGCCACTGTTGCACGGTCTGGCTGTCCAGGCGCATTTGGGGCAATGTCAGGCCCGAGGCCACGGCGAGCCGCGTGGTCGGTTGCAGTCCTTGCAGCAGGCCCGCCCACAGCGCCGCGTTGCGGTAGGGCGTCTCGATGAACAGCTGCGTCTGGCCGCTGCGCAGCGCGTGGGCCTCCAGCTGGCGCAGGCGTTCTGCGCGTTCGCGCGCATCCTGCGGCAGGTAGCCCACAAACGCGAACTGTTGCCCGTTGAGCCCGCTGCCCGCCAGCGCCAGCAAGAGCGACACAGGCCCCACCAGCGGCACCACGCGCAGCCCCAGTGCGTGCGCCGCGCGCACCACCGACGCGCCGGGGTCGGCCACGGCGGGCATGCCCGCTTCGCTGACCAGGCCCATATCGTGCCCGGCCAGGGCCGGGGCCAGCAGCGGGCGGGCGTCCCATGCGGCCGCGCCGCGCGCGCCATGGTCGCCCTGCTTGTGCACCTGGCGCGGCAGCTCCTGCAACTGCTGCTGCTGCAAGGGCAGGGCCAGCGGGTGCAGGGCGTCGACGCGCTTGAGGTAGGCGCGGCAGCTCTTGGCGTTCTCGCAGATCCAGTGCGTCAGGCGCGCAGCCTGCACCAGCGTGGCCTCGGGCAGCGTGTCGCGCAGGGGCTGAGGGGGCTCACAGCCAAAGTCGAGCGGCGCGGGCACCAGGTACAGCGTGCCGCGGGTGACGGGGGCGTTCATGGCAGCGTGAGCCCGGCTTCGCGCAGCAGGCGGCAGGTGCGGATCAGCGGCAGCCCCACCAGCGCCGTGGGGTCGTCGCTCACGATCGCATCGAGCAGCGCAATGCCCAGGCCCTCGCTCTTGGCGCTGCCCGCGCAGTCGTACGGGGTTTCGGCGCGCAGGTAGCGCTCGATGGCGCCGTCGTCCAATGCGCGGAACTTCACTTCCACGGCGGCCAGGTCCACGGCTTCAAAGCCAGTGGCCTGACAGACCACGGCCAGCGCGGTCTGGAACACCACCGTGCGCCCGCGCATGCGCTGCAACTGCGCCACGGCGCGCTCGTGCGTGCCGGGCTTGCCCAGGGGCTCGCCGTCCAGGTCGGCCACCTGGTCGGAGCCGATCACCACCGCCTCAGGGTGCTGCGCGGCGACGGCCCGGGCCTTCGCCAGTGCCAGCCGCAGCGCGAGGTCGCGCGGGGCCTCGCCGGGCTGCGGGGTTTCGTCCACATCGGGGGCCGCCACGGTGAAGGGCACCCGCAGCCGTTCGAGCAGTTCGCGGCGGTAGCGGGAGGTGGAGCCCAATACCAGCGGGCGGGGAAGGGGGGAGGAAAAAGCCATGCGCCGATTCTCTTACACTGCCCCCATGACCAAGGAATTCGTTGCGGACCGGCTGGACGTCAAGGCGTTTGCCCAGGCGTCTGGCACGCTGGAGGGCCACGACACGCTGCTGCGCTACGAACGTCTGGCGCAGGAAGCCCGTGGTCTGCACCCCGACTTGCATGTGGACTGGATCGCCCGGGCAGAGCTGCGCAGCCCCGTGGGCGGCAGCCCATCGATCTGGCTCTGGCTGGACGTGCAGGCCACCTTGCCCATGGAATGCCAGCGCTGCCTGACGCCGGTGGACGTGCCGCTGCAGGTGCAGCGCTGGTTCCGCTTTGTAGCCGACGAGGCCACGGCCGAGGCGCAGGACGACGACAGCGAGGAAGATTTGCTCGTTATCAGCCGAGAGTTCAACCTGCGCGAACTGATCGAAGACGAGTTGCTGATGGCGCTGCCCGTGGTGCCGCGGCACGACGAGTGCCCGCAGGAATTGCCGCTGGCGTCGTCGGACGAGGACTTCGAGGCTGCCAGCCAGGAAAAACCCAATCCGTTCGCGGCCCTGGCCAGCCTCAAGCTGGGCAGCGGCAAGCCCTGACCCGGTGCTGGAGGCCGCCCGCTGCGGCCACCCGGGCCTCGCCATCCTTGATGGCACCCTGCAAGGCCACCTGGCCAGTTCGCAGACCGCAAAAGGGTGCCTGAAGGACTTGGGATATAATCGAGGGCTTCGCGCGAAACCCCCTCGTGTCTTATTGGGCTGATCGCGTACTTTTACCAACCCTTTCAAGACCAGGAGCCATCATGGCCGTTCAGCAGAACAAAAAGTCTCCTTCCAAGCGCGGCATGCACCGCTCGCACAACGCCCTGACGGTGCCCGGCATCGCTGTGGAACCCACCACCGGTGAAGTGCACCTGCGCCACCACGTCAGCCCCAACGGTTTCTACCGCGGCCGTCAGGTGCTGAAGAACAAGTCCGAAGCCTGATTGGCGCTTCGCCCACGAGGCCCGTTGCTACCCCCGTAGCACGGGCCTTTGTTTTGCCCGTTGCCAACGCAAGCCGCCCAGGCCTGCGCGTCATCCATGATCATTTTGGCCGTTGACTGCATGGGGGGCGACCATGGTCCCCGCGTCACGCTCCCCGCGTGCCGCCAGTTTCTCGACAACCATCCCGACGCCCGCATCCTGCTGGTGGGGCTGCCCCAGGCCCTGGAGGGCTTCACCCATGAGCGCGCCACCGTGGTGGCCGCGTCTGAAGTGGTGGCCATGGACGATCCGGTGGAGGTCGCCCTGCGCAAGAAGAAGGATTCGTCCATGCGCGTGGCCATCCAGCAGGTCAAGGACGGTCAGGCTGCAGCGGCGGTGTCGGCCGGCAACACCGGCGCGTTGATGGCGATTGCGCGCTACCTGCTCAAGACGCTGGACGGCATTGACCGGCCGGCCATTGCCACGCAGATGCCCAACGCTGCGGGCGGGGCGACCACGGTGCTTGACCTGGGGGCCAACGTGGACTGCAGCGCCGAACACCTGCTGCAGTTCGCTGTCATGGGCTCGGCCCTGGTGAGCGCGCTGCGCGAGCAGGGCGACCCGACGGTGGGCCTGCTCAACATCGGCGAAGAAGTCATCAAGGGCAATGAAGTCATCAAGAAAGCTGGCGAACTGCTGCGATCGGCTGCCAACTCCGGTGATCTGAACTTTTATGGCAATGTCGAAGGCAACGACATCTTCAAGGGCACGGTGGACATCGTCGTGTGCGATGGCTTTGTGGGCAATGTCGCACTCAAGGCCAGCGAAGGCGTGGCCTCGATGATCGTTGGCGCGCTCAAGCAGGAGTTCGGGCGCGGCATCTTCACCAAAATGGCGGCCATCGTCGCGTATCCGGTGCTCAAAGCCCTGATGAAGAAGATGGACTACCGCCGCTACAACGGCGCAGCGCTGCTGGGCCTGCGCGGGCTGGTGTTCAAGAGCCACGGCTCGGCCGACGTGCTGGCGTTCGAGCAGGCGTTGAACCGCGCGTATGATGCAGCCCGCAACAACCTCTTGGACCGTGTCCGGACCCGGATTGCGCATGCAGCGCCCCTGCTGGCGCCTGCGGATGCCCAGCCCACGCCCGGTGCTGCGGCCCCCGCCATCGAATGACACGCTATTCCCGCATCACCGGCACCGGCAGCTACCTGCCTCCGCGCCGGCTGACCAACGATGACTTGGTGGCAGAACTGGCCACCCGGGGCATCGAGACTTCCAACGACTGGATCGTCGAGCGCACCGGCATTCGCGCGCGCCACTTCGCCGCGCCCGATGTGACAGCGAGCGACCTCGGTGCCGAGGCCGCACGCCGTGCGATCGAGGCCGCCGGTTGCACCGCCCGGGACATTGACCTCATCATCGTCGCCACCTCTACTCCGGACATGGTGTTCCCGTCGGCTGCCTGCATCCTGCAGGACAAGATCGGCGCGCATGGCTGCCCGGCGTTTGACGTGCAGGCCGTTTGCAGCGGCTTTGTGTATGCGCTGACCGTGGCCGACGCGATGATCCGCTCGGGTAGCGCCCGCCGTGCGCTGGTCGTCGGGGCTGAGGTCTTCAGCCGCATTCTGGATTTCAACGACCGCACCACCTGCGTGCTGTTTGGCGATGGCGCTGGCGCGGTGGTACTGGAGGCGTCTGACGAGCCCGGCCTGCTCGCGTCCGATCTGCATGCCGATGGCCGCCATGTGGGCATCTTGTGCGTGCCGGGCCATGTCTCGGGTGGCCAGGTGCTGGGTGATCCGCTGCTCAAGATGGACGGCCAGGCCGTTTTCAAGCTGGCCGTGGGCGTGCTGGAGAAGGCGGCCCATGCGACGCTGGCCAAGGCCGGCCTGACCGAGGCCGACATCGATTGGCTGATTCCCCACCAGGCCAACATCCGCATCATGCAGGGCACGGCCAAGAAGCTGAAGCTGCCGCTCGACAAGCTGGTTGTGACGGTGGACCAGCACGGCAACACCTCAGCGGCGTCGATTCCCCTGGCGCTCGACCACGCCGTGCGCGCTGGCCAGATCCAGCGCGGCCAGCACCTCATGCTCGAAGGTGTGGGCGGTGGCTTCACCTGGGGTGCAGTGCTATTGAAATGGTAGCTGCTCGTGCTTGAATAATGGCGCTCTGCGCCGTTTTTCATTCCGATTTCAGTTCAACGAACCTTCCATGAAAACTTTTGCATTCGTCTTTCCGGGCCAGGGCTCGCAGTCGGTGGGCATGCTCGATGCCTGGGCCGATCACCCGGCCGTGGCCGAAACCCTGCGCGAAGCGTCCGACGCCCTGGGCGAGGACGTCGCCCGCCTGATCCAAGAAGGCCCCAAAGAAGCCCTGGCGCTGACCACCAACACCCAGCCCGTGATGCTGGTGGCTGGTGTGGCCGCTTGGCGCGCATGGCGGGCCGAGGGTGGTGCGCTGCCCGCGGCCGTGGCAGGGCACTCTTTGGGCGAGTATTCAGCGCTGGTGGCGGCCGGTGTGCTCACGCTGGCCCAGGCGGCGCCGCTGGTGCGCCTGCGCGCTGCGGCCATGCAGGAAGCCGTGCCCGTGGGCACGGGTGCGATGGCCGCCATCCTCGGGCTGGAGGCTTCCAAAGTCATCGCTGGCTGCGCCGAGGCGGCGGCTGTATTGGGCGCTGGCGAGGTGGTGGAGGCCGTGAATTTCAACGATCCGGTGCAGACCGTGATTGCGGGTACCAAGGCCGGGGTGGACAAGGCCTGTGAGGTGCTCAAGGCCGCGGGGGCCAAGCGCGCGCTGCCGCTGCCGGTGTCGGCGCCCTTCCATTCGAGCCTGATGAAGCCCGCTGCCGACAAGCTGCGCGAAGCCCTGGCGGGCCTGAGCCTGCAGGCGCCGCAGATTCCGGTCGTGAACAACGTGGACGTGGCGGTGCGTGAGAGCGCCGATGACATCCGCGATGCGCTCGTGCGCCAGGCGTTCGGCGCTGTGCGCTGGGTCGAGTGCGTGCACGCGCTCAAGGCGCGTGGCGTGACCCACGTTATCGAATGTGGTCCCGGCAAGGTGCTGGCGGGCCTGACCAAGCGCATCGACCCCGAACTGGTGGGCGCAGCCGTGCACGACCGCGCGACTTTGGCCGAAACCCTGGAGCTTCTGGCATGACGACGACTTCCTCCGCCCCTTCGACCCCCCAGGTGGCCCTGGTCACCGGCGCATCCCGTGGTATCGGCGCCGCCATCGCCCGCGAACTGGCGGCCCGCGGCTACCAGGTGGTCGGCACCGCCACCACCGACGACGGTGCGGCCCGCATCAGCGAGGCGCTGGCCGCCTACCCGGGCAGCCGTGGCGTCATGCTCAACGTGACCGATGCGCCCGCTGTGGAGGCCCTGATCGACCAACTCGTGAAGCAGGGCGGATTGCATGTGCTGGTGAACAACGCCGGCATCACCCGCGATACGCTGGCCATGCGCATGAAGGACGAGGACTGGGATGCAGTGCTCGACACCAATCTCAAGGCGGTGTTTCGCGTGAGCCGCGCGGCCATCCGTCCGATGATGAAGCAGCGCTTTGGCCGCATCATCAGCATCACCAGCGTGGTGGGCGCCTCGGGCAATCCGGGGCAGGCGAACTACGCGGCAGCCAAGGCTGGCGTGGCCGGCATGACACGCGCCCTGGCCCGCGAGCTGGGCAGCCGTGGCATCACGGTGAACTGCGTGGCACCGGGTTTTATCGCCACTGACATGACGGCCTCGTTGCCAGAAGAGCAGCAAAAAGCGCTCAATGCGCAGATTCCGCTGGGCCATATGGGCACGCCCGACGACATCGCGCACGCGGTGGCCTACCTCGCATCGCCTGGTGCCGGCTACGTGACGGGCCAGGAGTTGCACGTCAATGGCGGCATGTACATGTAATTAGCGAAAGTTAACGCCGGTTCATCCGGGCGGCGGGCCGTTTAGAGTTGATTCCTTAACCGGCTAGAATCGCGGATCCATTCACAACCCCCAGAGGGAAACCATGAGCGATATCGAAGCACGCGTCAAAAAGATCATTGCCGAGCAACTCGGTGTGGAAGAGTCCCAAGTGACCAACGAGAAGGCTTTCGTGGCCGATCTGGGCGCTGACTCGCTCGACACCGTGGAGCTGGTGATGGCCTTGGAAGACGAGTTCGGCATCGAGATCCCGGACGAAGACGCCGAGAAGATCACGACCGTGCAAAACGCGATCGACTACGCACTCGCCCATCAAAAGGCCTGAAGGCGCCAGTCGCCTTCTGCGATCCACAGAGGTTTTTCCGCATGAGCCGTCGTCGCGTCGTCGTGACCGGCCTGGGTTGTATCAGTCCCGTGGGCAACACGGTGGCGGATGCCTGGGCCAGCCTGCTTGCCGGACGCTCCGGCATCGATCGCATCACCAAGTTTGATGCGTCGAACTTCTCCTGCAAGATTGCGGGCGAGGTCAAGGGCTTTGATCTGGAGTCCTACATCAGCGCCAAGGAAGCGCGCTCGATGGACACCTTCATCCACTACGGCATTGCCGCGGCCAGCCAGGCCGTCCAGGACGCGGGCCTTCCGACCGGGGAGGCACTGGGCGAAGACCTGGCCACGCGCATCGGTTGCGTGATCGGCTCCGGCATCGGCGGCCTGCCCCTGATCGAGGACACGCACGCCGAGCTTGTGCAGCGTGGGCCTCGTCGGATCACCCCATTTTTTGTACCCGCTTCCATCATCAACATGGTGGCGGGGCATGTTTCCATGCGGTTTGGCTTCAAGGGGCCGAACCTGTCGGTGGTGACGGCCTGTACCACCGGGCTGCATTGCATTGGTGAGGCCGGCCGCCTGATCGAGTACGGCGATGCCGATGTGGTGGTCGCCGGCGGCGCGGAGTCCACGGTGTCGCCCTTGGGCATCGGCGGCTTTGCAGCCATGCGCGCCTTGTCCACCCGCAACGACGATCCCCAGGCCGCCTCGCGTCCCTGGGACAAAGAGCGCGATGGCTTCGTGCTGGGCGAAGGCGCGGGAGTGCTGGTGCTGGAAGAGTACGAGCATGCCAAGGCCCGCGGTGCCAAGATCTATGCCGAACTGGCGGGCTATGGCATGAGTGCTGACGCCGGCCACATGACGGCCCCCAACATGGACGGACCTCGCCGCGCCATGCTCAACGCCCTTCGCAACGCCGGCATCAATGCCGACCAGGTGGACTACCTGAATGCGCACGGCACCTCAACCCCGCTGGGCGACGTGAACGAAACCAACGCTATCAAGGCGGCGCTGGGTGAGCACGCACGCAACATTGTGGTGAGCTCCACCAAGTCCATGACCGGGCATCTGCTGGGTGGTGCCGGTGGCGTGGAAAGCGTGTTCACCGTGCTCGCCCTGCACCACCAGGTGATCCCGCCGACCATCAACCTCACTAATCCAGACCCTGAGTGCGATCTGGACTACTGTGCGAACACCGCGCGTGAGCAAGCCCTGCAGATCGCGGTGAAGAACAATTTCGGTTTTGGTGGCACCAACGGTACGCTGGTGTTCAAGCGCGCCTGAGCAAGGCGCTGCCATGCCGCTGTGGCCGGCGTGCGCGCGTGCGCGGGCGCCGTCGCAGGTGCCATGATTCCCCCTGTGTTGTACGCACCGCCAGCGGTGCGCTTTCCTGTGGGGCGGGGGAGTCTCTTCCTCGCCTTTCTGTGCGTGCCTGCTGCGCTCTCTGCGCTGCTATCGGCTGCCTGGTGCTGGTGGGGCGCACGCCAGTGGCCCTGGACGGCAGCCGGCCTGGCGCTGGCTGCGTGGCTGTGCGCCGCTGCCACAGCGGCCAGGGCCTGGCACCGCCACCCGAGGGGTTGGCTTGGCTGGGATGGGGCGGAGTGGCGCTTCTATCCGGCCGTGGGTGCAAGCGAAGCAGCAGTCGATGGATGGCCGCTGCAGCGGCCCCCGGAATGCGTCTGGGATGGCCAGTCGTTCATGTGGGCTGCGCTCTGGATGGGGAGTGGTTTTCGCGTTTGGTGTTTGCTGGACTGTCGTGCGGATCCGCAGCGCTGGATGGACCTTCGCCGTGCGTTATATTTCCGCCCCAAGCTGGGCATGCCTGCAGATGCCACGGCGGTGGCCCGCGGGCCTGGGGCCTTGCCCCCCTGATTCATGACCGAACCTTCGCCCCCCACCCCTGCCGATACCGACCACCAACTGGTCGAGCGGACCGTCGCTGGCGACCAGCGGGCGTATGAGTTGCTGGTCATCAAGTACCAGCGGCGCATCGAGCGCCTGATTGCCCGCATGGTGCGCGATGCGGATCTGGTGCAAGACATCGCCCAGGAGACCTTCATTCGGGCCTACCGGGCCTTGCACCAGTTCCGGGGGGAGGCGCAGTTCTACACCTGGCTCTACCGGATTGCTGTCAATACGGCCAAGAAGGCGCTGCTGGAGATGAAGCGCAATCCCGTGGTGTCAGAGAACGCGCTCCGCTCGGCCGACGACGAAGATGAAACTTCCCGTCTTGGACACGAACTAACCAGCGACGAGACACCGGAGACGGTGTTGGCGGCCCAGGAAATCGCCCAGGCCGTGAACGCTGCCATGGAGGCGTTGCCCGAGGATCTGCGCCAGGCCGTGACGCTGCGCGAGATCGAAGGTTTGAGCTATGAGGAGATCGCCACCGCCATGGGATGTCCCATCGGCACCGTGCGGTCGCGGATTTTTCGGGCCCGGGAAGCAATTTCGGCCCGGGTGCGCCCCCTGCTGGAGAACCAGTCGGGCAAGCGCTGGTAAGTGTGCTCTGCCTTCGCAGAGCCCTCGTGGATGTGGTGACGAAGATGGACGATCTAAGCAAGCGCGAACAACTGTCAGCCTGGATGGACGGCGAACTGCCCCCTGCCGAGCATGGCCAGGCGTGGGAAGCCCTGCGCGATCCGGAAGCCGTCCGAACCTGGGAGATGTACCACCTGATCGGGGACGTGATGCGCTCTGATGACTTGGCACGGCGACCGGATGTGAGCTTTGTGCTGGGCCTGCGCGAGCGTCTGCAGAAGGAAGCTATTCCGCCTTCGGCCTTGCCAGTGGCTGAGACTGCAGCCATGACCCCGACGACAGAGGCTGCCAATGCCTCGGTGTTTCGCTGGAAGTTCATCGCGGGTCTGGCGTCTGTGACGGCGGTGGCCGTGGTCGGATGGGCCGCATGGGGTCTTCAGGGAGCATCGTCCGGTGCCGGTCCGGCCATGGCCTCAGCGACCCCGGCAGCAGCCCCGACCGCCGCTCCGCCAGCGACGGTGGCCGTGGCGGAAGGCCCTGACGGTCAGCAGGTCATGCTGCGCGATCCGCGCCTGGATGAACTCCTGGCTGCTCACAAGCAGTTCGGCAACACCAATACGCTGCAGATGCCCGCCGGTTTCCTGCGCAACGCAACGTTCGATTCGTCTGGTCGCTGATCTGGAGACGACAGAAATGCAATGTGTGCGCCGTTTTCGCACACTGGCTTGGGTGGGGGCGCTGTGGGGCCTGCTGATGCCCGTCGGCGCTTCAGCGCAGTCCCCGCAGTTCGGACCGGCTTCATCCCCCCAAGGGATCGAGCGAACCCTCCCCAAGCTCGATGCTGCCCAGTGGGTAGAACGTATGCGCGCAGACCCATGCGCCCGGACCTATACCGGTGCGCTGGTGGTGTCTGCGGCGTCCGGGGCCATGACCAGTTCGCGCATGTGGCATGCATGCATCGATGGCCTGCCGGTGGTGCGTGTCGAGCCGCAGACTGGTGTGCCACGGGTGGTGTTTCGCCATGGCGACGAGGTTCGTACGTTCAATTTGCAAGCGCGCACCGTGCGCGTAGAGCCGAGAGAGCCTGCGCGCGGATTTCCGGCGGTACCCCTGTTGTCTGGGGCGGCGGTGTCTCAGCATTACGGCGTCAAACTGCTGGGAAGCGAGCGCGTGGCCGGTGCCATCGCAGATGGGGTAGCGTTCGTGCCGCAGGATGCGTGGCGTTTTGGGTACCGCTTCTGGATTGAGCGCGATAGCGGCCTCGTTCTCAAGCTACAGACGGTGGGGCCGGATGGGCGGATGCTAGAGCAAACAGCCTTCTCGCAACTGGATCTGAAATCGCCAGTGCGTGCGGAAGAGTTGCTGCAATCTGTCCAGAGCTTTCAAGGCTTTCAGATCGAGATGCCCAGCATCCGCCGCACAGCGGCCGAGGCAGAAGGCTGGGTGTTGCGCCAGATCCCTCCGGGATTTGTGTCTCTGGGGTGCTTCCTGCGCCAAGCTTCCCCAAAGGGCGATACGGCACCCGTACTGCAGTGCGTGTATTCGGACGGCCTGGCTTCGGTGTCGGTGTTTCTGGAAGACCTGTCGCCGCAGCGGCCTGCAGACAAGGCGCAGACTGCGTCCATCGGGGCCACCCACTTGTGGGCGCAGCGGGTCAAGGGCGATGCCTGGACGACCGTGGTGGGGGAGGTGCCGCTTGCCACGCTGCGCGCTTTTGCCCATCACATCGAGCGACTGCGCTGACGAGTCGTGCCATCGTGCACGGCGGGAACCAAACCTGCCGAGTTCTCTTCTCAGACACATCGTGTTGCAAGGCGGGCTGGTACCGCCATTTATGAAAGGTAAGCGATGCCCTGGTACAAATGGAATGCGTTGCCTGCCGCGTTGCTGGCGGGCGTGCTGGCAGGTACGGCAGCTCTGGCGCCCGTGACGGCTGTACAAGCTCAAACCCCGATGGTGCGCGGCCTGCCTGATTTCACCGAACTGGTTGAGCAAGTCGGGCCCTCGGTGGTCAACATCCGCACCATCGAACGAGGCGCGACTGGCCGTCAGGGGGCGGGCGCGGTGGACGAAGAGATGCTGGAGTTTTTCCGGCGTTTCGGTGTGCCGATTCCGAATGTGCCGCGTCAGCAAAGGCCTCAGCGCCCGGATGACGAGCAGCCGCGTGGTGTCGGATCTGGTTTCATCCTCACGGCCGATGGTTATGTCATGACCAATGCCCACGTCGTTGAGGGGGCGGACGAGGTCATCGTGACGCTGGCCGACAAGCGTGAGTTCAAGGCCAAGATCGTCGGCGCGGACAAGCGCACCGATGTGGCCGTGGTGAAGATTGAAGCAACCGGCTTGCCTGCCGTGCGGGTCGGTGACGTCAGCCGGCTGAAGGTGGGTGAGTGGGTGATGGCGATCGGTTCGCCGTTCGGCCTTGAAAACACCGTGACGGCGGGCATCGTCAGCGCCAAGCAGCGTGATACGGGGGACTACCTGCCGTTCATTCAAACGGACGTGGCCATCAACCCGGGCAACTCTGGTGGCCCGCTGATCAACATGCGCGGCGAGGTTATTGGTATCAACAGCCAGATCTATTCGCGTTCTGGCGGGTTCATGGGCATTTCGTTTGCCATTCCCATGGACGAAGCCACGCGGGTCAGCGATCAGCTGCGTGTCAACGGCCGCGTCACGCGGGGCCGGATCGGTGTGCAGATCGGTCCTGTCACCAAAGACGTGGCGGAGTCCATCGGGTTGGGCAAGCCCCAGGGAGCGCTCGTCACGGGCGTCGAATCGGGCTCGCCTGCAGACAAGGCCGGCGTCGAGGCGGGGGATATCATCACGCGCTTCGACGGCAAGCCGATTGACAAAGTAGCGGACCTCCCGCGTGCCGTCGGGAACACCAAGCCGGGCAACCGCAGCACGATCACCGTGTTTCGTCGGGGAGCCAGCAAAGACCTGAGCCTGACGGTGGCCGAAGTCGAACCCGACAAGCCGGTGGCCAAAGCGGCTGAGCGGGATGAGAAGCCCAAGGCCTCTGCCGCCGCGCAGCAACTGGGGCTGGCCGTTACGGAGTTGACCGAGGCTCAGCGCAAGGAACTCAAGATCCGCGGCGGTGTGGTGGTCTCGGCGGCGACCGAGGCTGCGGCACGGGCGGGCTTGCGTGAGGGCGATGTCATTCTCGGGATTGCCAACACTGAGATCGCCAACGTGAAGGAATTTGAGGCAGTGCTGGCCAAGGTGGATCGGAGCAAGCCCATCAACGTCTTGTTCCGCCGCGGGGACTGGGCGCAGTACGCCCTGATCCGGCCGTCGCGTTAAAGGGCTGCCTGCAGACCGGGCTTCAATCGATTCGATAGAATGATGCCCGGTCTTCCGACTAGCGGCTATTAGCGAGGCTTGATGCTTCGCATGGCGAAATGCAGTACGACGATTCACAGGTCTTGCACAGCGGGTCCACAAAGTCGTCCACAATTTGCTCTGTGTAGTGTGGATAAGTTGTGGATGATGCGGCAGGGCGATGCCTCGCGTTCCTTTCGCCAGCAGTTTCCAGAGCCTTGGGCGATCGGGCTTTTTGCCTACAATGAAGTCCCAACCATCGCAGTTGCCTCTGATTGTTGGTTCAGGGCGCGTCGCCACTCGACGCGCCCTTTTTTCTTGTGGAACGGCGCAGTTTTCTCTTTGTTTGAAGCGGTTTGCGGATGAAGCACATCAGAAACTTTTCCATCATTGCGCACATCGACCACGGCAAGTCGACGCTCGCCGATCGGCTGATCCAGCGTTGCGGGGGCCTGGCCGAGCGTGAGATGGAAGCCCAGGTTCTTGACTCGATGGACATTGAGAAAGAGCGTGGGATCACCATCAAGGCGCAGACAGCCGCGCTGCAATACAAGGCGCGGGATGGTCAGGTGTACAACCTCAACCTCATTGACACCCCGGGCCACGTCGACTTCTCTTATGAAGTGAGCCGATCCCTGTCGGCCTGCGAGGGTGCGCTTTTGGTGGTGGATGCGAGTCAGGGTGTGGAAGCTCAGACGGTCGCCAACTGCTACACCGCGCTGGACCTGGGTGTGGAAGTGCTCCCCGTACTCAACAAGATGGATCTGCCGCAGGCGGACCCTGACCGCGCCAAGGAAGAAGTGGAAGACGTCATCGGCATCGATGCGTCGGAAGCTGTGCCTTGCTCCGCCAAGACGGGCATGGGGATTGAGGAAATTCTCGAGCTGATTGTGGCCAAGGTACCCGCCCCGCGGGGCAACGCGCAAGCGCCGCTGCGCGCGATGATCATCGACAGCTGGTTCGACAGCTATGTGGGCGTGGTCATGTTGGTGCGCGTGGTGGATGGCAGCCTGCACAAAGGCGAACGCATCAAGCTCATGGCCACGGGGGCTGCGTACGAGGCGGGCAGTCTTGGCGTTTTCACGCCGGCGAACCAGCCGCGCGACGTGCTGCATGCGGGCGAGGTGGGCTACGTCATTGCCGGTATCAAGGAGCTCAAGGCCGCGAAGGTAGGCGACACCATCACCTTGGAGAAAAAACTCCCCAACAACCTGGGGCCTGCGTCCGAAGCGCTGCCGGGTTTCAAGGAGGTGCAACCGCAGGTGTTTGCCGGTTTGTATCCCACCGAGGCGAACCAATACGACGCATTGCGTGACAGTCTGGAGAAACTCCAGCTCAACGATGCGGCGCTGCGTTTTGAACCCGAGGTTTCGCAGGCGCTGGGCTTTGGTTTCCGCTGCGGCTTCCTGGGCTTGTTGCACATGGAGATCGTGCAAGAGCGCCTCGAGCGCGAGTTCGACCAGGACCTGATTACCACGGCTCCCAGCGTGGTGTACCAAGTGGTGCGCGGCGACGGCGAAGTCATCATGGTGGAGAACCCCTCCAAGATGCCGGAGCAAGGGCGGATCCAAGAGATTCGCGAGCCCATTGTGACGGTGCACCTGTACATGCCGCAGGACTACGTTGGCCCCGTGATGACGCTGTGCAACCAGAAGCGCGGGGTACAGCTCAACATGGCGTACCACGGTCGGCAGGTGATGCTGACCTATGAGCTCCCGCTGGGCGAGATCGTGCTCGACTTCTTTGACAAGCTCAAATCGGTGAGCCGCGGTTACGCCTCGATGGACTACGAGTTCAAGGAGTACCGTCCATCGGATGTTGTGAAAGTCGACATGCTGCTCAACGGCGAGAAGGTCGATGCGCTGTCGATCATCGTGCATCGTACGCAGGCCCAGTACCGCGGCCGCGCGGTGGCCTCCAAGATGCGCGAGATCATCTCGCGGCAAATGTTTGACGTGGCCATCCAGGCTGCGATTGGCGGCAATGTGATCGCGCGCGAGACCATCAAGGCGCTGCGAAAGAACGTGCTTGCCAAGTGCTACGGCGGTGACATCACCCGTAAGCGCAAACTGCTTGAAAAGCAGAAGGCGGGCAAGAAACGCATGAAGCAGATCGGGTCGGTCGAGGTACCGCAAGAGGCGTTCTTGGCCATCCTGCAGGTGGAGGATTGATGCAAGCAATGCAATGGTTGACGGCTGCCCTGCTGGCGGCTTTCGCGGGCTATCTGGGTGCCTGGTATCTCGGGATGCTGGAAGGCAACTTCGCGCTGCTGCTGTTCCTCGCAACCGTGGTCACTGGGGTTTACTGGCTGGCCGAGCGCTTGTACTTTTTGCCGCAGCGGCGCCGCGCCGCGCAGGCCTTGGTGGATGCGGCGGCCCAGCGCCGCGCAGAGCTGGACCGGATGGGCATCCAGAAAGTGGATGTGGATGTGGAGGATGGCCGTGCGCGTCTTCTTGCGCAGCCGTGGTGGCTTGACTGGACGGCGGGGTTGTTTCCGGTCATCGCCGCTGTGTTTGTGCTACGGTCGTTCCTGTTCGAGCCGTTCAAGATCCCGTCGGGCTCGATGATTCCCACCTTGCTGGTCGGTGACTTGATCCTGGTGAACAAGTTCACCTATGGGGTGCGTCTGCCGGTGATTCACACCCGCATCACGGAAGGCACGGCCCCAGAGCGTGGAGACGTGATGGTGTTCCGCTATCCGCCGCAGCCCAATATGGACTACATCAAGCGCGTGATTGGCGTGCCAGGCGATGAGGTGGCTTACCTGAACAAACGGCTCACCGTCAATGGCAAGCCGGTCGAAACCCAGGCACTGCCCGACTTCCTGGACGAGGGGACCATGCGTTACTTCAAGCAGTATGAAGAGCGTTTGGGTGACCGTACGCACCGCATCATCGTGAACCCCGAAGCACCGGCGTTTGTGCAAGGCGTGGCAGAGCACCCCCACCGCAATCTGTGCCGCTACAGCGTCGAGGGTGTGGTGTGCAGGGTGCCGGAAGGCCACTATTTCATGATGGGCGATAACCGGGATAATTCGCTGGACTCGCGCTACTGGGGCTTCGTGCCCGAGAAGAACATCGTGGGCAAGGCGTTTTTCGTGTGGATGAATTTCGGGGACCTGCGCCGCATCGGCCCGTTCAATTGATGGGCACCAGCGTCGCTTCCGGGGACGACATTCAAGGAGAGGGTTGAGGCATGACGATCAATCAATGGGGCAGCCGCGCGCGCCAGCGCGGCCTTTCTTTCATTGGCCTGGTGCTCATCGGCGTGGCTGCCGTTGCAGTGTTCGCCATCGGTGGGCAGTCGGTGCCCATGTTCATTGAATTCAACGCAGCCAAACGGGCCATCGAGAAGGCCAAACTGGCCGGTTCGGTACCTGAGATTCGCGCCCAGTTTGATCGCTCGGCTGCCATCGACGACATCAACTCCATTCGGGGGGCCGATCTTGAAATCGGTAAGGCTGGCGACAAGGTGATCGTCAAGTTCAAGTACTCGCGCGAGATCGCGCTGGCGGGGCCTGCGTTCCTGGTCTACCGCTTTGAAGCGCAGACGAAGTAGGTGCCTGTTCCTCCTACCCATGCCGAGCTGCAGCGCCGTCTGCAGCATGTCTTTGGCAGCACGGCTCTGTTGCAGCGTGCGTTGACGCACCGCAGTTTCTCTGCGGACCACAACGAACGGCTGGAGTTTCTGGGCGATTCGGTGCTCAACCTGGCGGTATCGGCCTTGCTGTACCAGCGGCTGACCAGCTTGTCGGAGGGCGAGCTCTCGCGTGTGCGTGCCAATCTGGTCAAGCAGGATACGTTGCACCAAATCGCCTTGCGACTGCAGTTGCCATCTCTGTTGCGGCTGGGCGAAGGGGAGACCCGTTCCGGCGGCGCGCAGCGGCCTTCCATCCTGGCCGATGCGCTGGAGGCCGTGATCGGTGCTGTCTACCTGGACGCCGGATACGCCGCCGCCGAGGCACTGGTCCACCGCCTGTACGACGGTGTGGACATCAACCCGCAGATGCAGGCGGCCACCAAAGATCCCAAAACGGCGCTGCAGGAATGGCTGCAGGGCCGCCGCCTGAAATTGCCGCAGTACCGCGTGGCCGCCACTGCGGGGGCGGCGCATCGCCAGACCTTCGAGGTCGAATGCGAGATCCCGGAGCTAGGCCTGTCCCAGCGCGGTAGCGGCGGCTCGCGCCGCGCAGGCGAGCAGGCGGCGGCAGCCGCCATGCTCGAAACCTTGAAAGCACAGCATCCATGAGCACCCAGCCCACCGACCCTCAGCCCGGCCCTGCGCCGGCCCAGACGCCCGACGAGATTGGCGCGATGCTGGCCGCCGCGAGCGGGCGCGTGGCACCTGTCGCCAGCGCTGCAGCGGCAGCCACCGGGCCGCAGCGTTGCGGCCTGATCGCCATTGTGGGCAAGCCCAACGTGGGCAAGTCCACACTGCTCAATGCGCTGGTGGGGCAGAAGATCAGCATCACCTCGCGCAAGGCGCAGACGACGCGCCACCGCATCACTGGCATTCGCACGCTGGGCGACACGCAGTTCGTATTCGTCGACACGCCGGGCTTCCAGACGCGGCATGCTACGGCGCTGAACAAGTCGCTCAACAAGACGGTCATGGGCGCGATCGGTGATGTGGACCTGATCCTGTTTGTGGTGGAGGCCGGCAACTTCACGCTGGCCGATGCGAAGGTGCTGTCGCTGTTCAAGCCCGGTATTCCCACGCTGCTGATTGCGAACAAGCTCGACACCGTGCACCGGCGCGCCGAGATCGCGCCCTGGCTCAAAAGCATGCAGGAGCGTCACCCGTTTGCCGAATTCGTGCCGATGTCGGCCAAGAACAAGGCCGACGTGGAGCGCCTGTACGCCATCTGCGCCAAGTACCTGCCCGAGCAGGCCTGGTGGTACGCCGAAGACGAACTCACCGACCGCAGCGAGAAGTTTCTGGCCAGCGAGACGGTGCGCGAGAAGCTGTTCCGCTTCACCGGCGACGAACTGCCCTACACCTCGACCGTGGTGATCGAAAAGTTCGAGGAAGAAGCGAGCAAGACGCATGCGCGCATGTTGCGCATTGCCGCGACCATCGTGGTCGAGCGCGACAGCCACAAGGCCATGGTGATCGGTGAGAAGGGCGAGCGCCTCAAGCGCATCGGCACCGAGGCGCGGCAGGAACTCGAAAAGCTCATGGGCGCGAAGGTGTTCCTGGAGCTGTGGGTCAAGGTGCGTTCGGGCTGGGCCGACGACGAAGCGCGCGTGCGCTCCTTCGGCTACGAGTGAGCCGCCAATCCGCGGGCGAATATGCAGCGCGCACGGTGCCCGGCATGAGCGCGGCGCGCATCGCACCGCGCCGTGTGGCCGACGAACCGGCTTTTGTGCTCCACAGCTACGACTGGAGCGAGACCAGTCTCATCGTCGAAGCCTTCACCCGCGCCCACGGCCGTGTGGCGCTGGTGGCCAAGGGGGCCAAGCGGCCCAGCTCGGGTTTTCGCCCTGTGCTGCTGCCGCTGCAGCCGGTACGGCTGGGTTACACCCCGGCACGCGACGAGTCCGCTGACATCCACACCCTCAAATCGGCGGATTGGGCTGGTGGCCATGTGATGCCTTCGGGCGAAGCCTTGCTCTCGGGCCTGTACCTCAACGAACTGCTGCTGCGCCTGCTGGCGCGCGGTGACCCACATCCCGTGCTGTTCGATGCCTACGCGGCCGTGGTGCGCGTGCTGGCGGATCACCAAGCGGCTGCGCTGGAGCCCGTGCTGCGCAGTTTCGAGCTGGTGCTGCTGCGTGAGGTCGGGCTGCTGCCCAGCCTAGACGTGCAGACGCTGACGCTCGCCCCTTTGCGCGGTGCCCAGCCCTATGTGCTGGTGCCCGAAGGCGGTCTGCGCGAGGCTGCCCCCAGCGACCGCGTGGCCTTGCCCGGCACGCAGTGGCACGCCCTGCAGCAGGCGCTGGACGCGCCCGAGGGCGGCTTTGCGGCCGTGCTGCGTGCCTGCGCGCCGGTGTCGGCCGAACTCAAACCCCTGCTGCGCACGCTGCTGCAATACCATTGCGGCCCGGCCCTGCTGCGCACGCGGCAGCTCATGAAAGACCTTCAAAGCCTATGACCCCGTCTTCCTCTGCGTCCGCGGCCTCCACCGCGCTGTCGGTCAACGTGAACAAGGTGGCGCTGGTGCGCAACACCCGGCACCTGGGCATTCCGGACGTGGTACGCGCCGCGCGCCTGTGCCTAGAGGCGGGCGCGCACGGTATTACCGTGCACCCGCGGCCTGATGAGCGCCACATCCGCTCGGGCGACGTGTACGACCTGGCGGCCCTGCTTGCGCAGTGGCCCGGGCGCGAATACAACATCGAAGGCAATCCGTTCCACAACCTCATGGACTTTGTGCGCGCCGTGCGGCCACAGCAGGCCACCTTTGTGCCCGACAGCACCGACCAGTTCACAAGCGACCACGGCTGGAACCTTGCGCAGGACAGCGAACGCCTGCGCCCGCTGATCGACGAATGCCATGCGCTCGGCGTGCGCGTGAGCCTGTTCATGGACCCGCTGCCCGACACCATGGCCGCGGCCCGCGCCGTGGGGGCTGACCGGGTGGAGCTGTACACCGAGCCCTACGCCGCCGCCTGGGGCACCCCGCAGGCCGCCGCCGAACTGGCCCGCTACCGCGCCGCCGCGCTGGCCGCGCAGGTCGTGGGCCTGGGTGTGAACGCCGGGCACGATCTCAACCGCGACAACCTGGGGCCCTTTGTGCACGAGGTGCCCGGTGTGCTGGAGGTCTCCATCGGCCACGCGCTGGTGGCCGACGCGCTGGAGTTGGGTTACGCCGCCACCGTGCGCGCCTACCTGGCCTGCCTGCCACCCTCGCCGCAGGCTGCCGCCTGACTTCTGCACTGCGCCACCCAGGCCCCATGATCTACGGTATCGGCACCGACATCTGCGACGTGCGGCGCATCCGCGCGAGCCTGGAGCGGCACGGCGAGCGCTTTGCCGCCCGCGTGCTGGCCGAGGGCGAATACCGCACCTGGCAGCAGCGCAGCGCGCGCTGGCCCGAACGCGGCGTGCGCTTTCTGGCCACGCGCTTCTCGGCCAAAGAAGCCTTCAGCAAAGCCATTGGCCTGGGTATGCGCATGCCCATGACCTGGCGGCATTGCGAAGTCGTCAACCTGCCCAGCGGCAAGCCGGGTGTGCGCCTGCACGGCGAATTGCAGCGCTGGTGCGAAGCCCGTGGCCTGCAGATCCACCTGAGCGTGACCGACGAAAGCGACTACGCGGCCAGCTTCTGCGTGGTAGAGACCATGCATCAAAATGGCAGCTCGTGCTTATCTCCGCTTGTTGAATAGCTATCAAATTAGTAGCAAATGACTGTGAACACCCCCCTGGAGCACGCCCCCGTCATCCTGGATGTGGCCGGCACCCAACTGACCGACACCGACCGCCGTCGCCTCCAGCACCCGCTGACCGGCGGCGTGATCCTGTTTGCGCGCAACTGGCAGCACCGCGCACAACTGCTGGAGCTGACCAGCAGCATCAAGGCCGTGCGCGACGACCTGCTGATCTGCGTGGACCACGAAGGCGGCCGCGTGCAGCGCTTTCGCACCGATGGCTTCACGCACCTGCCGCCCATGCGCGCTTTGGGTGCGCTGTGGGCCGACGACGGCCGTGGCAGCCGCGCCCGCGAGGGCAGTGGCGCCCTGCGTGCCACCAACGCCGCCACGGCGCTGGGCTACGTGCTGGGGGCCGAGCTGCGGGCCTGCGGGGTGGACTTCAGCTTCACGCCGGTGCTCGACCTCGACTGGCGGGACGGCACCACGTCGCGCAGCGGCGTGATCGGCGATCGCGCCTTCCATGCCGACCCCCGCGTGGTCGCCCTGCTGGCCAAGAGCGTGATGCACGGCCTGCTGCAGGCGGGCATGGCCAATTGCGGCAAGCACTTTCCGGGGCATGGCCACGTGCGGGCCGACTCGCACACCGAGGTGCCGGTGGACCCGCGCAGCCTGCGCGCCATCCTGCACGACGACGCAGCCCCGTACGGCTGGCTGCACACCAGCCTGACCAGCGTCATGCCCGCACACGTGATCTACCCCAAGGTGGATGCGCTGCCTGCCGGTTTTTCGCGCCGCTGGCTGCAGGACATCCTGCGCGAGCAACTGCGCTTTGACGGCGCCATCTTCAGCGACGACCTGAGCATGGAGGGCGCGCGCCGCCTGGGCGGCCGTGTGGTCAGCTACACCGAGGCCGCGGTGGCCGCGCTGGACGCCGGTTGTGACCTGGTGCTGCTGTGCAACCAGAGCCTGGGCGAGGGACGTGCGGTCGATGAACTGCTCGACGGCCTGGCGAAGGCCCAGGACGCAGGCCGCTGGAGCGCATCGCCCGCCAGCGAATCGCGTCGCCTGGCACTGCTGCCGCAGACCTTGCCCATGGCCTGGGACGACCTGATGGTGCATCCGGCGTATCTGCAGGCGCTGGAGTTGCTGCCCTCCGGCGGCTGAGGGGCGCGGTGGGTGCCTCCGGCAGGGGCAAGCACCGGGCCTGAATCGGGCTCAAGGGGTGCCACGGCAGGGCGCCCGCAGGCACCTTTGGCGGCCCGGGCAAGGCAGGCTGTTTGCGCATTCAGCAGCAGGTGGCCCTGGCTGGGCCGCCCCGATGCTGCTCTCGGAGTCGTCAGCCGCGCGGCGGCGGAGTGGGTGAATCGGCTGGCAGGGCAGGGCCGCCGCCCACCGGAGCGGCTACAGCCGGCGAAGTCGTTGCCGTGGGGGCCGCTGCCGCAGCGTCTGGCCCGCCCCCAGGGCCCGCCGTCTCGGAGGCTGCCGGGGTGGCGGCATTCGCCATGCCTGCCGCTTCAGGGCTGGGCCAGCGTCGCACCACGCGCTGGAAGATCAGCGCATTCGGAATCTGCAGCATGGGCGTGCCCGGGATTCCCATGTCCTGCAGTGTGGTGTAGAGCAGGTTGATGTCCACCACCAGGCCCTTGGCACCGGGCTTTTCGGCGGTGTCCAGCACCTCCACCACATCCCCGATGCGGTAGGGACGCACCGTGAGAATGAGCAGCGCGCAGAACAGGTTGGAGAGCACGCTCCAGGCCGCGAAGAAAGCCACGGCCGCCACGGTGGCAAAGCCGGTGAAGGCCGTCCACAACACGGTGGCCGACACGCCCAGGCGTTCGAGCACCAGCAGCACGGCCGCGGCCAGAATCGCCCAGCGCAGCACGGCCGACAGCGGCGCCAGCAGTTCGGTGGGCAGCTGGTAGCGGCCATTGACGCGGTCCATCACGCGCACCAGCAGGCGCTGCAGCAGCCAGGCGGCGATCAGAATGACCAGGATCTGCGTGCCGGGCACGATGATCTCCAGCCATTCCTGCAGCCAGTCGGGCAAACGGGTTTTCCACATGGCCATGAAACAGCTCGGTGGGCGGCAGAGCGGCAGCGTGCACGGCCGCTGCCGCCCAGGGTATCAAGCCTCGCGGCGCAGCGCGGGGAACAGGATCACGTCGCGGATGCTGGGGCTGTCGGTCAGCAGCATCATGAAACGGTCGATGCCGATGCCGCAGCCGCCGGCCGGCGGCATGCCGTATTCGAGCGCGCGCACAAAGTCGTGGTCGTAGAACATGGCCTCGTCGTCGCCGCCGTCCTTGGCGGCCACCTGGGCGTGAAAGCGTGCGGCCTGGTCCTCGGCGTCGTTGAGCTCCGAGAAGCCGTTGCCGAACTCGCGGCCCGTGATGTAGAGCTCGAAACGCTCCGTCACCTCGGGGCGCGCGTCGTTGGCACGCGCCAGTGGCGAAATCTCGGTCGGGTGCTCCATGATGAAGGTCGGCTGCCAGAGTTTGTCTTCCACTGTCTCTTCGAAATAGAGCACCTGCAGCCCAGCCAGCGTGCGGGTGGACAGGCGGTCTTTTTCTTCCGACAGGCCCAGCTTCTTGAGCGCGCCGATCAGCCAGGCTGCGTCGTCCACATGGGCGCCTGCTTCGGTGTACTGGTAGATGGCTTCGCGGATGGTCAGCCGCGCAAACGGCTGGGCCAGGTCCACCTCGCGGCCCTGGTAGGTGAGCTGCAGCGTGCCCACGGCCTTCATGGCGGCGTCGCGGATCAACTGCTCAGTGAAGCCCATCAGGTCCTGGTAGTTCCAGTAGGCCGCATAGAACTCCATCATGGTGAACTCGGGGTTGTGGCGGACCGAGATGCCTTCGTTGCGGAAGTTGCGGTTGATCTCGAACACGCGCTCGAAGCCGCCCACCAGGAGGCGCTTGAGGTACAGCTCGGGCGCAATGCGCAGGTACATCTCCTGCTCCAGCGCGTTGTGGTGCGTGACGAACGGCTTGGCGTTGGCGCCGCCTGGAATCGGATGGAGCATGGGCGTTTCCACCTCCAGGAAGCCATGGTCCACCATGAACTCGCGAATGCCGCTCACGGCGCGGCTGCGAGCCATGAAGCGCTTGCGTGCGGCCTCATCGGTCATCAGGTCCACGTAGCGCTGGCGGTACTTCACTTCCTGGTCGTGCACGCCATGGAACTTGTCCGGCATGGGCCGCAGGCTCTTGGTCAGCAGCCGCAACTGCGTGACCTTGACCGACAACTCGCCCGTCTTGGTCTTCATCAATGTGCCCTCGGCCCCCACGATGTCGCCCAGGTCCCAGTGCTTGAAAGCTGCGTACACGTCTTCGCCCAGCGCATCGCGCGTCACATACAGCTGAATGCGGCCCACGGCATCCTGCACCGTGGCAAAGCTCGCCTTGCCCATCACGCGCTTGAGCATCATGCGCCCGGCCACGCTGACCACGATGGTGGCGGCCTCCAGATCTTCGGCAGCGCGTTCCCCATAGGCCTGCTGCAATGCATCCGACCGGTGGTGTGGCTTGAAATCGTTGGGAAAGGCCACCGGGCCACCGTCCGCCTGCCGGGCGCGCAACGCCTTGAGTTTCTCGCGGCGCTCGGCGATGAGTTGGTTGTCGTCGTGGGCGGTCGAGCCCTGGGGAAGCGCGTTGGAGATGGTTTGTGCGGATTCGGACATACGAAGGGCGGGGCGCTTGTGGGTAAAGCCGCCGATTTTAGTTTCCTGGTTTGACTGCAGCTGAAAACCAGATAATTGACGCAATGTTCCTCAAGGCCGGCCTACTCTCACTCGGATTGCTGCTCGCGAGCCGAGTCCTCGGCCTGGCACGCGAATCGGCGCAGGCCGCTGCCTTTGGAACCACGGGCATGGCAGATGTGGCCGTGCTGATGCTGACGTTGCCGGACTGGATTGCCGGTCTTGCTCTTTCAGGCGCCATGGCCTATGTGCTGGTGCCGGCATGGGCCGGGCGGCCTGCCGAGGCGGTGCGGCGCCACCAGCGGGAGCTGGCCCGGCGGCTCCTGATTGGGGGGCTGGTGGCTGCGGTGGCCTTGGGCTGGTGGCGTGAGCCGCTGCGTGTCGTGCTGGCCGAAGGCCTGTCTACATCTTGGCACCAGGCGGCTTCGCAAGCCTTGCTGTGGAGTGCTGCCGCCCTGCCTTTGGCATTGCTGGCCTCGTTGTGGGCGACCCGTCTGCAACACGAGCGCGACTTCGTCGGGCTCTACGGTGCCAATCTGGTGGTGAATGCGGTGTTGATCGGCGGCATTGCCACTGCAGCCTATTCGGCTGATGCGGCTTGGGCGCTGTGCATGCTGGGGGGTGGGTTGGTGACAGCCATGTTGGCCCGGCTGTGGTGGCAATCTGTGCGCATCGACAAGGCTGTTGCGGCCGTTTCAACGGCTGATGTGGTCGCCCCACTGCCCACTGCGCATGAGCTTCGGCCTGGGCTGTCTGATTGGCTCTGGGCGATGGCCGCGGCAGGGCTGCCGCTGGCGCTGCCAGTGGTGGCCCGCTCGGTGGCGTCTGCACAGGGAGAAGGCGCACTGGCAGCCTTCAGCTACGCCTGGAAGCTGGTGGAGCTACCGCTCGTGCTGGCGATTCAGCTGGTGGCGGCGATGGCTTTTCCGCATGTGGCTGCGGCGGTCAAAAACGATGTGACGTCCGTCCGCACTGCCGAGACAGTCCGATCGGCACTGGCCTTGGCGTGGACGCTGGCGTGTGCGGCAGCCACCGCGTTGCTGGTCGCGTCGCCAGCCATCGCCCAGTTGCTGTTTGGGTGGGGGCGCATGGACGCCGCTGGTCTGGAGCGCATCGCCGCCTGGAGCGCAGCCGCGGCGTGGAGCTTGTTGCCGCAGGCACTCACCGCTGTCGCACTGACGGTGCTGGCCACCCAGAACCGCCTCAAACCCGTTGTCTTGGCGTACACCGCCGGCTTGCTGGCGGTCTTGTTGTTGCCGCGCCTCGGCCTGGACGATGGTCAGCAACTCATGTGGTCGCTCAATGCGGTGTACGGCCTGGTGGGCCTGGTGGCCTGGTGGCAACTGGGGAGGCCCGGCCTGGCATGGCTGCCCGTCAAGGAAATGGCGACGCCCATGCTGGTCATGCTCCTGGCGTGGGCATCGCGACAAGTCTGGCAGCCTGCGGCCGGCGCTCCGCTATCGCTTGCCTTGCTTGTGGGCTGTGCCGCCGCACTGGTGGTTGCAGGTGCTGGCTGGTTGGCCAGTGCCACCCTTCGCAAGGCTGTACGCGCATAATCCTCCGCGCATGATCGAACTCATTCAGATCACCAACGATCCAGACTTTGCGGCACGCTGCGATCGTCTGCCAGGCATGCGGCTGTTCGTGGACCTAGAGCGCCACGGAAAGGCCGAGCGCCAGGCCGGGCGGAGTACCTTTATCAGCAGCCATGTATTGGAGGATGTTGGGCGTGTCCGCGCGGTACTGCGCCAGTCACGCCTGATGGTGCGCGTCAATCCTTTGCACGAGCGCACAGCGGACGAGGTGGATGCCGTGCTGGAGCAGGGGTGTGATCTGCTGATGCTGCCTATGTTCGAACGGGCGGCTGCCCTGCAGGAGTTCTGCCGGATCGTCGATGGCCGCCGCCCTGTGGTGGCTTTGTTGGAAACGGCTGGGGCGCTGCATAGTCTGAACGATTGGATCGATGCCCGCGGGGTCGAAGAAGTGTTCATCGGATTGAACGATCTTCACTTATCGCTAGGACTTCGTTTCATGTTCGAGCCACTCGCTTCGGGCGTGGTCGAATCCGTTGCGCGGGCCGTCCACGCTGCAGGGCTCCGGTTGGGTTTTGGTGGGGTTGCGCGGCTTGATGAGGGGCTGCTGCCGGGTCGGCTGGTTCTGGCTGAGCACGTTCGTCTTGGCTCTCGGTCAGTGATCTTGTCGCGCACGTTTCATCGCGCTGACAGCGGTGAGTCCTTCGAGCAACAGGTGCGTAGCCTGCGAGAGGCAGAGCGCGTACTGGCAGCGCGCAGTACGCCACAAGTGCAGTTAGATACCAAGACCATGATTGCCAGCGTAGAACGTATCCGCGCTGAAATTGGGCTAGCGGCGTAATGGCTAAGCGCTTGGTGGACATCGCCGTAGCCCTGGCACTGCTTGCTATGCTGTCGCCCCTGCTGCTGGCGACCGCAGTGGCTGTCATGCTGGAAGATGGGCGGCCAGTGTTCTTCCGTCAGCAGCGCGTCGGTCGGTCGGGGCACGTATTCGGCATGTTCAAGTTTCGAAGCATGGTGAAGAACGCCGCTACGATCGGCCCTTACTTCACCGTCGATCACGATCCCCGTATCACCCGCATCGGTCGGGTTTTGCGCCGCACCAGCATTGACGAACTTCCGCAACTGATCAATGTTGTGCTGGGCGATATGAGTTTGGTGGGTCCGAGGCCGGACGTGCCAGCGCAGCGCAGCTTGTACACCGACGCTCAGTGGGCGCTACGCTGCTCAGTACGGCCAGGGATCACCGGCCTGGCACAGGCGCTGTTGCGGTCGGAGGGCACACAGCAGCAGCGCCTTGAACTAGACCTCCGCTACGTGCGCGAACACAATTTGCGCATGGATCTTCAGATCATGTACTGGACCGTGGGTCGTCTGTCAGGTAAGGGAGCCAACTGAGCCATGTGCGGAATCTTCGGTTATTGGGATCGCACGCTGAATGCCTTGTCGGACGATGTGCTCGGAGATATGGCGCGCACGCTCGTGCATCGGGGGCCAGATGACGAGGGAATTCACCATGACCGCGCGCGCGGTGTGGCGGTGGGCAACCGGCGGCTCTCGATCATCGACATTGCGGGCGGGCACCAGCCTTTTTTGTCGGACGACGGTCGGATCCGCGTGGTGCAAAACGGTGAGATCTTCAACCATGTCGAACTGGCAGCAGAGTTGCGCGCGCAGGGCATACGGCTGAACACGCAATCTGACACCGAGGTGATCCTGCGGCTTTACGAGCGAGAGGGGATCGCCTGCCTCAAGCGACTGAACGGCATGTTTGCGATTGCCATCGATGACGCGCGCGAGGATGCGTTGTTCTTGGCTCGCGACCGTATCGGCGTCAAGCCGCTGTACGTGCATGACGACGGACGTCGCATGGCGTTCGGTTCCGAAATGAAGGCGCTATGGCCCGCCTTGCGCCGCAAGCCAGACATGGATCTGGAAGCGATCCATCATTACCTGACCTTCAATTATGTTCCGCCGCCGTGGACCGCTTTCGAAGGCGTACGCCACGTCATGCCTGGAACCTGGCAGCGTTACACGCGATCGGGGCATGTGCATGTCCAGCGGTGGTGGACTTTGGCAGCGCAACGCGAGCAGGATCAGACTTATGAAGACTGGGCCGAGGAGTTCATGGCCTTGCTCGACGATGCGACGCGCATCCGTTTGCGTGCTGATGTGCCGTTTGGCGCCTTCCTCTCAGGGGGGGTCGATTCCAGCACTATCGTGGGCTTGATGGCGCGGCATGTGAAAGAGCCTGTCAAGACGTTCTGTATCGGTTTTGAAGATCCGCGCTACGATGAATCGGCTCACGCAGCGCAGGCGGCGCGGCGCTTTGGTTGCACCCACACAATGGAGGTTGCTGAGCTCAACATGCTGGGCCGTTGGCCTGAGGTGCTCTACCACCTGGACCAACCGCACGGCGACGCATCGTTCATGCCGACAATAAGGGTGAGCGAACTTGCTGCCCAACATGTCAAGGTGGTGCTGACCGGCGATGGCGGGGATGAGCTGTTTGCAGGCTATGACAAGTATGCGCAGTTCTTTGCGCGGCTCGATGCTGCCACCCTGTCGCAACACGCGTTTGAACGCGCCTATTTCGACAGCATCTCGCTTTTCACCCCTGCGGCAAAGATGGCGCTGTATCGGCCTGAAGTGCGCGCACAACTCATGCATATCGACAGCTTCAGTGCGGCGGCTGCGCCCTGGTTTGACGAGGCACGTCACTTCGATCGCATCAACCAGGCGCTTTATCTGGATATGCAACTGCTGCTGCCCGGGAACAATTTGGTCAAACCCGACCGGATGGGCATGGCGGTTGGGTTGGAGGCGCGAACACCGTTTCTGGACTGGCGGATGATGGAATTCGCCTTCCGCTCGCGCGGTGCTACAAAGCTTGCTGCCGATGGCGATAGGAAGCACTGGTTCAAGCGCGCCGCGGTGCCATTGATCGGCGAGGGTCTGGCCTATCGCAAAAAGCAGATGTTTACGGTGCCGATCGGCGAGTGGTTCCGTAAGGACAGGCACCTCTGGCTGGCGCAGGTGCTTGCACACGACGGCCTACAGCGGCTGTTCGACGCACGCGGTATCCAGGTCATGCTGTACGCGCACCGCGGTGGCGCCGCCAACCACACCCGCGAACTTCGCGCCCTGGCCGCGCTGGGCCTGTGGCTGCTGGATAATGCCTAATGGCCCAAGGAAAGCGGGTACTGTTCGTGAGCTACGGGGGCGGGCATGTCAGCATGGTCGTACCCGCAGCCTTGGCCTGTCGACGGCTCGGCATCGAGGATGTGCACGTGTTGGCGCTGACAAGCGCGGCGCCTGCTGTGCGTGCCGCAGGGCTGCGCACCTGGCAGTTCCGTGATTTCGTGACGACTGATGACGCCCAGGCACTGGCGTGGGGGGACGAGCTGGCCAATACGCTCGAACCCGGCGGCACTGTGGAGCCGGCCGAGACCCGTGCTTACTTGGGCCTGTCCTTTGCCGAGATGGTTCAGGACTTGGGTGAGGCCGCTGCGCGCGAGCGCTACCGCTTGTTTGGCAGGCACCAGTTCCTACCGGTGCGCGCGCTTGAACGCGTCCTGCACCGGCTCGCACCGGATGTGGTAGTGATTACCAACTCGCCGCGTGCCGAGCGGGCGGCCGGCATCGCAGCAGGTCGGCTGGGCATCCCGGCCCTGTGCATCAACAGCATGTTTGCCATCGACGAGATCGCGTGGCTGGGTGAGCCGGGCTTTTGCGACCGGTTGTGTGTACTCAATGAGGATGTGCGCCAACGCTTCATCGCTGCCGGTCGGGCGCCGCATGACGTGGTGGTAACGGGCAACCCCTCGTTCGACACGTTGTTCGCGCCTGAGCTGCGCGAGGCCGGACTGGCGCTGCGGGCGCGTTTGCCTGAGGGCACACGGCATGTCGTGCTGTGGGCATCTCAGCCCGAGTATGTGTCTCATCCTACAGCTCCAGGGCTGGTCGGCGACCCGGCGCTGCCGTTGCACATCCTGCGCGAGATGCTGGCCTGGGCCCAAGCGGGAGTCGGGCGCCACTTGATCGTTCGGCCGCATCCCAACGAACGGATCGAGGATCCGGGGCTGGCTTGCGCGACGCTGGTCACCGTCCGCGATTGCGACGTGGCCGTGACGCTGCATGCCTGCGATATCGTTTCGACTATGACCTCGACTGTGGCGTTGCAGGCCCATGCCCTGCGCTTGCCAGTGCTGCAGGTGCGAGGATCGATTTTCGACCATTCCATGCCGCTGGCGGCCATGGGCATCGCCACCGAATGTGCGGTGCCCGCCGTGGTGCCGACTCTGGAGCGGATGGTCGCCACGCCCGGCTTGCTGCGCGCGCTTGGTCCGTCGCCGGGCGGCGGCGCCGCCGACGCGGTCGCCGCCCAGGTTCTGCGGTTGCTCGCGGGGCAGGAGGCTGCGAGCTGCTAGTCTTGTAGGCCGCCCGTCAATTCATGGTACGTCCATTTTTCCCCTGTCCGTCATGAGTCCTGTTCTCGACACGTTGCGCTGGTGCTCCACCTGCCTGGCCATGTCCACCCGTCCGCGCATCTCGTTCGACAGCCGCGGTCTGTGCAACGCCTGCGTCTGGGCCGAGAAGAAAAAGTCGCTCGACTGGCTCGCGCGGCAGCGCGAGCTCGAGCGCCTGTTGGATAAGCATCGCGGCAGCGGCCCGTTCGACTGCGTGGTTCCGGTCAGCGGCGGCAAGGACGGCTCTTACGTGGCCTGGAACCTCAAGCACAAGTACGGCATGAACCCGCTGGCGATTACGGTGACGCCTGCTTTGTCACTGCCGCTGGGGGACCGCAACCTGCGTGCCTTCGTTGAGAGCGGCTATAACCACATGTCGATCAATCCGGCGCACGAAGCGATGCGCCGGCTCAACCGCGTGGGGCTGGTTGACATGGGCTTTCCATACTACGGCTGGCTTATCGCGATCCAGGCGGGCGTGGTCCGCATGGCGCAAAAGATGGGCATCGGCCTGATCTTCTATGGTGAGGACGGCGAGGTCGAGTACGGCGGCACCACCGAAACCGACAAAAACCCGATTTACGACACGCAGTACATGCGCCGCATCTACCTGGAGGGCGGCTACGATAAGGTGCTGGACGCCAGCGGCCTGTCCGAGAGTGACCTGTTCTTCTTCCGATTTCCCTCGGACGAGGAACTGCGCCGCAACCCGATCGAGATCACCCACTGGTCCTATTTCGAGAACTGGGATCCTTATCGCAACTACCTGGTCGCCAAGGAGCACTGTGGTCTGCAGGAGGCGGAGTCGTCCAACCACGGTACGTTCACCAACTTCGCGCAGAACGATCAGGCTCTGTACGCGCTGCATACCTACCTGATGTACCTGAAGTTCGGCTTCGGCCGCGCCAACCAGGATGCGTCCATCGAGGTTCGGCGCGGCGCCATGGACAGGGATCAGGCGGTGAATCTGGTGCGCCTGTACGACGGCCAGTATCCGCACGAGTTCCTGGAAACCTACCTCGACTATTACCGCATGGACCGCGCGACCTTCGACGCGGCACTGGACCGCTGGGCCAACCGCGAGCTGTTCGAAAAGCGGGATGGCTATTGGACGCCGCGATTCCAGGTGCGCTGACGGCCATGTACAGCGCTTACAGCGTCACCATCGTCGACTACGGCATGGGCAACCTCTGGTCGGTGGCTAACGCGCTGCGTTTCCTGGGGTGCGAGCCACGCATGTGTGGCGATCCGCAGCAGGTGTGCACCGCGCCGGTGTTGGTGCTGCCCGGCGTGGGCTCGTTCCGCCGGGCCATGCAGGCGCTGGACAGCCGCGGCCTGAGCGATGCGCTGCGTGAGGCGGTGCAGAAGCGCGACGCCAAGTTGCTTGGCATCTGCTTGGGCATGCAATTGCTGGCCGAGCGCGGCAGCGAGGATGGTGTGAGCGCCGGCCTGGGTCTGGTGCCCGGTCAGGTGGACCGCTTTGAGGCGGCTGGTATCAAGGTGCCGCATGTTGGCTTCAACAGCGTGCATCATTCCCCGGGCTCGCGCCTGTTTGCCGGCGTGGATAACCCTGCCGACTTCTACTTCGTGCATTCCTTCCGGCTGAGCGAGCGCAGCGGCCCCGGTCTGTATGCCAGAACAATTCATGGCGAAGAGTTCGTCTCCGCCTACGAACACGGTAACGTGTTCGGCACTCAGTTCCACCCCGAAAAGAGTCAGACCAATGGGTTGCGCCTGCTGCGCAACTTCCTGGCTGCCTGACCCGGCGCTTTCCGACATGCTCAAGAAGCGCCTGGTTTTCACGCTCCTATACGACGGTGGCTCGTTCATGCTCAGCCGCAACTTCCGGCTTCAGAAGGTGGGCGACCTGCGTTGGCTGCAGCGGCACTATGACTTCTCGCGCATCGCCTTCCACATCGACGAGCTGATTGTGTTGGACGTGACCCGCGGCGTGCGCGACCCGGTCCGCTTCTGCGACACGCTTAAGGCCCTGACTGAGGGCTGCTTCGTCCCGATCGCAGCCGGTGGGGGTGTTCGCAGCCTGGAGCATGCGCGGCAGCTGCTGCGCAGCGGCGCCGACAAGGTGGTAATTAACACCGCGCTGCACGAGCAGCCCGACCTGGCCGTTGAGCTGGCCGAGGACTTTGGTCAGCAGTGTGTCGTCGGTGCAGTCGACTTGCGTCGCGATGCCGACGGTCAGCCACGCGCATGGGTCGATAGAGGTATGCGGGCCTTGCCTGGCAGCGCACTGGATGCGATGGCATGGTTGCGCAAACCGCATATAGGTGAGCTCTATCTCAATTCGATGGACCGCGACGGCACCGGGCAGGGCTATGACATGGGCCTTCTCGACCTTGTCGCCCCGCATTGCAGCGTGCCGATCATCCTAGCCGGCGGCGTGGGCAACGCGTTGCACCTGCTGGCCGGTCTTGCCGACGCTCGGGTGGACGCCGCCGCCACGGCGCACCTGTTCAACTTCATCGGTGACGGGCTGGCGCGCGCCCGCCAGCAGATCGTCGCGGCCGGGCAAACCATGGCCAGTTGGCCGCCAGCATCGTCCCTCGGAGCCGCCGCATGAAGCGCGTGCTGGTGCATGGCCTTGGCAGCATCGGGCGGCGTCACCTGCGCGTGATCCGCGCCGCTGACGCTACCATCGAACTGGCGGCCCTGAGCGAGCATGGCAGCCAGTTGCACCCCGGCGAGAGCGGCGTGCCTGTGTTCCGGTCCATGGCGCAGGCGCAGGCATTCCGCCCTGAGGCCGTGGTGGTGGCCAATGCGGCTGTCGGGCATGTTGAATCGGCGATGGCTTGGTTGCGTGCCGGAGCTCATGTGCTGATTGAAAAACCGCTGGCCGCTGCGTTGGACGGTACGGCGGATCTGGCAGCGCTGGCGCAGGTCTGCGGGCATGTGGTCCAGGTGGGCTATAACCTGCGCCATTCACCGGGCCTGCAGCAGATGCGCGCCTGGTGTGGCGCGCGTCGTCTGGGGCGCGTCCATTCGGTGCGGGCCGAGGTGGGCCAACACCTGGCCACCTGGCGGCATGGTGCCGATCCGTTGCGCAGCGTGTCGGCCCGGCGGGCACTTGGCGGCGGCGTGCTGCTGGAACTGAGCCATGAGATCGATTACCTGCAATGGCTGCTGGGCCCGGTGGCGTGGGTTTCGGCACACCTGATGTGCCAGGGCGGATGGGACATCGATGTTGAAGACAGCGCGCTGCTCACGCTGGGCTTTGCCGGTACGGACGGCTGTGTCGCTGCGCTGCAGATGGATTTCGTGCGGCATGACGCCACGCGGCGCTGCACGTTGATTGGCGACGCGGGTAGCCTCCAGTGGGACGCACTGGCAGGCCGCCTGCAGGCGCGCCTGGCTGGGTCGGCCGACTGGGATCTGTTGCCGACGGAACCGGGCGGACGCGACGCCACCTACGCGGCGCAATGGGCTGGGTTTGTCACAGCGTGTGCCGGCCAAGGGGCGCCCGCGGTCACGCTGGCCGAAGGCGTTAGGGTGCTACGTGTGGTCGAGGCCGTGCGCCACTCCTCGATGCTCGGTGGACAGCGGGTGCCGGTGGAGGCTGCGCCATGAGTGGCGATGCGGTCGCTTTCATCTTCGCCCGGGGTGGCTCCAAGGGGCTACCGGGCAAGAACATCCGCCCGCTGTGCGGCAAGCCCCTGCTGGCCTGGTCCATCGGCCATGCAAAGGCGTGCCCAGGCATCCGCCGTGTGATCGTTTCCACCGATGACGTTGAGATTGCCGCCGTCGCGCGTGAGCATGGTGCTGAGGTTCCGTTCATGCGGCCGGTCGAACTGGCCCTTGATGCCGCACCCGAATGGCTGGCCTGGCAGCACGCGCTGCGCTGGCTGCAGGCGGACGAGGGTGACCTCCCTTATGCGATGCTATCGGTGCCAGCGACAGCGCCGCTGCGCACGCCACAGGACCTCGCGCAATGCCTGAACCGCTTCGCTGCGGGCGATGCCGACGTGGTGGTCACGGTGAGCGAGGCGCACCGTAATCCCTACTTCAACATGGTCACTCGCGGCACAGACGGTCTAGTGCAGGTCGTCACGCCTCTGCCAGCTGGCGTTTCGCGGCGACAGGATGCGCCTGCTGTGTTCGATATGGCGACCGTCGCCTACGTGGCACGGCCGGCCTATGTGCTGCAGGCCATGCGCCTATTCGACGGGCGTGTGGCGGCCGTCGAGTTGCCGCGCAGCCACTGTGTGGACATCGACACCCTTGAGGATTTCGAGTGGGCCGAGTACCTGATGCATCGGCGCCTGGAGGTAGCTTCATGAGTTGGATCGACGCGTTGCGGTTTGATGGTGGGCGTGTGCTGATCACCGGCGCCGCCGGTGGCATCGGCAGGTGTCTGGCCCGTGGCTTTGCCGAGCTGGACGCGCAACTTCTGCTGATCGATCGGCCCGGCAGCGACTGGGCGCCAGTGCATGCGGCGCTGGTGACGACCGGTGGCCGCGCACCGCAGATTATCGAGTGCGATCTCGAGGACCAGGCCGCGCGCCAACGCCTGATCGACGCTCAGTTCGCTGAGCCGGCGCCGCTGTCGGCACTGGTCAACAACGCCGCGTTTGTGGGCACTTCCGGCCTGCGCGGATGGGCGGTTCCCTTGGGGCAGCAGAGTGTGGACACGTTCCGCCGTGCGCTGGAGGTCAACCTGACTGCGGTCTTCCACCTGTGCCAAGGCCTGGCGCCTGCGCTGGCGCGCGCGCCGGAGGGTGGCGCCATCGTCAACATCGGCTCGATCTATGGTGCGCTCGGTCCGGACTGGAGCCTCTACGAAGGCACCACGATGAGCAACCCGGCCGCCTATGGCGCTTCCAAGGGGGGAGTGATCCAGCTCACGCGCTGGCTTGCGACCACGCTGGCGCCGGCGGTACGGGTCAACGCGGTGTCGCCCGGCGGCATCCTGCGCGGCCAGCCAGAATCGTTCGTGCGGCGCTACGAGCGGCGCACACCTCTGGGCCGCATGGGCACCGAGGACGACATTGTTGGGGCAGTGCTACATCTTGCGAGCGGCTGGGCGCGCTACACCACTGGCCAGCACCTGCTGGTCGATGGTGGCTGGAGCGCCTGGTAGGCCCGTCTGTGCCCCGAAACGACGCAAACACGAAAGGACCCGCCATGACCCGTCTGGACACAGAGAATGCCGCCTCGCTGCACCAGCAGCGCCAGCAGATGTACGAGGCCATCGACCGCTATCGCAATTCCTTCGTGGATCCGCTCACCGGACTGCTTCGCGCCGACCGGTTGGAGCAACGCGCGTGCCCGGTCTGTGGCGGCACTGCGCAGCAGCGGCTGTTCATCAAGAACGGCGGGCAGTACATGCGCTGTGGCGACTGCGCGATGGTATTCCTCAACCCGGTGTTCACGGATGCGGCGCTAGCCGACTACTACCGCCACAATAACGCTGCGCAGGCGATAGCGCACGAATCGGAGGCGGCCTTCTATCGCCGCATCTACGGTGTAGGTTTGGACTTGGTACAGCGTTATGTCGGCACCGGTGATGTGCTGGACATCGGTTGCTCGGGCGGTTTATTCCTGGACGTCGCCCGCGAACGCGGCTGGAAAACCTTTGGCATTGAGCTTAACGAACAGGAGGTTGTGATCGCACAAGGCAAGGACCATCAGGTTTGGAACTGCGAGATCGCCGATCTGCCCGTGGACCGCCGCTTTGCCTTGATCAGCCTGTGGGATGTTTTCGAACACATCAAGGACGGGGTGGGTTACTTGCGCATGCTGGCGGGCCTGCTAGCACCTGGAGGCCTGGTATTCATGCAGATCCCCAGCGCCGACTCGCTGGCCGCGCGCATCATGCGCGAGCAGTGCAACGTATTCGATGGCTTAGAGCATGTGAACCTGTATGGCGAGGTCACCATTGGCCGGACAGCCGAGCGCGCGGGCTATGAGATCGTGGCGGTCGAATCCGTGATCGACGAGCTGAAGCCGCTCATGAACTTCCTAGGCTATGAGCATCCCTATCAGGGCTCGTTCCAGCCGCAGCCTAGGCTGGATTTCCTCACGCCGGAAGTGCTCCATCACCGTAAGTTGGGTTACAAGTTACAGGTGCTGATGTGCCTACGATGACCGTTGCTACCCTATCAGCGGAGATCGAGTGCCGAAAGTTTTTGTAATCGCAGAGGCTGGCGTCAACCACAACGGCGATCTGTCCAAGGCCTTCGCGCTGTGCGATGTGGCCCGGGCCGCAGGCGCCGACGCGGTGAAGTTCCAGACCTTCCGCGCCGCCGATTTGGTGGTGCCCGGCGCGCCGATGGCCGAGTACCAGTCGCGCCAGACCGACGAACAGGACCAGTTCGCCATGCTGGAAAAACTGGAGCTCAGCGAGGTCCAGCACGAACAGATCCGCGACCACTGCGGGCGCATCGGCATCGAGTTCTTCTCAACGCCGTTCTCGGTTCCCGCGGTGGACCTGCTGCTGCGCCTGGGTGTGCGCCGGCTCAAGCTGTCGTCTGGCGAGCTCACCCACCGCCAGTTGGTGGAACACGCCGCAGCTACGCAACTGCCGCTGTTGTTGTCCACCGGCATGGCCACACTCGATGAGACCGCTGAGGCACTGGCCTGGGTGCGCGCCGCGCGCGGCCATCTGGATGAGGTGACCGTGCTGCACTGCACCTCGGCCTACCCGGCCGAGGACGCCGCCCTCAACCTGCGCGCCATGCAGCACATGGCCGATGTGCTGGGCGTGCCCATCGGCTACTCCGACCACAGCCTGGGCATCGAAGCGGCGCTGGCCGCCGTGGCCCTGGGCGCCACCGTGATCGAAAAACACCTTACGCTCGACTGCGGCCTGCCCGGCCCCGACCATGCCGCCTCGCTCGACCCCGCCGGCTTCGTGCAGATGGTGCAGGGCATCCGCCGCGTGGAGGCCATGCGGGGCGATGGCATCAAGGCGCCGCGCCCCGAAGAACGCGACACCGCCCGCGTAGCACGCCGCAGCGTGGTGGTGCAGGCCGACCTGCCCGCCGGGGCCACGCTGCAGGCAACGCAGCTGGCCTGCCGCCGCCCGGGCACCGGCATCGCGCCGCGCGATCTGGATGCACTGCCCGGACGCCGCTTGCGCCACGCGGTGACAGCCGGCACCGTGCTGCAGTGGTCCGACCTGGAACCGGAGAGCGGTGCATGAGCGCGGTGCGCCGCATCGCCTACCTCAGCGGTACGCGCGCCGACTTCGGCCTGATGTGCGAAACCCTGCGGCGCATCCACACCGACCCGGCGCTGGCGCTGTCCGTGATCGCCACCGGCACCCACCTCAGCGCCGCCCACGGCCACACGGTGGACGAAATCCGAGCCGCGGGCCTGACGGTGGCGGCTGAGATACCGGTGGATGTGCTGACCCGCACCCCCGCCAGCATGTCGCAGGCGATTGCGACTTGCCTGCAGCACATAAGCATCTGGCTGGAAGCCGAACGCCCGGACCTGCTTTTGCTGCTGGGCGACCGCGGCGAGATGCTGGCCGGCGCTCTGGCCGCGTTGAACCAGGGTGTGCCCACGGTGCACCTGCACGGCGGTGAACGCTCGGGCACGGTGGACGAACCGGTGCGCCACGCCATCAGCAAGCTCTGCAACCACCACCTGGTGGCCACCGAAGGCTCGCGCGAACGGCTGATCCGCATGGGCGAAGCGCCCGAACGCATCCATGTGGTCGGCGCCCCCGGGCTTGACGGTCTGACCGCACTGGCCGCAGGCGAACGCGCGGACGCCCTGCAGGCGCTGGGCCTGCCGGCCGGCCGGGCCTTTGTGCTGGTGGTGTTCCACCCGGTGGTGCAGCAGGCGGCCCAGGCCCGCGACCAGACCCTGGCCCTGCTGGACGCCGTGCAACGGCTGGCGCTGCCGGTGCTATGGCTCGAACCCAATGCCGATGCCGGCGCCCATGGCGTGCTGCAAGCGCTCGACGAACACCCCTTGCCCGCCGGCTCGCGGCGCATTGCTCACCTCGGACGACCGCTGTTCTCGCAGGCCATGCGCCACGCCGCGGTGATGCTGGGCAATTCCTCGTCGGGCATCATCGAAGCGGCGAGCTTCGGCACCCCGGTGGTCAACGTCGGCGACCGCCAGCGCCTGCGCGAGCGCAACCCCAACACCACCGATGTGCCGGTGGAGGCGAACGCCATCGCGACCGCACTGAAGCAGGCGCTGGACCACGGACACCACCCGCCCGACAACCGCTATGGCGATGGCCAGAGCGCTGCGCGCATCGTGCGCCTGCTGCGCGAGCTGCCGCTCTCGGCCGATGTGCTGGAGAAATGCAATGCCTACTGATGCCCTGCTGATCTTCGGCGCCGGTGGCCACGGCCGGGTGGTGGCGGACGCCGCACGGGCTGCGGGCGCCACCGGCCTGCTGGCGTCGGACCGCAACCCGGCTCTGTGCCAGGGCGAGCTGCTTCCGGGCATCCCGCTCCATCGGCCAGACGCCCCGACCCCCGCACAGGCCACGGCACTGCACGTAGCCATTGGCCACAACGCCGCCCGCGAACGCGAGAGCCTGGCGCTGGGCCTGCAGCGGTTGCACACAGTCTGCCACCCCGCGGCCTGTGTGTCACCCTTCGCGCAACTGGGCGCGGGTTGCTTCGTCGCGGCACAGGCCGTGGTGGCGCCGGGCGCGCGGCTGGGCCTGGGCGTCATCGTCAACCACGGCGCCGTGGTTGACCACGACTGCCGAATCGGCGACTTCGCCCACATCGCGCCCGGTGCAGTGCTCGGCGGCGACGTGCAAATTGGTCCTGGCGTTCTGATTGGTGCAGGCGCCGTGGTGCTGCCGGGCCGCTCGGTGGCCGCCGGCGCCGTCGTCGGTGCGGGCGCCGTGGTTTGCGACAACATCGATTTGCCGGGCTCCTGGGTGGGTGTGCCGGCCAGGAGGAAGGCATGAACCCCACCGATTTCCAGGCCCTGATGGTGGCTCCCGAACAGCCCTTGCACGAGGCGCTGCGGCGCTTGGACGGCACCGGGCGTGGGCTGCTGCTGGTGGTCGATCCCGAAGGCCGGCTGCTGCGCACCGTCACCGACGGTGACCTGCGCCGCGCCCGCCTGCAGGGTCTGCCCGACAGCGTCCCCGTTAGCCAGCTGCCGGGTCACCCCCCTCACGTGGTGTACGAAGACGCAACCGCTGCCGCCGTGCTTGCATTGATGGACCAGCACCAGATCGACCATATCCCTGTGCTCGACGCTACGCAGCGGCCGGTTGACCTGGTGTTCCGGCGCGAACTCACGCAGCGCATCTGGCTGTCCTCGCCCCACCTGGGCGAGGAAGAGACCGCCTTCGTCGAAGAGGCCTTTCGCACCAACTGGATCGCGCCACTGGGCCCGCACGTGGACGCTTTCGAGCGCGAGGTTGCGGCGGAGGTGGGTGTGGGCCATGCGGCAGCCCTGAGCTCGGGTACCGCCGCCATCCACCTGGGGCTGCAACTGCTGGGCGTGCAGCCCGGTGACACGGTGTTCTGTTCCTCGCTGACCTTCGTGGGCAGTTGTAACCCCATCCTGTACTGCGGCGCACGGCCGGTCTTCATCGATTCCGAGCCCGCGACCTGGAATATGTCGCCGGCCGCCCTGGAACGCGCCTTCGCCTGGGCCCAGGCCCAGGGCCGACTGCCGCGTTGCGTGATCATCGTCAACCTGTACGGCCAGAGCGCTGACATGGACGCGCTGCTGCCAATCTGCGAGCACTACGGAGTGCCGGTGCTGGAAGACGCGGCCGAGTCGCTGGGCGCCCGCTACAAGGGGCGTGCTAGCGGCAGCTTCGGCCACCTGGCGGTCTATTCTTTCAACGGCAACAAGATCATCACCACCTCGGGCGGCGGCATGCTGGTGGCCAACGACCCCACGCTGGTAGCGCGGGCACGCCACCTCTCAACCCAGGCGCGCGAACCGGCGCGCCACTACGAGCACACCGAGGTGGGCTACAACTACCGCATGAGCAATGTGCTGGCCGGCATCGGACGCGGCCAGCTGCGCGTGCTGCAGCAGCGCGTGATCCAGCGCCGCGCGGTGTTCGAGCGTTATCGCGACGCCCTGGCCGACCTGCCCGCCGTTCGCTGGATGCCCGAACCCGAAGGCCACCACGCGACCCGCTGGCTGACCTGCTTCACCCTGGTCGGCCCGCGCGCCAGCCAACGCTGCAATGCGCTTATGCGCTCTATGGAGCGGCACCAGATAGAGGCACGTCCCGTATGGAAGCCCATGCACCTGCAGCCCCTGTTCGCTGCGGCTCCCTACTTCGAGCACGCACTCGGCCACGATGTCTCGCGCCAACTGTTCGAGACCGGCATCTGCCTGCCCTCGGGCTCCAACCTAAGTCCTGAGCAGCAGGACCGGGTGATCGCCCACCTGCGCTTGGTGTTGGAGAAGGACGAGGTGAACCGTGCACTGGTCTAGGCAGGCCCTTCTCGCCGCGCTGATCGACTTGGCTCTGCTCGCCACCGCCTGGTGGCTCGCCTTCTGGCTGCGTTTTAACCTCGACATGCCCGATGATTTTCAGGCGATGATGGTGCACGCCCTACCGGTACCACTGCTGGCCTACTTCTTCAGTCTGCTTGGCTGGCGCGTGTATCGCCACATCTGGCGCTACACCAGCGTAGCGGAGCTGATTCGCTTGGTCTTTGGTGTTGCCATGGGTGGTTTGCTCGTTGCCGCTACCGTTCTCATGCTGCGCGTGCCAAATTTCCCGCGATCGGTGCTGCTCTTGCATCCCATGCTGGTGCTGCTGGCGCTTGGGGCCGTGCGGATACTTGCACGACTGCTGTTGAGTGGGGGTACTCAGAGCGCAGCGCAGGGCAAGCCGCTATTGCTCGTGGGGTCTGTCCAGGATGCTGCCATCGCATTGCCCGCTTTGCGCAGCGCTCACCAGTGGTCGGTGGTGGGTATCGTGAGTCCACTCGCAGTGGAGCGTGGGCGCTCGCTACAGACGGTCGAAGTGCTGGGTGCACTGGACGAGTTAGCCCGTATCGCGCGTGAGACTGAAGCTTCGGCCGCCTTGGTGGTCAGTGCGCCCGGTTCAGTTGCACGACGCGAGGCTTTGGTGGGCGCTAGCGAAGCAGGTTTGCCCTTGCTTACCATGCCTCGCCCGGATGAATGGCTCAGGGCGGAGGCAGGAACCCTGCGCAAGCTGGAGCTGGACGATCTGCTAGGCCGTGCTCCTGTGGCATTGGACGAAAAAGGTCTTTCGCAGTTGCTCGCCGGGCAGACGGTACTCATCACCGGTGCTGGGGGGTCCATAGGCTCCGAACTGTGCCGGCAGGTCGCCCGCTTTGGCGTTGCAAAACTGGTGTGCCTGGATGTTTCAGAGTACGCGGTCTACCAGTTGGAGCAGGAATTGCGCGCAGCCCACCCGCAGATGCGGGGGCTGTACTACACCGCCAACGTGCGTGAGCCGCAGCGGTTGCTGGCCATTGCGCAGGCGCATCTCCCAAAGGTGGTGTTCCATGCAGCGGCCTACAAGCATGTGCCCTTGATGGAAGACCTCAACGAGGTGGAGGCTCTGCGCACCAACGTGGAGGGTACGCTGAACGCGGCCCGTGTGGCAGGGCAGGTGGGTGCGTCGCGTTTCGTTCTGGTGTCCACTGACAAGGCGGTCAATCCGACGAATGTGATGGGGGCCAGCAAGCGTCTGGCAGAGCTTGTCATGCAGGGCGTTGCACGCATGCATGGCACGACGCAGTACGTGGCCGTTCGCTTCGGGAACGTCCTCGGATCGAGCGGCTCTGTCGTCCCGCTGTTCACGCAGCAGATTGCCCGTGGCGGTCCTGTGACCGTCACGCATCCGGACATCGTGCGCTACTTCATGACCATTCCGGAGGCGGCGCAGCTCGTGCTGCAGGCTGGCTTGATGGGGCAGTCGCGGCAGATTTTTGTGCTGGACATGGGCGATCCAGTCAAGATTGTGGACCTGGCGCGCATGATGATCCGGCTGTCGGGCAAGACGGAGGGGGAGATTCCGATCAGCTTCACGGGCTTGCGGCCCGGCGAAAAGCTGTTTGAAGAACTGCTGGCCGACGACGAAACGACGGAGCCGACGCCGCACCCGAAACTGCGGGTGGCCAAGGTGTCAGGGCTGCAGTCGGTTGATGTCGAGGCCGTGTGCCGCTGGATCGACAATGCGGGACCGGCCCCGGATGGAGCCGCCCTGCGCCAGTGGTTGCAGTCGCAGGTGCCCGAGTACCGGCCGCGCTAAGACCGATCTCTCCAGGCGTTCAAGCGGCCCGGGTCATGCTGAGATGCCCGACTGTGTCAGCACATCGCCGACCAGTTCCAGTCGCAGCAGGGGATTATCGAGTTCCAGCAACTGCTGCTTGATGGCCACGGGCAGGGGCAGCAGTTCGCACCATCGGTTGGCAAGCCAGCCGCAATCGCTCCACTGTGGGGGCGCGGTCGAAAGGGCAGTACTGGCCGCCTCAGCCGATTCCAGCTTCTTGAACAGATGGGCGAGCGCTTGGGCGGCGTTTTGCAGATCCTGCGGCACCGCGACGGATGCGTCGGCTGGCAGCAGTTCCACATCCGCCACCCACAGCCCGTGCTTGAGCTGCTCACTGCGCTGGATGCGAAAGCGCTGCCCACCGGCCACACGCACGAGCATCAGTCCGGGCTGGGGTGTTTCGGCGCTGGCGATCTGGGCCAGCGTTCCCACCGAGGCGATGCTCTCGGGTGCCGAGCCCGCCTGCCGCACCTCGTGGCCCTGGGTCAGTGCGACCACGCCGAACGGTGCGCCTGCCTTCAGACAGCGGCGGATCATGTCGAGATAACGCACCTCGAATACGCGCAAAGGCAGTACGCCGCCAGGAAAGAGCACGGTACCCAGCGGAAACAGCGGAAGGGATTGGAGCGTCAAAGGCACAGTCACGGTAGGGCCCAGAGATGTGGCCGCTATGATCGCATGAGCTCTCTTGCGCTTCAGGCCGCCAGTCATGTTTCAACAGATATTCACTCTGCTTCTCGATGTCGCCGGCGGCTTGCTCACCGGTGCCTGCCTGCTGCGTTTGTACATGCAGCGCCAGCGCATTCCATTTGCCAACCCCATCGGGCAGTTCGTCTTTGCGCTCACCGACTGGGTGATTCTGCCGCTGCGCAAGCTGGTGCCGCCGCTCGGGGCCTGGGATGTGGCCAGTCTGGTCGCAGCGCTGCTGGTGCAATTGCTGCAGTATCTGCTGCTGGCTTTGGTAATTGGTCTGGGTGTGGGGGGCTGGACCTGGCTGCCCTGGCTGGCCGTGTTTGGCATGGCACGGGTGGCGCTGTCGGGGATGATCGGGCTCATGATCGTGTATGCGGTCATCTCCTGGCTGCAGTCGCAGTCCCCGCTGGCCGATGTGATCGAGCGCTTGGTGGCCCCGGTGCTCAAGCCGTTTCGGCGCTTCATCCCACTGGTCGGTGGTATTGACTTATCGCCCCTGGCAGCGCTGCTGCTGATGCAGGTGCTGATGATCGTGCTGGGGCATCTGCAGGCGAGCGTGCTGGGCGCTGGCTTCTGAGCCTGACCCTGGCACCCGCACCGGCGGGCCTGGACGGACAGGCTCGCATGGTGACTGGCTCGCAGTGGGTTTGGATGTCAAAATGGCTGCTCGTGCTTGAAAGTCAAGCACGAGCAGCTATAAATTTGATAGCAAATTCGCGTGGTGCCGGCGCGCCCGTCATCCCTCGTAGGGCGCCGCCGCACTCCCTTGGCACCCTCGCTGCAGGCGAGGGCGTTGGAGCGATGGTGCTTTTTTAGCGTGCGGTCTGCCGCGAGCCCAGCAGCGCAGGGCCCTGTTGGCAGTGCGCCCGATCAGATCACCGCGTCGGCCGGCAGGCGCTGCAGCATGGCCAGGCTGCGTGCGACGGTGTTGCGCAGTTCACGGCGGTCGCAGATGAAATCGACGGCGCCTTTTTGTTGCAGGAATTCAGCGCGCTGGAAGCCCTCGGGCAGGGTCACGCGCACGGTGGATTCGATCACGCGGGGCCCGGCGAAGCCGATCAGCGCCTTGGGCTCGGCAATCACGATGTCGCCCATGAAAGCGAAGCCCGCGCTCACACCGCCCATGGTGGGATCGGTGAGCACGCTCACATAGGGCAGGCCTTTTTTGGCCAGCCGGGTGAGGGCGGCGTTGGTCTTGGCCATCTGCATCAGCGACAGCAGGCCTTCCTGCATGCGAGCGCCACCCGTGGCAGTAAAGCAGATGAAGGGCACCTTCTGCTCGATGGCGGTTTCCACGCCGCGCACAAAGCGCTCGCCTACCACGCTGCCCATGCTGCCGCCCATGAAGTCGAATTCAAAGCAGGCGGCCACCACGTTCACGCTCTTGACCGAACCGCCCATGACCACCAGCGCATCGGTTTCACCCGTGCTCTCCAGCGCTTCTTTCAGGCGTTCGGGGTACTTGCGGCTGTCCTTGAACTTGAGCGCGTCCACCGGCAGCACTTCCTGGCCGATCTCGTAGCGGCCTTCGGCGTCCAGAAACCCGTCGAGCCGCGCACGCGCGCCAATGCGGTGGTGGTGGCTGCACTGCGGGCAGACGTTCTGGTTCTGCTCCAGGTCGTTTTTGTAGAGCACCGTCTCGCAGCTCGGGCACTTGATCCACAGGCCTTCTGGCACCTGGCGGCGCTCGGTCGGGTCGGTCTGCTGGATTTTGGCGGGCAAGAGTTTTTCAAGCCAGGACATGCGGGTTCTCCTTGTGTCTGCGGCCGCCGCCCGGGTGGGGCGGCGCCGGGCAGCATTATGCGTCCAGTGCCTTGCGGATTCCGCGCAGGAAATCCACGGTCACCGGGACGACTTTCTCGTGCGGCTGGTCTTCGATCAGCTGGATGATGCGGCTGCCGATGACCACTGCGTCGGCCACGCGCCCGATGGCCTGCGCGGTTGCGGCGTCGCGGATGCCAAAGCCCACGCCTACCGGGATGCTCACATGCTGGCGGATGCGCGGCAGCATGGCCTCGACCGCGGCGGTGTCGAGCGCACCCGAGCCCGTCACACCCTTGAGCGAGACGTAGTACACGTAGCCGCTGGCCACGCGGGCCACCTCGGCCATGCGTGCGTCGGTGCTGGTGGGGGCGAGCAGGAAGATCAGGTCCATGTCGCGCTCGCGCAGGCGGGCGGCGAAGTCGGCGCACTCTTCGGGCGGGTAGTCCACGATCAGCACGCCGTCCACTCCAGCTTCGGCAGCGTCGCGCACAAACGCCTGGGTGCCATGCACCTGGTCGTAGCGCTCCACCGGGTTGGCGTAGCCCATCAGCACTACGGGCGTGCTCTGGTTGCGCTTACGAAACTCTTGAACACAGGCCAGCACTTCGCGCATGCCCACGCCCAGGGTCAGCGCCTTTTCGCCAGCGCGCTGAATGACCGGACCATCGGCCATCGGGTCCGAAAACGGCACGCCGAGTTCGATGATGTCGGCCCCAGCCTCGACCATGCCGTGCATCAGCGCAGGGGTGATGTCGGCGAACGGGAAGCCGGCCGTCACGTACGGAATCAAAGCCTTGCGGCCCTGGGCCTTGAGGGCCGAGAGGGTGGAGGCGATGCGGCTCATGCGGTCACCCCCTTGATCACGAACTCGCCGCCCTTGACGGGCTGGTTGCGGCAGCTTGGGCGGCAGTAGAAGTCGGCACCGCTGAGGTCGGCCACCGTGCCGATGTCCTTGTCGCCGCGCCCCGACAGATTGACGAGGATCGACTGATCGGCGCGCATGGTCTTGGCGAGCTTCATGGCGTAGGCAATCGCATGGCTGGATTCCAGCGCCGGGATGATGCCTTCGGTGCGGCACAGGTAGTGGAAGGCGTCGAGCGCCTCCTGGTCGGTCACACCCACGTATTCAGCACGACCGATTTCCTGCAGCCACGCATGCTCAGGCCCAACGCCGGGGTAATCCAGCCCCGCGCTGATGCTGTGCGTTTCGGTGATCTGGCCGTTGGCATCCTGCAGGATGAAGGTGCGGTTGCCGTGCAGCACGCCCGCGCTGCCGCGCTGCAGCGAGGCCGAGTGCTTGCCGCTGTCCAGGCCTTCGCCCGCGGCCTCCACGCCGATCAGGCGCGTGCCGGTGTGCGGGATGTAGGGGTAGAAAATGCCCATGGCGTTGCTGCCGCCGCCCACGCAGGCCAGCACGGCATCGGGCTGCTTTGCGGGCAGTTGCTGGGCCGCGAGCATGCCGGGCATCTGTTCCAGGCATTCCTGCCCGATCACACTCTGGAAATCGCGCACCATCATCGGATAAGGGTGTGGGCCTGCCACAGTGCCAATGATGTAGAACGTGTTGTCGACGTTGGCCACCCAGTCGCGCATGGCCTCATTGAGTGCATCCTTGAGCGTCTTGCTGCCCGACTCGACCGGCACCACCGTCGCGCCCAGCAGCTTCATGCGGTACACATTGGGGCTCTGGCGCTTGACATCCTCGGCACCCATGTACACGACGCACTCCAGGCCATAGCGTGCACAAATGGTGGCTGTGGCCACGCCGTGCTGGCCGGCGCCCGTTTCGGCGATCACGCGGGGCTTGCCCATGCGCTTGGCAAGCATGGCCTGGCCGATCACGTTGTTGATCTTGTGTGCGCCTGTGTGGTTGAGATCCTCCCGCTTGAGGTAGATCTGCGCCCCACCCATTTCGCGGCTCATGCGGGCTGCGTGGTACACGGGCGATGGACGGCCGACGAAGTGTTTGAGTTCGTATTGGAATTCCGCCAGAAACTCCGGGTCGTGCTGGTAACGCGCATACGCGTCGCGCAACTGCTGGATCGCGTGGGTGAGCGTTTCGCTCACGAAACTGCCGCCATAAGGGCCAAAGTGGCCGGCGGCATCAGGCTGCTGGTAATTCATCATGGGATTGCGGCACAAAAGGCATCGGCTGCACGCACGGCAGACACGAAGCGATGGATCTTGTCGGCGTCCTTGATGCCTTTGAGGGGACGCCCCTCGGCATCGTCGGCTTCCACGCCGGAGCTCACGTCAACGGCCAGCGTCTTGCAACGCGGCCGCAGCGTGGCAATGCCATCGGTCACGTTTGCAGGCGTGAGTCCACCAGACAAAACGAGGTGAGAGTCGACGCTTGGTGGAAGGAGTGACCAATTGAATGCCTTGCCGCCCCCGCCGTAACCGTCGACATGGGCGTCGAGCAGGATGGCCTGGGCTTCGGGATAACTAGCCGCATATTGTAGAAGGTCGAAGCGGGCGCCCGCCTCGCCCAGGGGAATGCGGGCAGCGCGCACATAGGCGCAGCCTGCGGCCTGGGCCCAGGTTGCGCATTGCTCCGGCGTTTCGTCCCCATGAAACTGCAGCAGCGCCCCAGGAACCGCGTGTGCCGACGCCAGCAACGCCTCTCGGGTCGGGTTGACGAACAGCAGCACGGGCGTGACAAACGGCGGCAGACGGCGCGAGAGCACCGCGGCCCGTTCGGCCGTCACCGCACGGGGGCTTGGTGGGTACAGCACGAAGCCAACCGCGTCGGCTCCTGCCGCAACGGCGGCGTCCACATCCTGCTCGCGCGTCAGGCCGCAGATTTTGATGCGCGTGCGGAGTGTCGCCTGCCCTGCGGAACTAGGGGCTGTGGCGGGGGCGTCGAGGCGGTGGAGAGCAGGGGGGGAACTCATGGTAACCAATCATACGCAGGCACCCGGGTGGGCAGCCCCCAGTGCGCGTCGTAGACTGGTCCGAGAAAATACAAGCCGTCCGGTGCGAACGTGGGGGCTGCCGCGTCGCGCGAGCGCGCCGCCAGCACCTCACGCATCCAGCCAGCCGGCTGGCTGCCCTGGCCGATGGCGATCAGGCAACCCATGATGTTGCGGATCATGTGGTGCAGGAAGGCATTGGCTTCGAACTCAAAACGCCAGTAGCAGGCATCGTCGTCCCCCATGGGGGTGGCCGGGCGGCGGCTGATGCGGATCTGGTGCATGGTCTTGACCGGCGTATGGGCCTGGCAGGCGGCCGCTCGGAACGACGTGAAGTCATGCTCGCCCAACAGCGTGGCCGCAGCCTGCTGCATGGCCGTTTCGTCCAAGGGCTGAAACACCCACCCGACGCGACCGGCCTCCACGCTGGGGCGCACGCGGGACTGCAGCAGCACGTACGCGTAGCGGCGCGCCACCGCGCTGGCGCGCGCATGGAACGCGTCTGGAACGACACGCGCCCACTGAACGGCTATGTCGGGCGGCAAAAACGTGTTGGTGCCACGCACCCAGGAGTTTTCTGTCCGATTCAGCGGCGTGTCGAAGTGCACCACCTGCATGAGCCCGTGAACGCCCGCGTCGGTGCGGCCTGCGCACAGCGTGCTCACGGGCTGCGCAGCAAACCGGCCGAGGGCCTTTTCCAGCTGGTCTTGTACGGTGTTGCCTGAAGGCTGGCTTTGCCAGCCGTGGTAGCGTGTTCCGCTGTAGCCTACGCCCAGGGCCACTCTCATGCCAATCGCTCCCTGCCGGGGCGCTGCGTTGGCAGGGGGACTTCGCCCCCGCAACGATCAGCCAAGTTCCGACAGCAGGCGCTGTGCCCGAGTGCGCAGCGCGCCCGTGGCTTCCGCAACCACCTCTTCCACCAGGGTGCGGGCCCCATCGGTATCGCCGATCGCGTTGAATTCCTCCGCCAGGGCCAGTTTGGTAGCCAACGGGTCCTCTGGTGCAGCCTCGGCGTCGTCGTCGCTGTCGACATCCAACGCAGGCTCGACGGCGGCGGCCGTGCTGAGGTCGGAGGGGACCGTCGGCATCGGTGCTCGGGCGGTGTTGAGGTCCAGCGACAAATCACCCAGGTCGAACTCCATGGGAGACGAGTCTGGCGGATCGGCCTGCAGCGGTACAGGCCCCGACGGCGCCATGCTCAGCTCGTCGGCGGTGGCCTGCATGCGGTCGAGCAGATCCACTGGTTCAGTGGGCGCAGGGGCCGAAGCGGAATCCAGCGACGGAAGGTCGAGATCCAGTGAGGGCTCGGGGGGCAGGGCGTTGGCTGCTGCAGCTGCCGCTGCTGCGAAGCTGCTGGGTGCTGGCGCCGGGGCTGGTTCGCTCAGGGCATCTCCTGGCAATTCCAGGTCCAGATCCAGATCCAGATCGGGCGGGAGGGCCTCGACCGACGGAGCCGCTACGGCTGCAGCAGCACCGACGCCCACCGCTGCCGCCACGGCCACCCCAGGACGCCCACCGGGTTGGTAGAGCGGGTTGCCACTGTCGATGTCTCGTCCAAGTTCTACCACACGCGCCCAGTCAGGACCTTCCCCTTGCGTGAGCTTGAACACTTCGCCTGCCACGACTTCCAGCGCCTTGCGGTCCTGGCGCTTGGCATAGATTTCTGCCAGCTTGACATGGATGGACACGCGTGCCGGGTTGTGGCGAACGGCTTCCTTCAGGATTTCCTCAGCCTGGAGGTCACGTCCATAGGCCAAGTACACGTCGGCCTCGGCAACCGGGTCCACGTCTCCTCCAGCATCGAGCTGGCTCGGCGAATAGGCCATGGACGAGCCTGTGGTCATGTCACTGCCAGACGTATCCACGCGCTGGCCACCGCTGGAGCCGAAGAAGGAGTCCGGCTGGATACGGCTTTCCATGAAGGAACTGTCCACGCCTGCGCCCGCGCGGCGTCGCTGCACCACACGGTAACCGCCGTAGCCGATCAGAGCCAGCAGAGCCAATCCCAGACCGCCGAGCATCATCGGATCTTCCGTCAGGGTGTCGAGGAAGCTGGGCTCTTCGACAGGGGCTGGCGGAACCACCGGAGGCCGCGCCGGTGCGGAGGCCGCAGCCGCGGGGGCCGCTGCAGGTGCGGCTTCTGCTGCGGGAGCAGAGGCCGCCTCAGCGGGCACGGAGGCCGGAGTCTCTGGCGCCGACACCACGGGTGCGCTGGCTTCCACGGCCGGGGCCGGTGTGCTGGCGGGCGCCGATGCGGCCGGAGGTGTTGCCACAGCCACGGGGGCCGCGATGCCCGGCGCAGCAGGCGCACTTGCGGCGGCCGGGGTGCCCGCCGGTGCAGAGGCAGCCCCCAGCTTATTCAGGTCGGAAATATTCTTCGACAACTCGGCCATGCGGGACGCATTGTCCTGGGCCTGCTTGTCCTTGGCGATCTGGTCTTCGGGCGCTTTCTGGCCCTGCACCGCGCCTTTGGACAGCGTCAGCCGATCGGGCGCGGCGGTTGCCGGTTTGCGATCTTCGACCCGAGCCTGCACCTTGCCGGCGGCGCTGCGGTCTGCACCTGCCACCTCGGGCGTGGGGGCTGCACCTGCGAGATTGCGTCGGAAGGCGTTGAAGTCGCGGCTCTGGGCGGCCAAGATCTGCCGTGCCTCCGGCGCTGGGGTGGCCTGCGCGGCGCTCTCGTCGGGCATCTGCAGGACGGCCCCAGCCTTGAGCCGGTTGACATTGCCCTGGATGAACGCGTCCGGGTTGGCTCTGAGCATCGCGACCAGCATCTGGTCGAGCGAAACGCCGGACGGACGGTAAGCATTGGCCAGCTTTCCTGCCGTGTCTCCGCTCTGCACCACCACGCCGCCTGCTGGGGCCTGGGCCGCTGGAGCCGCCACACGCGGCGCTGCGGCAGGACGAGCGGCCGCAGGCGCAGGCTCAGCCCGAACAGCAGGTGGCGCCACCACGGCCGGTGCACTCGGTGGCGGCAGTTGTGCTGCAGCAGTCACTGCGGGAGCGGGGCGGCGCAGCGCTGGCGGATCGAACAGCATGGTGTAGCTGCGCGTAATACGCCCCGTGCCCCAGTTGGCTTCCAGCACGAAGTCCACGAAGGGTTCGTTGACGGGGCGATCGCTGCTCAGCCGCAGAAACGCTGTACCGTCGGCACGGCGCTGCAGTTGCACCTGCAAGCCATTGAGTGCCGACGAGTAGTCCATGCCTTGGGCTTTGAAGACTTCAGGCGCTGCAGGGGCGACCTTGAGGGTGTCGGCCTCTGCGGCGGTGATTTGCGGCACATCGATTTCGGCGCGCAGCGGCTCGCCCAAGGCCGACTGGACAGTGATGCGCCCCAGCGCCAGAGCGGCGGCATCCCCGGAGTAAAAGCCGGCGGATGCGACGGCTGCGGCCGCCAGCACAGAAAATTTCCAACGATGCATGTGCGCGATGAGCTGAAGAGGTTGGCCGGCGCGGTCGAGCGGTCGTGTTGTTCTCATGGTGTGATGTCCCCGCCCCGGCCGTGAAAATATGTAAAAAGCACCATAGCAGCAATGTTTTGCACTGACAAGCTGAGGTGCCACGGAAGCTTTGGCGAACCCGGCTGCGCCCCATCTTGGTGCAAGTTGCTGTTGTCTGCCGACAACGACCGGTAACCGGCTGTATCGGTTCTGTTCCAGCAAAAACGCACCGCCGGGGCGGTGCGTTTTTGCCTTGCGAGACGTGCGGATCAGGCGTCCAGCAGGATGCGCAGCATGCGGCGCAGCGGCTCGGCGGCGCCCCACAGCAGCTGGTCGCCGATGGTGAAGGCGCCCAGGTATTCCGGGCCCATGGCCATCTTGCGCAGGCGGCCGACGGGAATGCTGAGCGTACCGGTCACGGCCACGGGCGTGAGGTCGCGGATCGTGGCTTCGCGGGTGTTGGGAACGACCTTCACCCACGGGTTGTCGGCGGCAATCATGGCCTCAATGTCGGCCAGCGGTACGTCCTTCTTGAGCTTGAAGGTCAGTGCCTGGCTGTGGCAGCGCATCGCGCCAATGCGTACGCAGAAACCGTCCACCGGCACGGCGGGCGAGCCAAAGCCTTCGCCCTGGCCCAGGATCTTGTTGGTTTCGGCCATGCCCTTCCACTCTTCACGGCTCACGCCGTTGCCCAGGTCCTTGTCGATCCAGGGGATCAGCGAGCCGCCCAACGGCACGCCGAAGTTCGCGGTTTCAGCATCGCTCAGGCTGCGCTGCTTGGCGATGATCTTGCGGTCGATTTCGAGAATGGCGCTCTTGGGGTCGTCGAGCAGCGCCTTGACCTCAGCGTTGAGCGTGCCGAACTGCTTGAGCAGCTCGCGCATGTGCTGTGCACCGCCGCCGCTGGCGGCTTGGTAGGTTTGGGTGCTCATCCACTCTACGAGCCCCGCCTTGTACAGCGCACCCACGCCCATCAGCATGCACGAGACGGTGCAGTTACCGCCCACCCAGTTCTTGCCTCCCTTGGCCAGCGCGTCCTTGATGACGGGCATGTTCACCGGGTCGAGGATGATGACGGCGTCGTCCTTCATGCGCAGCGTGGACGCGGCGTCGATCCAGTGGCCGTTCCAGCCCGCTGCCCGCAGCTTGGGGAACACTTCGGTCGTGTAGTCGCCGCCCTGGGCGGTGATGATGATCTCGCAGCGCTTGAGCTGCTCGATGTCGAACGCGTCCTTCAGGGTGGTTTCGTTCTTGGCCATCGAAGGGGCGGCGCCGCCCGCGTTCGAGGTGGAGAAGAACATCGGCTCGATGAGGTCGAAGTCCTTTTCCTGCACCATGCGGTCCATCAGGACCGAGCCGACCATGCCGCGCCAGCCGACCAACCCTACCAACTTGCTCATTTCAACGCCCTTTCAAGTAAAGAAACAGTGCCCGACCGGCCTGTTTGCCCCGGCTCGTCAGGGCCAGGGAGGGCGCACGACGATCCGGAGCTGGTTCAGCCCTTAATAATGGTCGTGGTTTTGGTGGTGATTGCGCGCGCGGCCACGCCTGCCAGGGCGGCAGAGGCGGTGTTCAGGGCGAACGGGCGGGCGGCAAACATAGCCGTGCAGTATAAAACAAAAGGCCCGGAGCAGGTCAGGGCCTTGCGGAGTGGGCCGGGGCCTGCGGGTGGCCGGCACTCCCGCGTCGCCCAAAAGAAAAGCGGCCCGCAGGCCGCTGTCTTGGACGAGGGCGTCGGCCTGGCCGTCAGGCGGCCAGCGCCTTCACCACCGCGTCGCCCATCTGCGCCGTGCCCACCTTGGTGGTGCCTTCGCTGTAGATGTCGGGCGTGCGCAGGCCCTGGGCCAGCACCTTCTGCACGGCAGCCTCGATGCGCTGGGCCGCGGCTTCCTGGTTCAGGCTGAAGCGCAGCATCATCGCGGCGCTCAAGATGGTGGCCAGCGGGTTGGCCACGCCCTTGCCCGCAATGTCCGGCGCGCTGCCGTGGCTGGGCTCGTACAGGCCCTGGTTGCTGCTGTTGAGGCTGGCCGAGGGCAGCATGCCGATGGAGCCGGTGAGCATGGAGGCCTCGTCGGACAGGATGTCACCGAACATGTTGCCGGTCACGATCACGTCGAAGGCCTTGGGCTTTTTCACCAACTGCATGGCCGCGTTGTCCACGTACATGTGCTCCAGTTCCACGTCCTGGTAGTCCTTGTGCACGTCGGTGACCACGTCCTTCCAGAACTGGAAGGTCTCCAGCACGTTGGCCTTGTCCACGCTCGTGACCTTCTTGTTGCGCTTGCGGGCGGCTTCAAAGGCCACACGGGCAATGCGCTCGATCTCGGGGCGCGAGTAGCGCATGGTGTCGAAGGCTTCGTCGGCACCGGGGAAGTGGCCGTCCACCGCCGTGCGGCGGCCGCGCGGCTGGCCGAAGTAGATGTCGCCCGTGAGCTCTCGGATGATGAGGATGTCCAGACCGGCCACGAGTTCGGGCTTGAGGCTGGAGGCATGCGTGAGCTGCTCGTAGCAGATGGCCGGACGGAAGTTGGCAAACAGGCCCAGGTGCTTGCGCAGGCCCAGGATGGCCTGCTCGGGGCGCAGCGGGCGGTCGAGCTTGTCGTACTTCCAGTCGCCCACAGCGCCGAACAGGATGGCGTCGGCCTCCTTGGCAAGCTTGAGCGTGGACTCGGGCAGCGGGTGGCCGTGCGCCTCGTAGGCGGCACCGCCCACCAGGGCGGATTCCATCTCCAGCTTCAGGTCCAGGGCGCGCAATACCTTGACGGCTTCGGCCACGATTTCGGTACCAATGCCATCGCCTGGCAGGACTGCAATTTTCATGTAATGCTCTTATTTTGATAGCTGCTCGTGCTTGATTTGTAAGCACGAGCCAGGGATTTCATGCTGGGTTCAGCCCACCATGGTGTGGGCCAGCCAGGGCTTGGTGGCCAGGCGCTGGGCTTCGAAGGCGCGGATCTTGTCGGCCTGGCGCAGCGTCAGGCCGATGTCGTCAAAGCCGTTGAGCAGGCAGTACTTGCGGAATGCCTGCACCTCGAACGGGATCTCTTCGCCCTGTGGCCGCACGATGACCTGGCGCTCCAGGTCGATGGTCAGGCGGTAGCCGGGGAAGGCGTGCACTTCGTCGAAGAGCTGCGACACCGTGGCTTCGGGCAGCACGATGGGCAGCAGCCCGTTCTTGAAGCAGTTGTTGAAGAAGATGTCGGCAAAGCTCGGCGCGATGATGGCGCGAAAGCCGTACTGGTCGAGCGCCCAGGGGGCGTGCTCACGGCTGGAGCCGCAGCCGAAGTTCTTGCGCGCCAGCAGGATGCTTGCGCCCTGGTAGCGCGGCTGGTTGAGCACGAAGTCCGGGTTGGGCTTGCGCTGGCTTTCGGGGATGCCGGGTTCGCCCTTGTCGAGGTAGCGCCACTCATCAAACAGATTGGGGCCGAAGCCGGTTTTCTTGATCGACTTGAGGAACTGCTTGGGGATGATGGCGTCGGTGTCGACGTTGTCCCGGTCCATGGGCGCAACCAGCCCCTGGTGGATGGTGAATTTCTGCATGGCGAGGGTCTTATTTGTTGGCGGCGCGCTCGATGGCGTTGCCGGCTTTCTGCACGTCTTGACCCACACCCTTGACGGTGTTGCAGCCGCTGAGCAGCAGCGCGAAGGCGACGGCGATGAGGGCGGTGAGCTTGTTCATGGCAGGTTCTCCTTGGGGTGGGTCAGGCAAACTGGCGGATGTCGACAAAATGGCCGTGCACCGCGGCCGCGGCGGCCATGGCGGGGCTGACGAGGTGGGTGCGCCCACCCGCGCCCTGGCGGCCTTCGAAGTTGCGGTTGCTGGTGGAGGCGCAGCGTTCGCCGGGCTCCAGGCGGTCGGCGTTCATGGCCAGGCACATGCTGCAGCCGGGTTCGCGCCATTCAAAGCCCGCGGCCTTGAAGACTTCGTGCAGGCCCTCGCGCTCGGCCTGTTCCTTCACCAGGCCCGAGCCGGGCACCACCATGGCGAGCTTGACGTTGCCTGCCACCTTGCGGCCCAGGCGCTTGACCACGGCGGCGGCTTCGCGGATGTCTTCGATGCGGCTGTTGGTGCACGACCCGATGAACACCTTGTCCACCGTGATGTCGTGGATCGGCTTGCCGGGCTGCAGGCCCATGTAGGTCAGCGCCCGCTCGATGGCGCTGCGGCGGGTGGCGTCCTTTTCCTTGTCGGGGTCGGGCACGCGTGCGTCCACGCCCAGCACCATCTCGGGCGACGTGCCCCAGGTCACCTGCGGCACGATCTGGGCCGCGTCGAGTGTGACCACGGCGTCGAACACCGCGTCGGCATCGGAGTGCAGCGTGCGCCAGTAGGCCACGGCCTGCTCCCATTCGACGCCCCCGACAAACTGGCCGGTCTGGCGGTCGGTGCCGGGGGCCATGGGGCGGCCCTTGACGTAATCGATGGTCTTGTCGTCCACCGCCACCAAGCCGGCGCGTGCACCGGCCTCGATGGCCATGTTGCACACGGTCATGCGACCTTCCATGCTCAGGCCGCGGATGGCCGAGCCGGCAAACTCGATGGTGTAGCCGGTGCCGCCGGCCGTGCCGATCTTGCCGATGATGGCCAGCACGATGTCCTTGGCCGTCACGCCGCGGGCCAGCGTGCCCTCGACCTTGACCAGCATGTTCTTGGCTTTCTTGGCCAGCAGCGTCTGCGTGGCCATCACATGCTCGACCTCGCTGGTGCCGATGCCGTGCGCCAGGGCGCCAAAAGCGCCGTGGGTGGAGGTGTGCGAGTCGCCGCAGACCACCGTCATGCCCGGCAGGGTGGCACCGTTTTCGGGGCCCACCACGTGCACGATGCCCTGGCGCTTGTGCATGAACGGGAAGAACGCCGCCGCGCCAGTCTGGGCGATGTTGGCGTCGAGCGTGGTGATCTGCTCCTTGCTGATCGGGTCGGCAATGCCGTCGTAGCCCAGTTCCCAGCCGGTGGTGGGGGTGTTGTGGTCGGCCGTGGCCACAATGGAGCTCACACGCCACACCTTGCGGCCTGCCTGGCGCAGGCCTTCAAAGGCCTGCGGGCTGGTCACCTCATGGACCAGGTGCCGGTCGATGTAGAGGATGGACGTGCCGTCCTCTTCGGTGTGGACGACATGCTCGTCCCAGATCTTGTCGTACAGGGTGCGTCCCATGGGGCGTTCTCTTTCAGGTGGGGTGGTGCGATTCTAGGGTTGGGGTGCGGGGCTTGGCAGCAGGTGTTCCACGAGCAGCCGGGCAGTGGTGGGCAGGGCGTCGAAGTCGCGCGCGACCAGGTGCAGTTCACGGTGTGCCCAGTCGTCCGACAGGGCCACCGCACTCAGACGGCCCATGCCGCGCATCAGCGCGAACGCACGGTCGGGCACCAGGCCCACGCCCAGGCCGTTGTCGATCATGCGGCACATGGCATCCAGGCCCGTGACCTGAATGCGCTGGTGCAGCGCCCGGCCCGCGGCGGCCGCGGCGGCCCGCATGGCCAGGCTGATGCTGCTGTGTGCATGCAGGCCCACGATGTCCCAGTCGAGCGCTTGCTCAAATGCAATGCACGCCTGCTGCGTGAGCGCGTGGCCCTCGGGCGTGACCAGCACGAGGCGGTCACTGCGGTACAGGCGGTGCTGCAGCGCAATGCCTGCCAGGGCGGTGGAGCCTGCGTCGCATATGCCGAGGTCGGCCGCGCCTTCCTGAACCGCGTGCACGACTTCGCTGCTGAGATGTTCTTGCAGATCGATCTTGATCTGGCCGTAGCGCCGCGCGAATGCGCCCAGGTCTTCAGGCAGAAATTCGACGATGGCCGAGATGTTGGCGTGCATGCGCACATGGCCGCGCACGCCGTCGGCGTATTCGCCCAGCTCGGTCTGCATGCGCTCCAGGCCAAACAGCACGGCGCGCGCATGGTGCAGCAGGCTCTCGCCCGCCGGGGTCAGCGTCACGCCGCGGCTGTGGCGGTAGAGCAGAGGGGTGTCCACCGCCGCCTCCAGATCGGACAGGCGTTTGCTGATGGCCGAGGCCGCAATGAACTCCCGCTCCGCCGCTCGGCCGATGCTGCCCAGCTCGCACACCGCCACGAAGAGCTGGAGCGAGGTGAGGTCGATGCGGCGCGCAAAACTGCGCTCGGAGCTTTTCATGTGGGGAGAATGGGGCTTCGTTTTTCGCGATGGCGACCTATTTTGGTTTGAATTATCGCCCCTTGTCATCGCGAAACGCGAATGCTCTGCTGCCCGCAAGGCATTGCGTGGCCCATCTGCACCGCGATGCAGGGGGCTGGCGGCTTCCCAGGGCCTGCCGTGCGCTTCAGAGCACGACCACGCCGTCGTGCTCGGGCACGGTGGCTTGGCAGTGCAGTTCGTGCTCAATGCGCTCGCGCATGTGGTCGGCAGCGCCCATCTCACCGTGCACGACAAACACCCGCCGTGGCCTGTGGCGCATGCTGCGCAGCCAGGTCAGCAACTGCGCCCCGTCGGCATGTGCCGACGCCGAACCCAGCCGCACCACCTCAGCCCGCACATCCACATCTTGCCCATGGATGCGGATGCTTTTTTCGCCGTCGGCCAGGCGCGCGCCGCGCGTGCCGGGCGCCTGGTGGCCTGTGAGGATGATCATGTTGCGATGGTCGCCCGCATGCAGCGCCAGATGGTGCAGCACACGGCCACCGGTGGCCATGCCACTGGCGGCCAGGATCACCATAGGACCATGCAGCCGGGCAAGTGCCTTGGATTCGTCGGTCGTCTGCACCATGGTGGCTGTGTGCGTGAGCTTTTGGACTTCGCGGGCGCTCAGACGCAGTGCGTCCAAGTGGTGCTGAAGCAGCCCTGTGGTGTTGACTGCCATCGGGCTGTCGAGGAACACCTTGAGCGATGCAGGAATCTCGCCGCGCGCTTTCAGCTGTGCAATGGCGTGCAGCATGACCTGGGCGCGCCCCACGGCAAACACTGGCACCACCGCAATCCCTCCACGCGCAGCCAGGCGCTGCAAAGCGGGGCCCAGTTCGGCCAGCACATCGACTTCGGGGTGCAGGCGGTCGCCGTAGGTGGATTCCAGCAGGACGGTGTCGGCATCGGGCGGCGCTTCGGGCGGGTTCATCAGCAGATCGTCCGGGCGGCCCAGGTCGCCTGAGAACAGGATGCGCCGCCCCGCCACTTCCAGCAGCACACTGGCTGCGCCCAGGATATGCCCGGCGGGCGAGAAGGTTACGCGCCAGCCCGGCAGCGGCTCGAAGCTCTTGCCAAATGCATGCACCTGAAACTGCTTGAGGCAGTGCAGCGCATCAAGCCGCGTGTACAGCGGCAGGGCCGGGTTGTGCTGACTCAGCTGGTGGCGGTTCAGGTACGCGGCGTCTTCCTCTTGCAGATGGCCGCTATCGGGCAGCAGGATCGCGCACAGGTCGCGCGTGCCCGGCGTGCTGTGGATCTTGTGGGCAAATCCGTCGCGCGCCAGCAGTGGCAGATAGCCGCTGTGGTCCAGGTGGGCATGGGTGAGCACGACCGCGTCGATCTGGCCCGGCGCCAGCGGCAAGGGTTGCCAGTTGCGCAGGCGCAGCGGCTTGTAGCCCTGGAACAGACCGCAGTCCACGAGCAATGAGCGGCCATTGTGTTGCACCAGGTATTTGGAGCCGGTGACGGTGCCGGCACCGCCCAAGAAGCGAAGCGTGAGATCCATGTGTATGTCCAGGCCCAGAAGGCAGTCCGTGGGAGCGACGGGTGGCACTGTCACCCATCGTAGCCCTGTGCGCCCTTGATGTCTGTCAAAGAATTGCTGTGGGCCGCACGCAAGTGCCCAGACCATGAAAAAGGCCCGCTGTTGCGGGCCTTGGAGTGCGGAGCCATACCGCTCAGGTGAAGAAGTTCTTCAACCGGTCGGTCCAGCTTTCACCGCTGGGCGAGTGGCGCGATCCGCCTTTCTTGAGCGAGTCTTCCAGTTCGCGCAGCAGCTTGCGCTGGTATTCGGTGAGCTTGACCGGTGTTTCCACCACGATGTGGCAGTACAGGTCGCCGGGGTAGCTGGAGCGAACCCCCTTGATGCCCTTGCCGCGCAGTCGGAACTGCTTGCCGGCCTGCGTGCCTTCCGGAATGTCGATGGCCGCCTTGCCCTGCAGTGTGGGCACTTCGATCTCACCGCCCAGCGCAGCCGTAATGAAACTCACCGGCACCTGGCAGTGCAGGTCGTCGCCGTCGCGCTCGAAGATGTCGTGCTTCTTGAGCCGGATCTCGATGTACAGGTCGCCCGGGGGGCCGCCGTTCATGCCGGGCTCGCCGTTGCCGGTGCTGCGGATGCGCATGCCGTCGTCGATGCCGGCCGGAATCTTCACTTCCAGCGTCTTCTGCTTCTTGATCTTGCCCTGGCCGTGGCAGCTGGTGCAGGGCTCGGGGATGATCTTGCCCGTGCCGCGGCAGTGCGGGCAGGTCTGCTGCACGCTGAAGAAGCCCTGGCGCATCTGTACCGTGCCCGTGCCCTGGCAGGTGCCGCAGGTCTTGGCGCTGGTGCCGGGTTTGGCGCCGCTGCCATGGCAGGTGTCGCAGCTTTCCCACGAGGGGATGCGGATTTGCGCATCTTTGCCGCGCGCCGCTTCCTCCAGCGTGATCTCCATCGCATAGCTCAGGTCGCTGCCGCGGTACACCTGCCGGCCGCCACCTCGCCGTCCCTGGCCGAACATGTCGCCAAAGATGTCGCCGAAAGCCTCGGCAAAACCGCCAAAGCCTTCTGCGCCCGGGCCACCTGGGCCGCGCATGTTCGGGTCCACGCCCGCATGGCCGTATTGGTCGTAGGCCGCACGTTTCTGGCCGTCCGACAGCATCTCGTAGGCCTCCTTGGCCTCCTTGAACTTCTCTTCGGCCTGCTTGGCGGCATCCCCCTGATTGCGGTCAGGGTGGTACTTCATGGCCAGCTTGCGGTAGGCCTTCTTGATGTCCTCGTCCGAGGCGTTCTTGGGAACGCCCAGCACTTCGTAATAGTCGCGTTTGGACATGGTTTGGATGGTGCCCTGTTGGAACGGGAACGCCGCGCGAGCCCCACGAGGAGCCCGGCGCGGCGGATGGCGTCACCGGATGGGGATCAGCCCTTCTTGACTTCCTTCACCTCGGCGTCGACCACGTTGTCGTCGTCGGCCTTGGCCGAGGCGCCCGCGCTGGCTCCAGCCCCCGGGGCTGCGCCCGCGGCCGCACCCGCGGCTGCCTGCTCGGCCTGGGCTTGGGCGTACATTTTTTCGCCCAGCTTCTGGCTGGCAGCCATCAGCGCATTGGTCTTGTCGTCGATGGCGGCCTTGTCGTCGCCCTTGAGCGCTTCTTCCAGGGCCTTCACGGCGGCGGTGATGGCGTCCTTCTCGCCGGCTTCGAGTTTGTCGCCGTGCTCGGCCAGGCTCTTGTTGACGCTGTGCACGGCCGCTTCGCCCTGGTTGCGAGCCTGCACCAGTTCGAGTTTCTTCTTGTCGTCGGCGGCGTTCAGCTCGGCGTCTTTCACCATCTTCTGGATCTCTTCCTCAGAGAGGCCAGAGTTCGCCTTGATGGTGATCTTGTTTTCCTTGCCCGTGCCCTTGTCCTTGGCGCTCACGTGCAGAATGCCGTTGGCATCGATGTCGAATGCCACTTCGATCTGCGGAACGCCGCGTGCGGCCGGCGGAATGCCTTCGAGGTTGAACTCGCCCAGCAGCTTGTTGCCGCTGGCCATTTCACGCTCGCCCTGGAACACCTTGATCGTCACGGCCGGCTGGTTGTCGTCGGCCGTCGAGAAGGTCTGTGCGAACTTCGTCGGGATGGTGGTGTTCTTCGTGATCATCTTGGTCATCACGCCACCCAGGGTCTCAATGCCCAGCGACAGCGGCGTCACGTCCAGCAGCAGCACATCCTTGCGGTCGCCCGACAGCACCTGGCCCTGGATGGCAGCGCCCACGGCCACGGCCTCGTCCGGATTCACGTCCTTGCGCGGCTCCTTGCCGAAGAATTCCTTGACCTTCTCCTGCACCTTGGGCATGCGGGTCATGCCGCCCACCAGGATCACGTCGTGGATGTCAGAGACGCTCACGCCAGCATCTTTGATGGCGGTGCGGCAGGGGGCGATGGTGCGTTCGATCAGTTCTTCGACCAGGCTTTCCAGCTTGGCGCGCGTGAGCTTGATGTTCAGGTGCTTCGGGCCCGAGGCATCGGCCGTGATGTAGGGCAGGTTGATGTCGGTCGCTGCCGAGCTCGACAGCTCGATCTTGGCTTTCTCAGCGGCTTCCTTCAGGCGCTGAAGGGCCAGCACGTCTTTGGACAGGTCCACGCCCTGTTCCTTTTTGAACTCGCTGATGATGTAGTCGATGATGCGCTGGTCGAAGTCTTCCCCGCCGAGGAAGGTGTCGCCGTTGGTCGACAGCACTTCGAACTGTTTTTCACCATCCACATCGGCGATCTCGATGATGGACACGTCAAATGTGCCGCCGCCCAGGTCGTACACCGCAATCTTGCGGTCGCCCTTTTCCTGCTTGTCCAGGCCGAAGGCAAGGGCCGCAGCGGTGGGCTCGTTGATGATGCGTTTGACGTCCAGTCCAGCGATGCGGCCTGCGTCCTTGGTCGCCTGGCGCTGGGCGTCGTTGAAGTAGGCCGGCACCGTGATCACGGCCTCGGTCACGGGTTCGCCCAGGTAGTCCTCGGCGGTTTTCTTCATCTTGCGCAGCACTTCGGCGCTGATCTGGGGCGGAGCCAGCTTCTTGCCGCGCACTTCCACCCAGGCGTCGCCGTTGTCGGCCTTGCTGATGCTGTAGGGCATCAGGTCGATGTCTTTCTGGACTTCTTTCTCTTCGAACTTGCGGCCGATCAGGCGCTTGGCGGCGTAGATCGTGTTCTTGGGGTTTGTCACGGCCTGGCGCTTGGCCGAGGCGCCGACCAGGATCTCGCCGTCTTCCTGGTAGGCAATGATCGACGGCGTGGTGCGCGCACCTTCGCTGTTTTCAATCACTTTGGTGGTGTTGCCCTCCATGATGGCCACGCAGCTGTTGGTGGTTCCGAGGTCAATGCCGATGATTTTTCCCATATGAGTTCTCCGCGATGCTGAAATTGGTTGGAATGGTCCGTAACTGAGGTTGCTGCGCCGGGCTTCAAGCCCCTGTCTGCGAGGTGGGCTTTACTTCGGGGCGGCCACCGTCACCAGGGCGGGCCGCAGCACGCGGTCGGCGATCAGATAGCCTTTTTGCAGCACGGCCACCACGGTATTGGCCTCCTGCTCGGCGGGCACCATGCTGATGGCCTGGTGTTGATGGGGGTCGAACTTTTCGCCCGCAGCCGGCTGGATCGCCAGAACCTTGTTGCGCTCCAGGGCCGACTGCAGCTGGCGCAGCGTGGCGTCGGCGCCCTCGCGCAGCTGCTGGGGCGTGGCTTCCTTGATGGCCAGGGCCGCGTCCAGGCTGTCGCAGACCGGGAGCAGGCTTTCTGCAAAGCTCTCGATGCCGAACTTGCGTGCCTTGGTTACTTCGTCTTCGGCGCGGCGGCGGGCGTTTTCGGCTTCGGCCTTGGCGCGCAGGTACTGGTCGGCCAGTTCCGCGCTCTTGGCCTTCAGCTCGGCCAGTTCAGCGTTCAGACGCTCCAGTTCGTCCTGCGCGTTGGCGGCCATGGCGGCTTCGACAGCTTCGGGTGCCGTATCGGCGGACGGTGCGTTGGCGGGGTGTTTGTCGGACATATTGGAATGCATGAAAAGACCTGACGCGCGGCAGCTGGGGGCATCCCTGCCGATTTCAAGGCGCCGGGCAGGGATTTGCGCTGCAGCGCGCCGCAGTGTACACGCGCCCCTCGGGCTGCTATACTCTCGCGCTTTGCCTTGCCGCACTGCTTGCGACGCAGCGGGCGGCTTTAACCAAAAGGAGTATGCATGCGTCATTACGAAATCGTCCTGTTGATTCACCCGGACCAGAGCGAGCAGGTTCCGGCCATGCTTGAACGCTACAAGGGCATGATCACCCAAGGCGGCGGCAAGATCCACCGCGTGGAAGACTGGGGCCGCCGTCAGCTGGCCTACATGATCAACAAGCTCGCCAAGGCCCACTACCTGTGCGTGAACATTGAGGCTGACCAGGCCGTGATGGCCGAACTGGAGCACGCCTTCAAGTTCAACGACGCCGTGCTGCGCCACCTGACCGTGCAAAAGAAGAAGGCCGAAACCGGCGCTTCCTCGATGATGAAGACGGTTGAGCGCGAAGAAGCCCGCAAGGCCAACCAGGCCGAGGCTGCCGCCGCAGAGCGCTGATCAGCGCCCGGTGGACATCGGAGCGTGGACAACCGCGTCGCCCTGACCGCCTGCCTGATCGAAGCGCAAGCCTTGCGCTTCACACCCGGGGGGGTGTCTGCCCTCTCGGTGCTGCTGGAGCATGAATCCCGGCAGCAAGAGGCAGGACAAGAGCGCCAAGTGCGCGCTGTGGTCAAGGCGGTGGCGTTTGGCGAAGTGGCTGAACGTCTCGCGCGGCTTCCGGTGGGCAGTGTGCTGACCCTGCAAGGGTTTCTGGCCACACCGCGCAACGGCAAGCACCCGGTGGTCCACATCCAGGAATATCAACACGACTAATTTTCAAGGGGTCCGAAATGGCCACGTTCAAGAAGTTCAACAAAGACAAGCGTCCCAAGCGCAACACCCAGTCGCTGCTGTTCAAGCGCAAGCGTTTCTGCCGTTTCACGGTGGCCGGTGTGGAAGAGATCGACTACAAGGACGTCGACACCCTGCGTGACTTCATCGCCGAAAACGGCAAGATCATCCCCGCGCGCCTGACCGGTACGCGCGCCATCTACCAGCGTCAGCTGAACACCGCCATCAAGCGCGCCCGCTTCCTGGCCCTGGTGCCTTACAGCGACCAGCACAAGATCTAAGGAGCCCCAGCATGCAAATCATCCTCCTCGAAAAGGTTGTAAACCTGGGCAACCTGGGTGAAATCGTCAAGGTCAAGGACGGCTACGCCCGCAACTTCCTGATCCCGTCGGGCCGCGCTCGCCGCGCCACCGAAGCCGCCAAGGCTGAGTTCGAAGCCAAGCGCGCCGAACTGGAAAAGGCTGCTGCAGCCAAGCTGGCAGAAGCCCAAGCCCAGGGCGAGAAGCTCGGTGGCACGACGCTGAAGCTGACCCAGAAGGCCGGCGTGGACGGTCGTCTGTTCGGTTCCGTGACGAACCACGACATCGCCGAAGAGCTGAACAAGCAAGGCTACAAGGTCGTGAAGTCGCAGATCCGCCTGCCCAATGGCCCGATCAAGATGGTCGGTGACAGCACCGTGGCCGTGGCTCTGCACACGGACGTGGTGGTCGAAGTGACCGTGTCGGTCTACGGCGAAACCGCCTGATCGACGCCTCCTCGGGCTTCAGCCCCACACAAGGCCGCCTCCGGGCGGCCTTTTGTTTTGGGGCATGCCAAGGGCGGCCGATGAGAGTTCCGCTCCGGCCGGCGGCCCAGTATTTCCCACTGGCCATCCCCGCACCGCCCACAACTTGTCCACAGCCTTGTGCAATGACGGCCACCGCGCACGCCGCTAGCATCCAGGGTTTCGCCTGAAAGAACCGCATGTCCACCGTGTTTCCGCAGATCGACGACGGCTTCACCCCCGTGCCCGACCGCGAGGTGGCGCAACTGCGCGTGCCGCCGCATTCCATCGAGGCCGAATCGAGCGTGATCGGCGGCCTGCTGCTCGACAACCAGGCCTGGGACCGTGTCGGCGACCTGCTGGTCGATGGTGACTTCTACCGGCATGAGCACAAGCTGATCTATGCCGCGATTGGCGGTCTGATCAACGCCAGCAAGCCGGCCGATGTGATCACGGTGTACGAGCACCTGCAGAGCCTGGGCAAGGCCGAGGAGATTGGCGGGCTCGGTTACCTCAACAGCCTGGCGCAGTACGTGCCCAGCGCGAGCAACATCCGGCGCTACGCCGAGATCGTGCGCGAGCGCGCCATCTTGCGCAAGCTGGTGACGGCCAGCGACGACATTGCCACGGCGGCTCTGAACCCGCAGGGCCGGCCGGTGGACAAGATTCTGGACGAGGCGGAGCAGAAGATCTTCAACATCGGCGAGGAAGGCTCGCGGATGAAGCAGGGCTTCCAGTCGATGGACACCCTGGTGGTGGACCTCCTCGACCGCGTGCAGGAGATGGCCGACAACCCGAACGACATCACGGGCGTGCCCACGGGCTTCATCGACCTGGACCGCATGACCTCGGGCCTGCAGGCGGGCGACATGGTGGTGCTGGCGGCCCGCCCGTCCATGGGCAAGACCGCGTTTGCGGTGAACATCGCCGAGCATGTGGCGCTCAATGAAGGCCTGCCCGTGGCCATCTTCTCGATGGAAATGGGCGCCGCGCAGCTGGCAGTGCGTATCGTGGGTTCGATCGGCCGCATCAACCAGGGCAATTTGCGCACCGGCAAGCTCACCGACGACGAGTGGCCGCGCCTGACCGAAGCGATTGAAAAGCTGCGAACGATTTCGCTGCACATCGACGAGACGCCAGGCCTCACACCCAGCGAACTGCGCGCCAATGCCCGCCGCCTGGCCCGCCAGTGCGGCAAGCTGGGCCTGATCGTGGTCGACTACCTGCAGCTCATGAGCGGCTCCTCCGGATCCGAAGGCGAAAACCGCGCCACCGAGCTGGGCGAAATCTCGCGCGGGCTGAAGATGCTGGCCAAGGAGTTGCAGTGCCCCGTGATCGCGCTGTCGCAGCTCAACCGCAGCGTGGAGCAGCGCACCGACAAGCGGCCCATGATGTCCGACCTGCGCGAATCGGGCGCCATCGAACAGGATGCGGACTTGATCATGTTCATCTACCGCGACGACTACTACAACAAGGACAGCAAAGAGCCGAACATTGCCGAAATCATCATCGGCAAGCAGCGCAATGGCCCCACGGGCACCGTCAAGCTGTTCTTCCAGAAGAACCAGACGCGCTTCGAGAACCTCGCCATGGGGGGCGGGGACGACTTCTAGGCTTTAAGCCGAAATGGCTTCTCGTGCTTATAAATCAAGCACGAGCAGCTATTAAATAGATAGCGTTTGGTCGGCGGGTACCGCCGCTGGCCCTACCAGGATGGCTCAGCCGCGCAGCACCACCCACAGCCAGGGCAGGGTGGCGGCCACGCCCAACGCTGCCACGGTCCATACCAGCCGCTGCTGCCGGCGGCGCAGAGCGTCCACCGCCCGCACCACCTGGGCGTGCTGTTCCGCCAGCCGTTCGATGAGCTGTGCCGAAGCGGCAAGCTCCTGTTCCAGCTGGGCCATGCGCCGCTCCGCCTGCTGCTGCGGTGTCTCGGCCCCTGCCGCGTTGGTTGTGGCCGCGCTGCCCATCAGCCGCCGGGCAGCCTGCACCACCTGCGGCGTGGCCTCGATCACGTCGGCCCAGGGGACGAGCTTGAGCGCGGCGATCCAGCCAGCGGCCATCGTCAGAGCACCTCGCTTGCGAAGTCGGCCAGGCGCGAGCGTTCACCCCGCGCCAGCGTGATGTGCCCGCTGTGCGGCCAGCCCTTGAAACGGTCCACGGCGTAGGTCAGGCCGGACGAGCCTTCGGTGAGGTAGGGCGTGTCGATCTGCGCGAGGTTGCCCATGCAGATGATCTTGGTGCCCGGGCCTGCGCGCGTGATCAGCGTCTTCATCTGCTTGGGCGTGAGGTTCTGCGCCTCGTCGATGATCACGTACTTGTTCAGGAAGGTGCGGCCGCGCATGAAGTTCATGCTCTTGATCTTGATGCGGCTGCGGATCAGCTCGTTGGTGGCTGCGCGCCCCCATTCGCCCGCATTGCCGCCGTCGCCCTTGGCCAGAAACTCGAGGTTGTCGTCCAGCGCGCCCATCCAGGGGCCCATTTTTTCTTCTTCGGTGCCGGGCAGGAAGCCGATGTCTTCGCCCACGCTCACCGTGGCGCGGGTCATGATGATTTCGGTGTAGCGGCGGTCGTCCAGCACCTGCGTGAGCCCTGCGGCCAGGGCCAGCAGTGTCTTGCCCGTGCCGGCGGTGCCAGTGAGCGTGACGAAGTCCACGTCCGGATCCATCAGCAGGTTGAGTGCGAAGTTCTGCTCGCGGTTGCGGGCGGTGACGCCCCACACGGCATTGCGGCCCGAGCCATAGTCCTTGAGCGTCTGCAGCACGGCCGTTTTCTCGCGAATCTCGGTCACGCGCGCGAACAGGCTGGGCTCGCCCGGGGCCTCGAAGTACACGAACTGGTTGATCATGAACTGCGGCACCACCGGCCCGCCCACGCGGTAGTAGGTGTGCGCGCCGTTCTGCCAGCTCTCGACGTTCTTGCCGCTCTTGGTCCAGAAGTCCGGCGGCAGCGCGAGAGCGCCCGAATACAGCAGATCGCCGTCTTCGAGCGTCTTGTCGTTCTGGTAGTCCTCTGCGGCCAGGCCCAGCGCCCGGGCCTTCACGCGCATGTTGATGTCCTTGGACACCAGCACCACCTCGCGCGGCGCATGGCGCTTGCGCAGGGCCTCGACTACGCCCAGGATCTGGTTGTCGGCCTTGCCAGGCGGCAGGCTGGTGGGCAGTGCGTAGTCCAGCGCCTCGGTCTGGAAGTACAGGCTGCCACCTGCGGCACGCTGGCCCGTGGCGTCCAGGCGCAGGCCGCGCGCGATGTCCGCACCTTGGGCAGCGGCCAGGGCGTCGAGTGTGCGGCTGGCCTGGCGGCCGTTGCGCGCCACTTCGGTCATGCCTTTTTTGTGGCCGTCGAGCTCTTCCAGCACGATCATGGGCAAGAAGATGTCGTGCTCTTCAAAGCGGAACAGGCTGGTCGGATCGTGCAGCAGCACGTTGGTGTCCAGCACGAAGAGCTTGGTTGGCCCGCTGGCTTCGCTCTTGCGCCGGCCATTGCGGGTTTTGGTCGCGGTGGATGCGATGGTCGGTGCCGCGGGGCTTGAGGCCGCAGCAGCGGTGGGTACGGCGGTGGGCTCGACGCTCTTGCGACGACGGGGGGCCGTAGCGGGCGCTGCCGGGGCGGCTGCCGCCGCAACGGCAACGGGCGATGCGGCGGGCGCCAACAGCGCCGCACGGGGCGCTGCAGCGCCACGGCGGGAGGTCTGAGGAGCGGGCGCAGCGGTGGCCGTACCCGCAGCGGTGGCGCTTGCGGCGGGCGGATCATCGCCCGGAGCCGCAGTGCGGCCACGGGCCGTGCGGCTGTGCGACGCGTCAAAAGCTTCGGGGGGCAGAACAGCCGCACGGCGGCTGGGGGCGGGGGGCAGGGGCATGGAGCAGGCCTCGCGGAACGGGAGCTTCAGAAACGAAAAAGCCGCCTGGAGGCCGAGGCGGCTTGGTTCGAGGAGAGGGGGCGGCGGAAGGTACGCGTCGCTGTCATTGCCCCCATTATGCCCACGCCGACCGGCGCGTCTGTGTCAGCGTGCGTGCTGTCGCGGGCATGCCGCAGACAGTGCGCCCGGGCCGTGGTCAGGCGGCCTTTTTCAAGGCCTTGATGGACTTCACGGCCTTGAGGACTTCGTCCACATGGCCCGGCACCTTCAGACCGCGCCATTCCTGCAGCAGGATGCCGTCGGGGCCCACCAGGAAGGTGCTGCGCTCAATGCCCTTGACCTTCTTGCCGTACATGATCTTGTTCTTGACCACGCCGAACATGTGGCACATTTTTTCTTCAGTGTCGGCGATCAGCTCGAACGGCAGTTCCAGCTTGGCCTTGAAGTCGTCGTGAGACTTCATGTTGTCGCGCGACACGCCGAACACGGCGGCGCCGGCCTTCACGAAATCCTTGTACTTGTCACGGAACTGCATGGCTTCCGTGGTGCAACCCGGGGTGTTGTCCTTGGGGTAGAAGTAGAGAATCAGGATCTGGCCGAGGTGGGAGGTGTTGGAGACCTTGATCCCGCCAGTCGCGTTGGCTTCGAATTCTGGGAGGGGTTTGTTGACAACGATCGCCATAGCGCTTGAGTCTCTCCGGAGGTAGTCGTTGGTGCGTCGGGGAGTAGGGTGTTATGGCTTTTGTGCGCTCCCGACCGAACCCCTAATTTTACTCCGGAAATGTGTCGATCGCCTTTGCGGCGTGCCGGGCGACCCGCATTGTCGGGGGCATTGGCGGGTGCTTTTGTGTAACCAAACGCGACGCTGGCGGCATGCCCCACAGGGCTTGCACGCGCCGCGGTGGGCCATAAGGCGCCAACGCAAGGCGGCAGAATCACGCGGCAGATGCGGGGGGCGATTCAAGCAGCAATGCGGCCACTACGGTGCGGCCTTCCCCCGCCAGGATGTTGTAGGTGCGAAAAGCCGCGGCCGTGTCCATGGTTTCGAGGCCGATGCGCCGCTCGATCAGGGGGCGAAGCCAGGCCGGCGGCACAAAGCGGTTGCGCAGGCCACTGCCAAACAGCACGACCTCTGCATCAAACCGCGCCAGCAGCGCGAAGTGTTCGGATGTCAGGTCTTCAAAGCGCTGGCAGTTCCATACCTCGCGCGTGCCCGACGAACTCAGGACCAGGCTGGTGGTGTAGCGGTCGGCGTCCACGCTGAACCAGCCAGGGCCGAAGCCGGTGATGGTGGGCGCGCTGGATCGGTCGGGCTGGAATTTCATGGTGCGGGTGTCGGGGGCGGGCAGGCCGGCGGTGGTCGGCGCCCTGCGGGAGCCCCCACGAACTGTGGTCAAATTATAGGTTTCGCCAAGGTAACCCCCTGGTGCCCCGTGCCATCCCTGCCAGGCTCCGCGCATGAAGACCGTCCGCAAATCCGCCAAGCTCGCCAACGTTCTCTACGATGTCCGGGGCCCGATCGTGGACGCGGCCAAGCAGATGGAGGACGAGGGGCAGAAGATCATCAAGCTGAACATCGGCAACCTGGCGCCGTTTGGTTTCGATGCGCCCGAAGAAATCCAGCAGGACATGATCCGCAACCTGCCGAACTCGGCCGGTTACTCCGACAGCAAGGGCATCTTTGCGGCGCGCAAGGCCGTGATGCACTACACCCAGCAGCAGGGCGTGGTGGGCGTCACCCTCGACGACATCTACCTGGGCAACGGTGCGAGCGACCTGATCGTCATGGCCACCACGGCGTTGCTCGACGACGGCGATGAACTGCTGGTACCTGCGCCCGACTACCCGCTGTGGACGGCCGCGGCCAGCCTGGCCGGCGGCAAGCCTGTGCACTACCTGTGCGACGAGGCCAACGGCTGGATGCCCGACCTGGACGACATCCGCTCCAAGATCACGCCGCGCACCAAGGGCCTGGTGGTTATCAACCCCAACAACCCCACGGGTGCGCTGTATTCCGACGAACTGCTGCGCGCGCTGGTGCAGATCGCACGTGAGCACGGCCTGGTGCTTCTGGCCGATGAGGTGTACGACAAGGTGCTGTACGACGGCGTGCGCCACACAGCGCTGGCCAGCCTGTCCACCGATGTGCTCACGCTCACCTTCAACTCGCTGTCCAAGGCCTACCGCTCCTGCGGTTACCGCGCGGGCTGGATGGTGCTGTCGGGCGACAAGACGGTGGCGCGGGACTACATCGAAGGCCTGAACATGCTGGCCAACATCAAGCTCGGCTCGAATGTGCCCGGGCAGTGGGCCATCCAGACGGCCCTGGGCGGCTACCAGAGCATCAATGACCTGGTCAAGGAAGGCGGCCGCCTGCGCCGCCAGCGCGACCTGGCGTACGAGCTGATCACGGCGATTCCGGGCGTGACCTGCGTCAAGCCCAAGGCGGCGCTGTACATGTTCCCACGGCTCGATCCGGCCCTGTACCCGATCGAGGACGACCGCCATTTCTTCATGGAGGTGTTGCGTGCCACGCGCGTGATGCTGGTGCAGGGCTCGGGCTTCAACTACCCCGACCACCAGCACTTCCGCATCGTGTTCCTGCCGCACGAAGACGATCTGCGCGAGGCCATCGGCCGGCTCGCAGCCTTTCTTGAGCAATACCGCAAGCGCCACAGCGCGCTCGCGGCCTGAGGCGGCGGGCCGCTGCGTCCATGGGAGTGGGAGCCGTGTCCTGTGGTTCGTGGCGGCGGGCCGTGCTGGCTTGTGCTTTTGCGGCCGCCAGCGCCGCAGTCCACGCGGGGCCAGACGAGGGTTTTCTGCACAAGGACTGGTTCCTGCGCTGCGACAACACGCGCACCTGCCGTGCAGAGGGCTACCAGGCCGAAGGCGGTGAGTCACCACCCGTGTCGCTGCAGCTCACGCGTGCTGCCGGGCCGGGCACGCCGGTGCAGGCCCGCCTGCAGGTGTATGCCGATGACGCTGTACCCGGCGTTGTGCGCCTGCAGGTCGGCAGCCTGGTCATTCCGAAACTCGACTTGGGTGCCCCGCAGATCCCGCAGGCCGAGGTGCCGCCGCTGCTGCAGGCCCTGCTGCGCGCCGACGAGGCCACGGTGACGGCAGGCAAGACCACCTGGCGCTTGTCGCTGGCCGGTGCCAATGCAGTGCTGCTCAAGATGGACGAACGCCAGGGCCGCGTAGGAACCTCCGGTGCGCTGGTGCGCAAGGGGCCACGCGACGAAGCCTCTGTGTTGCCACCGCTGCAGGCCCCCGTGGTGCGTGCTGTGGTGCCGGTGCCTACACGCAAGGCCGATGCGGCCCTGGTGGCCCCGCTGCTCGCAGCCCTCGATCGCAGCGCGGTCGAAGGTGAGTGCGGCGGCAACCCGATGGACCCGGCCGGCGTACGCGTGCACCGCCTGACCGAGCGCCGCGTGCTGCTCGAGCTGCCCTGCCTGATGGGCGCCTACAACGCGGGCAGCCTGCTGTTCATGGCCAACGACCGCCCGCCCTACCAGCCTGTGGTGGTGGCCGATGTGGACGGTGAGTTCGACCCCTCCACCGGCACGGCCACCGCGTCCATGAAAGGCCGAGGCCTCGGCGATTGTTGGTCGGTGCGCGAATGGCGCTTCAACGGCCAGGGCTTCACGCTCTCGGCCGAACGGGCCGATGGCATGTGCCGCGGCTTTCCGGGCGGCGCCTGGCAGACGCCGGTGTACGTCTCGCGCTAAGGCCCCCTTGTTTCGTTTTATCAGTCTCCCAAGTTCATCCGAATCATGACCATGAAACCCATCCAAGTAGGCCTGCTGGGCATCGGCACCGTCGGCAGCGGCGTATTCAACGTGCTGCAACGCAACCAGGAAGAAATCCGCCGCCGTGCGGGCCGCGGCATTGAAGTGGCCATGGTGGCCGACCTCGACGTCGAGCGCGCGCGCAGTGTGGTTGGCAGCCAGGCCCGCGTGGTGGCCGATGCGCGCGAGGTCATCGCCAACCCCGATATCGACATCGTGATCGAGCTGATTGGCGGCTATGGCGTCGCCAAGGCGCTGGTGCTCGAAGCGATTGCCGCGGGCAAGCACGTGGTCACGGCCAACAAGGCCCTGCTGGCCGTGCATGGCACCGAGATTTTTGCGGCCGCGGCCGCCAAGGGCGTGATGGTGGCCTTCGAGGCCGCCGTGGCCGGGGGCATCCCGATCATCAAGGCGCTGCGCGAAGGCCTGACGGCCAACCGCATCCAGTGGATCGCCGGCATCATCAACGGCACCACCAACTTCATTCTGTCGGAGATGCGCAGCAAGGGGCTGGACTTCGACATCGTGCTCAAGGAAGCCCAGCGCCTGGGCTATGCCGAGGCCGACCCGACCTTCGACATCGAAGGCGTGGACGCCGCGCACAAGGCCACCATCATGTCGGCCATCGCGTTCGGCATTCCGGTGCAGTTCGACAAGGCGCATGTCGAGGGCATTACCAAGCTGTCGGCCGCCGACATCCGCTATGCCGAGCAGCTCGGCTACCGCATCAAGCTGCTGGGCATCACCAAGCGCACCGACAAGGGCGTGGAGCTGCGCGTGCACCCAAGCCTCGTGCCCTCCAAGCGCCTGATCGCCAACGTGGAGGGCGCGATGAACGCCGTGGTGGTGCAGGCCGACGCCGTGGGCACCACGCTGTACTACGGCAAGGGCGCGGGCTCCGAGCCCACGGCCAGCGCCGTGATTGCCGATCTGGTGGACATCACCCGCCTGAACACGGCCGACCCTGAGCACCGCGTGCCCTACCTGGCCTTCCAGTCGCACACGCTCAGCGAAGCCAAGGACCAGCTCCCCGTGCTGCCCATGAGCGAAGTGGTCACCAGCTATTACCTGCGCTTGCGCGTGGCCGACGAGGCCGGCGTGCTGGCCAAGGTCACGGGCATCCTGGCCGGTGCGGGCATCAGCATCGACGCCGTGTTGCAGCGCGAGGCCGACGAGGTGGGCGGCGCGGCCACGGGTGCCGACGGCGCCCCGGCGATTGCGCAGACCGACCTGATCATCCTCACGCACGACACGCGCGAAGGCACGATGGACGCCGCCATGGCCGAAATGCAGGCCCTGCCCACGGTGCTGGCCCCGATCACGCGCATCCGCAAGGAAGAGCTGGCCTGAGGCCGCTCTCGCCCCATCCGCGATGCATCTTCGCCCTGCGCTCCATGCCCACGCTGATTGCGGCCCTCACGCTGTCGGCGCTGCTCAAGCTGGCGCACATCGACTTCCCGCGCTGGCACCTGGCCTTCTGGTTCGGGCTGCTGGTGGGGTTGGCGCTGCGCGGCCATCTGTCGCTGGGCGAGGCCGCGCTCAACGGCCTGGGCAGCTTTGCCGCGGCCTGGGCCTACTTTGTGGCGCTCGAGCGCACCGACCACCGCGCGGCACGCCTGGCGCACTGGGCCATCCTGATCGGGGGCTTTGCGCTGCTCGTGGGCACGCGCCTGCTGCTCGACATTCGCCACTACGGCATCAGTTTCTGACCGATTGCACCCACAAGGGGGTTCCCCAATGAAGTACCTGAGCACCCGCGGCCACGCCGACCGCAAGCGTTTTTGCGACATCCTGCTCGAAGGCCTGGCCCCGGACGGCGGCCTGTACATGCCCGAGCACTACCCGCAGGTGGACGACGCCACGCTCACCCGCTGGCGCAGCGTGTACCACGAGCAGGGCTATGCCGAACTGGCGTTTGCCATCCTGTCGCTGTACATCGACGACATCCCGGCCGACGACCTGCGCGCCCTGTGCCGCAAGACGTACACGGCCGAGGTGTTCGGCACGGGCGAGATCGTGCCCCTGCGCCACCTGGACGACGGCCTGTGGCTCGAAGCCCTGTCCAACGGCCCCACGCTGGCCTTCAAGGACATGGCCATGCAGCTGCTGGGCAACCTGTTCGAGTACGAACTGGCGCGCCGCGGCGCAGAGCTGAACATTCTGGGTGCGACCAGCGGCGACACCGGCAGCGCTGCCGAATACGCGATGCGTGGCAAGCAGGGCATCCGCGTGTTCATGACCAGCCCGCACGGCCGCATGAGCCCCTTCCAGCAGGCGCAGATGTTCAGCCTGCAGGACGCCAACATCCACAACATCGCCATCGAAGGCGTGTTCGACGACTGCCAGGACATCGTCAAGGCGGTGAGCAACGACCTGGAGTTCAAGCGCCGCTACAAGATCGGCACCGTCAACTCGATCAACTGGGCGCGCCTGCTGGCGCAAGTGGTGTACTACTTTGCGGGCTACATCCAGGCCACCGAGCACAACACGCAGAAGGTCAGCTTCACCGTGCCCAGCGGCAACTTCGGCAACGTGTGCGCCGGGCATGTGGCGCGCATGATGGGCCTGCCGATCGACCGCCTGGTGGTGGCCACCAACGAGAACGACGTGCTCGACGAGTTCTTCCGCACCGGCGTGTACCGCGTGCGCGGCAGCAGCGACACGCACGAGACCTCGAGCCCCAGCATGGACATCAGCAAGGCCAGCAATTTCGAGCGCTTCGTATTCGACCTGCTGGACCGCGACACCGACCGCGTGCGCGCGCTGTTCGGTGAGGCCGTGCCGCGCGAAGGCCGGTTTGACCTCAGCGCCGACCCGCGTTTTGCGCTGGCCGCCACGCGCTACGGCTTTGCCAGCGGCCGCAGCACCCACGCCGACCGCCTGGCCACCATCCGCGACAACCATGCGCGCCACGGCGTGGTCATCGATACCCATACGGCCGACGGTGTGAAAGTCGCGCGCGAACTGCGTGGCCCGCTCGATGTGCCGATGATCGTGCTCGAGACGGCGCTGCCCATCAAGTTCGCCGCCACCATCGTCGAAGCCCTGGGCCAGCCGCCCGAGCGCCCGGCGAAGTTTGCGGGCATCGAAGACCTGCCCAAGCGCGTGCAGGTGATGCCCGCCGACGTGCAGCAGGTCAAGGACTACATCGCCCGCCACTGCGCGTGAGCCCCGCAGCACGACCAAGGCAGAAAATGCCTTGTCGTGCTTGAAATTCAAGCACGAGCAGCTATCAAAAAGATAGCATGAGGAGTTCTGGATGAAGGTTGTCGGCTTTGCCGGGTTCTCTGGCAGCGGCAAGACCACGCTGGTCGAGCAGCTCATTCCCGAGCTGCGCAGCCGCGGCTTGCGCGTGTCGGTGGTCAAGCATGCGCACCACAGCTTCGACATCGACCACCCGGGCAAGGACACCTACCGCCACCGCACAGCGGGTGCGTTCGAAGTGGTGGTCGCGTCCAGCCAGCGGCTGGCGCTGATGCGCGAGTTCGAGCAGCCCGCAGAGCTCTCCGTGCACCACCTGCTGGCCGAGCTGTACGACGGCGTGGACTGGGTGCTGGTGGAAGGCTTCAAGGACAGCGATCTGCTCAAGGTTGAAGTCTGGCGCCCCGCCGAGCCCGGCCAGCCGCCGCGCCCGGTGCGCTATCCCGAAGACGACTTCATCGCCGCGATTGCCACCACCGCGCCCGAAGCCCTGCCCGTGCCCACGGGCCTGCCCTGCCTGGACCTGAACCAGCCCGCCCAGGTGGCCGACTGGCTGCTGGCCCAAGCCGAACGCTTCGATTACGACTGGGAACTGCACGGAGAACGCTGAGATGCGCCCCCCGCTCAAAAGCCTGGACGACGCGCTGGCCGAACTGCTGGCCCACGCCCAGCCCCTGCCCGCCACCGAGCGCGTGGCCACCTTCGATGCGGACGGCCGCGTGCTGGCCGAGGCGCTGCAGTCGGCCCTGCATGTGCCCCCGCAGGACAACAGCTCGATGGACGGCTACGCCGTGCGCGTGGCCGACGTGACGGCACCCGGCACGGTGCTGCCCGTGTCGCAGCGCATTCCGGCGGGCAGCGCGGGCGCGCCGCTGGCCGCTGGCACGGCGGCGCGCATCTTCACCGGCGCACCCGTGCCCGCAGGGGCCGACGCCGTGCTCATGCAAGAAGACTGCGAGGCGCTGGACGACGGCTCGGTGCGTATCCAGGCCGTGCCTGCGCTGGGGCAGTGGATTCGCCGCGCAGGCGAAGACATCACCCGCGGCGCCACCGTGCTGGCCGCGGGCACCCGCCTGGGCCCGGCCGAGCTGGGCCTGGCCGCGAGCATCGGCGCGGCGCAGCTCGCCGTGGCCGCGCGCCCGCGCGTGGCCTTGTTCTCGACCGGCGACGAGCTCGTGATGCCTGGCGAGGTGCCGCCCGAGCAGATGCGCCCCGGCGCCATCTACAACAGCAACCGCTTCTTCTTGCGCGCGCTGCTGCTGCGCCTGGGCTGCCAGGTGACCGACTTTGGCATCGTGCCCGACCAGCGCGAAGCCACGCTGGCCGCGCTGCGCAGCGCGGCCGAAGCGCACGACCTCATCCTGACCAGCGGCGGCGTGAGCGTGGGCGAGGAAGACCACATCAAGCCCGCCGTGCAGGCGCTGGGTCGGCTCGACCTGTGGCAGATCGCCATGAAGCCCGGCAAGCCCTTTGCGTACGGCCAGGTGGGCGCGGCCCACTTCATGGGGCTGCCGGGCAACCCGGTGTCCAGCTTTCTGACCTTTGCGCTGCTGGTGCGGCCCTTTGTGCTGCGCCTGCAGGGCGTGGCCCACGTGGCCCCGCGCGCCTGGGCGGCCACCGCCGGCTTCGACTGGCCGCGCGCCGACAAGCGCCGCGAGTTTCTGCGCGTGCGCCAGGGGGCCGATGGCCGCCTGGAACTGTTCGCCAACCAAAGCTCGGGCGTGCTGACCTCCGCCGCCTGGGGCGATGGCGTGGTGGACAACCCCGCCGGGGCCACTGTCCACGCGGGCGACACGGTGCGCTACCTGCCGTTTTCCGAGCTGCTGTCCTGACCGCGCCCGCCCCGTTGTTGCCTCACCCTTCGCCTGTGGCCATGAAGACCCTCACGCTGCGTTACTTTGCCTCCATCCGCGAGGCCCTGGGCACCGGTTCCGAGCCCTGGCAGACCAGCGCGCCCACGCTGGGCGCGCTGCGCGACGAACTCATCGCCCGCGGCGGCCCGCACGCGGCCAGCCTGGCGCGCGGCCGCGCGGTGCGCATGGCCCTCAACCAGGTGATGGCCCACGACACGACCGCGCTGCCCGACGGCGCCGAGGTCGCGTTCTTCCCGCCCGTCACGGGCGGCTGAGCCCGGCCACGGCGCGCAGGCGTTCGGCCAGCGCAGGCGTGGCGGGTTGCATGGGGGGGCGCAGTGTGTCGTGCATCCACCCGGCCTGGGCCAGCAGGGCCTTGAGCGGGGCGGGGTTCGGCTCGGCAAAGCAGGCCTCTACCCAGGGTTGCAGGCGCTGCCACAGTGGCCGCGCGGCTTGCAGATCGCCCGCGCGCAATTGCCCCACCAGCGCCACAAAGTCGGCCGCCTGCCAGTGGGCGCTGGCTGCAATCGCGCCCGCGCCGCCCAGGGCGAGGGTGCTGAACATCTGCGCGTCTTCGCCCGCCAGCACCTGCAGCCGGCCGTCGGCGATCAGCGCCTGTGTCTTGGCGGGCTGCCCGCCGCAGTCCTTCACGGCCTGGATGCGCGGGTGGGCGGCCAGCTGCAGCAGCGTGGCGGTGTCGAGCACCGCGCCCGTGCGGTACGGAATGTCGTACACGATGAGCGGCACCGCGCTCGCGTCGGCCAGCGTGGTGAACCACTGCACCAGCCCGGCCTGCGACGGCCGGATGTAGTGCGGCGGCGGCACCAGCAGCCCGGCCAGCGGGCGGCGCGCCAGTGTCTGCACCCACTCCACCGTGTGCCCCAGGTGGTAGCCCGACAGGCCCATCACCACGGGCAGGCCCTGCGCGGCCGCCAGTACGGTGTCCAGCACCGCGAGTTGCTCGGCCTTGTCCAGCGCCGCGGCCTCGCCGGTGGAGCCGCAGGCCACAAAGCCCGTCACGCCCTGCTGCGCGAGCCGGGAGGTCATCGCCGCCAGGGCGGTGTGGTCGATGGCCCCGTCGCAAAACGGGGTGACGAGGGGAATCCACAGCCCGCTGAAGTCGGTGCGGTGGGAAGCAGGGCGAGAAGCCGGTGTCATGTTGTAGGTCCTGAGGTTCGACCGAGGGTGAACCGCCACAGAAGCGCTGCGGAAGGACTGGGGCCCGCAGGGGGCCAGGGAATCGGGTGATGCCGTTGCCAGGGTTCCGTCGCTCATCTGGGACGGAACCACGCAGCTCCGGTCAGATGAGCTGGGGTTTGGGGGCTTTGGTGGTCATGACCGCGCACTGCGAAGCCGCCGCCTGTGCAGCAGTGAGGGCGATGGGGGTGTGCATGGCCATGCGGCGCAGTATAGCCAGGCGCGGAGTTCTGCGGCCTGCTGCGCGAGCCCCGTTCACGCCACTCGGCCCATGCGCCATGCGCGGTTTCAGCAGGCGTTGCCCGAACGGGTGGTTCAGGCCGCGGGCGCTGGCTCGCTCGGGGGCACGAGTTCGGGGCAGGGCCAGTTCAGCAGCTCGGCCAGGCGCGTGACGATCCAGCCCGCCTCGGCCGGGGCGACCCCGGACTCCGGCATGCACAGCCCGGCATGGATGCGCCGCAGGATGCCCGACTCGGACGGGGCCTGCACGTGGTAGAGCGTCTGCGCCTGCTCGACCAGGTGGTGGGCCAGATCCTCGCAGAGTTCGTAGCGGGCGCGCACCACGGCGGCGGGCTCGCGCAGGCGCTGGCGCGCATCGGCGTACAGCGCGGTGAACGAAGGGGGCACAAGGATCTGGTTGTCGTCGTCCATGGCGTGGTGGAGGGGCGGCAGGGCGGTGGGGGCTCGGCGGGATCAGTCGGGGGTGAACAGGCGCTCGAAGCGGGCCCGGTCGGCCTCCAGCTCAAAGCTCACGAGCTGGCCCATCTTGCCGTCGGCGCGGCGGTGTGCGGCAAACAGCGTGTACTTGCCCGCCAGGTCCATCGCGGGCAGGTCGATCAGCGCGTAGGGGTAGGGCACGAAGACCTGGTGCTCGAACACCACGCGGTGCTGGTTCTGTGGCGAAGGGTAGAGCTGGTACAGCTCGGTGGTGATGGTGGGCGTGGCCATGGCGGGGCGATGCGGCAATTGGGCAGCGCCGGTTGGCGCAAAGCGCTGATCGTAGCGACAATCGGGCCTGACTCCGGCGGTGGCCTGCCTGCGCCGCCGGTCCTGCATTCTTTTGTACCTCCTGCATGGCAAAACCCAAGAGCGAATGGCCCACCAAGGTGATGGCCCTGGTGCGCAGCGGCAATATTCCGGCTGCCATTGCGCAGATCAAGGTCGCGCCCACGCTGGGCGACCTCACGCGGCTGCAAAAGCTCATTGAGCCCCTGCCCGTGACGCCCACCCACACCCACCTGCGCCAGGTGGTGGCCGAAGAGCACGCGCTGCTGTCGGCTCCGCGCCTGCACCGCGCGCCCTGAATGGCTTTGCCCCGTCCCGACCTGCCATGACCCTGCCCCGCGTTTCCATCCAGACCCAGGACTTTGACCTCAGCGCCGAGGTGGCTGCCCTGCGCGCCGGGCAACCCGGTGTAGGCGCCGTGTGCAGCTTTGTGGGCACGGTGCGCGACCGGAACGAAGGCGATGCCGTGGCGTCGATGGAACTCGAGCACTACCCGGGCATGACCGAAAAGGCCATCGAGGCCATGGTGGACGAAGCCTTTCGGCGCTTTGACATCCTGGGCGCACGGGTGGTGCACCGCGTGGGCCTGCTGCAGCCCTGCGACCAGATCGTGCTGGTGGCCGTGACCAGCGCGCACCGGGGCCAGAGCTTTCAGGCCTGCGAGTTTTTGATGGACTACCTCAAGACCCAGGCCCCGTTCTGGAAGAAGGAGCAGACGCCCCAGGGCGCCCGCTGGGTGGACGCCCGCGTGAGCGACGACGCCGCGCTGGCCCGCTGGGGCATTGCAGCGGCCAACGCCTGAGCCGCTGCACGCCCCGAGTGGCCGCTGTCGTGATTTGTCGTGATTTCAAGCCAAATGGGCCTCTGAATCAGCAAATTCAAGCACGAGCAGCTCACTTTTTGATAGCGAGTGCCGTGCCTGCGGCTCGGCAGCAAACCTGCACTGCCGCCAGGGTCTCTTGAAATCCGACGTCGCCTCCCTACCTGCGAGGCAGTTCGGAGGATTTCTCATGCGTCTCGACAAGCTCACCACCAAGTTCCAGGAAGCCCTGAGCGATGCCCAGAGCATTGCGCTCGGTCACGACCACGCTTACATCGAACCCGTGCATGTGCTGCTGGCCATGCTGCGCCAGGACGACGGCCCCAAGGCGCTGCTGCAGCGCGCGGGCGTGAACGTGCCGGGCCTGGCCCAGGCGGCCGAAGCCGCTGTCAAGCGCCTGCCGCAGGTGCAGGGGCACGACCAGGTGCAGGGCGGCCCCGAGCTGGGCCGCGTGCTGCAGGCCACCGAAAAAGAGGCCATCAAGCGCGGCGACCAGTTCATTGCGAGCGAACTCTTTTTGCTGGCCCTGACCGAGAGCAAGGGCGAGGTCGCGCAGATCGCCAAGGACAATGGTCTTACGCGCAAGAGCCTGGAAGCCGCGATCGACGCTGTGCGCGGTGGCCAGAAGATGGACAGCGCCGAGGCCGAAGGCCAGCGCGGCGCGCTGCAGAAGTACTGCCTGGATCTGACCGAGCGCGCCCGTGCGGGCAAGCTGGACCCGGTGATCGGCCGCGATGACGAGATCCGCCGCGCCATCCAGGTGCTGCAGCGGCGCAGCAAGAACAACCCGGTGCTGATCGGCGAACCCGGCGTGGGCAAGACCGCGATTGTGGAAGGCCTGGCCCAGCGCATCATCGCGGGCGAGGTGCCTGAAAGCCTCAAGGGCAAGCGCGTGCTCTCGCTCGACATGGCCGCGCTGCTGGCCGGGGCCAAGTACCGTGGCGAATTCGAAGAACGCTTGAAGACCGTGCTGAGCGAACTGGCCAAGGACGAAGGCCAGACCATCGTCTTCATCGACGAGCTGCACACCATGGTGGGCGCGGGCAAGGGCGAAGGCGCGATGGACGCGGGCAACATGCTCAAGCCGGCGCTGGCGCGGGGCGAGCTGCACTGCGTGGGCGCCACCACGCTCGACGAATACCGCAAGTACATCGAAAAAGACGCAGCGCTGGAGCGGCGCTTCCAGAAAATTCTGGTGGACGAGCCCACGGTGGAGGCGACGATCGCCATCCTGCGCGGCTTGCAGGAAAAGTACGAAGTGCACCATGGCGTGGAGATCACCGACCCGGCCATCGTGGCCGCGGCCGAGCTGAGCCACCGCTACATCACCGACCGCTTCCTGCCCGACAAGGCGATTGACCTCATCGACGAGGCGGCGGCCAAGATCAAGATCGAGATCGACTCCAAGCCCGAGGCCATCGACAAGCTCGACCGCCGCCTGATCCAGCTGCAGATCGAGCGCGAAGCCGTGCGGAAGGAAAAGGACGAGGCCTCGCAAAAGCGCCTGGCGCTGCTCGAAGAAGAAATCGACAAGCTGCAAAAAGAGATTGCCGACCTAGAGGACGTGTGGACGGCCGAAAAGGCCCAGGCCCAGGGCAGCCAGCAGGTGCGCGAGCAGGTCGAAAAAGTGAAGCTGCAGATCGAAGACCTCAAGCGCAAGGGCGACTTCAACAAGGTGGCCGAGCTGCAGTACGGCAAGCTGCCCGAGCTGGAAAAGCAGTTGCGCGAAGCCCAGGCCAAGGAAGAAGGCAAGGACGGCGCGGCCCAACCCAACCGCCTGCTGCGCACGCAGGTGGGGGCCGAAGAAATCGCCGAGGTGGTGAGCCGCGCCACGGGCATTCCCGTGGCCAAGATGATGCAGGGCGAAAAAGACAAGCTGCTGCAGATGGAAGGCAAGCTGCACGAGCGCGTTGTGGGCCAGGACGAAGCCATTGCCGCCGTGGCCAACGCCATCCGCCGCTCGCGCTCGGGCCTGTCGGACCCGAACCGGCCCACGGGCTCGTTCCTGTTCCTGGGCCCCACGGGCGTGGGCAAGACCGAGCTGTGCAAAGCGCTGGCGGGCTTTCTGTTCGACAGCGAAGAGCACCTCGTGCGCATCGACATGAGCGAGTTCATGGAGAAGCACTCCGTGGCCCGCCTGATTGGCGCGCCGCCCGGCTACGTGGGCTATGAAGAGGGCGGCTACCTGACCGAAGCCGTGCGCCGCAAGCCGTATTCTGTGCTGCTGCTCGACGAGGTGGAAAAGGCCCACCCCGACGTGTTCAACGTGCTCCTGCAGGTGCTGGACGATGGACGCCTGACCGACGGCCAGGGCCGCACCGTGGACTTCAAGAACACGGTGATCGTGATGACCAGCAACATCGGCTCGCACCTGATCCAGGCGATGGTCGGCCAGGACAAGGACGACATCAAGGACGCGGTGTGGGGCGAGCTCAAGCAGCACTTCCGGCCCGAGTTCTTGAACCGCATCGACGAGACGGTGGTGTTCCACGGTCTTGACGCGCAGCACATTGCCGCGATTGCCCGCATCCAGTTGCAGGCGCTGCAGGCGCGGCTGGCGCGCATGGACCTGTCGCTCGACGTGTCGGAGGCGGCGCTGGCCGAGCTGGCCAAAGTGGGCTTCGATCCGGTGTTTGGTGCCCGTCCGCTCAAGAGGGCCATTCAGCAACGGATTGAAAATCCCCTGTCCAAACTTCTGCTCGAAGGGCGCTTTGCACCCAAGAGCGTGATCGGCGTGGGGGTGGACCCGGTGCGCGAGCCCGGCGTGTTCCACTTTGACGCACGTACGGACGCCGAGATGGCGTCCGCTTGACCCCCCCGCCTGCAGGCTCCACGGCCCGCAGGCACTTTGCACAGAAAGGCAGGCACAGGCTTTGAACGACGCGATGGCATGGGTGTTTCGCTGGCTGCTGCGCATGGCGCTGCTGCTCATGGGCGCGGTCTTTTTCGTGAGCCTGCTGGCCGCGGCGGCCGTGCTGGCGGTGGTCTGGGGCCTGCGCCTGGGCTGGGCGCGGCTCACCGGCCGGCCCGTGGCACCGTTCGTCTGGCGGGTGGACCCGCGCAACGGTTTTGCGGGCATGGCCCGCGCGGCCGAACGCTGGGGCCCTGCGCGCCGCACCGACACCGAGGCGTCGCGCCGCTCCGGCGTGCTGCCCCAGGACGTGACCGACGTGCCTTCGCGCGATCTCTGAGCGCTGCACCGGCCGCCCCGCCTCGGCCCGGGGCCACTGCGCGCCGCCCTATCATGGGGCCATGACCCCTGCCGACATCCCCTCCCTGTTCCAGGCCCAGTACGACGCCAGCCGCGCGCAGGTGGACGTACCTCTGCTGCTGCGCCAGGAGCGCCTGCTGCGCGTGCGCAAGCTGCTCGTCGAGCATGGCCCGCAACTGGCCGCCGCCGTGCAGGCCGACTTTGGCATGCGCTCGCCGCGCCTGACCGAGGTGGCCGACTTCTTTGTGCTGCACACCCTGCTGTCGCACACGCTCAAGCACCTTCCGCGCTGGGTGCGCCCGCAGCGCGTGCGCACGCCGTTCTACCTGCAGCCCGCCCGGGCGCGCATTGAACGCCAGCCGTTGGGCGTGGTGGGCGTGATTGCGCCTTGGAACTACCCGGTGCAGCTCGCGCTGGGCCCAGCCATCACCGCATTGGCCGCGGGCAACCGCGTGATGCTCAAACCCAGCGAACTCACGCCCCACACCTCGGCCCAGTTGGCGGCCCTGGTCGGACAGTTTTTTGCGCCGGACGAGTTCTGCGTGGTGCAGGGCGATACGCACACCGCAGCACTGTTCGCCTCGCAGCCGTTTGACCATCTGGTGTTCACCGGCTCCACCGCCGTGGGCCGCAAGGTGGCGCAGGCCGCGGCGGCCAACCTCACGCCCACCACGCTGGAACTGGGTGGCAAGTCGCCCTGCATCGTCGGCACCGATGCCGACCTGGAGGACGCCGCGCTCAAGATCGCGCACGGCAAGCTGCTCAACGCCGGGCAGACCTGCATCGCGCCCGACTACGTACTGCTGCCGCGCGGGCGCGAAGCAGCGTTTGCCCAGGCCTACCGCGCGGCGGTACAGCGGCTGTTTCCGACCATCGAGGGCAACGGCGACTACGCGTCCATCATCACGCCGCGCCACCACGGCCGCCTGCGCACCATGCTGCGCGAGGCGCAGACCCAGGGCGCCGAGGTCATCGTGATCGACCCGGCTGAAGGCCGCAGCGCTCCGGCCACGCAGGGCACGCTGGGCGACGGCGTAAGCCGCCAGCTGTTGCCCGCGCTGGTGCTCGGGGCCACGTCGTCCATGCAGCTCATGCAGGAAGAAATCTTCGGTCCCATCCTGCCCGTGCTGTCGTACGACCGGCTTGACGACGCGGTGGCCCTGATCAACTCCGGCCCGCGCCCGTTGGCCCTGTACTGGTTCGGCCGCAGCGAATCGGTGCGCGACGACGTGCTGCGCCGCACCGTGAGCGGCGGCGTGACGGTGAACGACACCCTGCTGCACATTGCCCACGACGGCCTGCCTTTTGGCGGCGTGGGCGACAGCGGCTGGGGGGCGTACCACGGGGAGTCGGGCTTTCTGCGCTTTTGCCACCAGAAGTCGGTGCTGGTGCAGTCGCGCTGGTCGCTGGGGGCCACGCTGTACCCGCCGTACGGCCCGCGGTTTGACCGCATGATGGGCCTGCTGCGCAAGCTCATCGGGTAACGCAGGCACAGCGCGTGCCGCGGCCGGTTCAGCCCGGTCCGCGCCGCCGAAGCGCCGGACCCAGCAACTGGGCCATCGCATCGCGCAACTGGCCGGTGGAGACCGGCTTGTGCAGCAGCAGGGCCGAAGTGCTTTGCGCATCGCGCAGCCGCTGGGGCGAGGTGTCGCCCGTGAGGATGATGGCCGGCACGCGTACGCCCAGGTAGGCGCGCAGCGCCTCCAGCACTTGCTTGCCGGTTTCCTCGTGCCGCAGGCGGAAATCGGTGATGATCAGGTCGGGCTGGCGGTCGTCCAGCACCTCCTGGGCTTCGAGCGCTGCCAGCGCGTCGGCACTCGATTCGGCCGTCACGCAGCGGCAACCCCAGCTCTCCAGCAGCGACTGCATGCCCAGGCGTACGGCCTCGTCGTCGTCGATGGCCAGCACATACAGCCCGTCAAATCGCAGATCGGGGGCCAGCGGCGCGGTGTCGTCCTGCAGCGCGCCGTCCCAGGCGTCGATCCAGAGGCGAAACACCGAGCCCCGGCCGGGGCGCGAGCGCAGCTCGACCGTGGTGTGCATCTCGCGCACCAGCCGCTGCACGATGGCCAGGCCCAGGCCCAGGCCCTTGCGGCGGTCGCGCTCGGGGTTGCCGAGCTGGTGAAACTCGCGGAACACCTCGTCCCACTGGTCTTCAGGAATGCCCACACCGGTGTCCCAGACCTCGAGCGCCAGGCGCCGGCCGCGGCGGCGGCAGGCAATCAGCACGCCACCGCGCCCGGTGTAGCGCAGCGCGTTGGAGATGAAGTTGTGCATCACTAGGCCCACCAGCGAGCGGTCTGCAAAAGCCGCGCTCGTGGTTTCGCGCGTGCGGTACACCAGCCCCGCGTTGTCGGCCTGCACGCCGAATTCCTGTTCGAGCGCGGTGAGCAGCGGTTGCACGGCAAACGGCGCCGGGCGCACCTTGACGACGCCGGCCTCCAGGCGCGAGTAGTCCAGCAGCGTGGTCAGCATCTCGGCCGCAGCGCCCGATGCCGCGTGGGCATGGCCCAGCACGGTGCGCTGCTGCTCGGTCAGGCGGCTGCGCTGCAGGGTCTCCAGAAACAGCCCCATGGCGTGCAGCGGCTGGCGCAGGTCGTGGCTGGCCGCAGCCAGAAAGCGCGATTTGTCGCGGTCGGCGCGCTCAGCAGCCTCTTGTGCCGCCAGGGCGCGCCGAGATTCGGCGCGCAGCTCTTCCACCAAGCGCTCGTTCTCCAGCTTGAGCGCAATGCTGCGCAGTGTGGCCTGCTCGCCGGTGTGGGCCTGCATGCAGGTGAGGGCAAAGTACACCGTGGTCAGGATCAGAGCCGGCCACATCACCGGCCCGCCACCCATGGCCACTGCCAGCAGCACGCCGCCCACGGCACAGCCCAGGTAGGTGACATACGCCCGGTACAGCGGCGCGCCCAGGCCCAGCGCGCCTGAGGACACGGTGCTCACGATGCCGATGGCGTAGATCACCGCCTCTGCGTTGCCGCGGTGCAGCACCACATGCGCGAGGCTGCCCCAGCTCACCCCCATGGCCGCCATGCAGACGAAAAGCTTGCGTGCGGCGGCCTGGACTGGGTCGGTTGCGGGTTCGATGCTGCGCACCAGCAGGTAGACGCCGCTGACCACCAGCACATGCGACAGCACCCACAGCGACACCATGGTGGCGTCGGCCACGCGCGCCATGACCCACAGCGTGCCCACGGCCGTGGCCAGCGAGGCCAGCAAGGTCATCGGAAAGTTGCGCCGCAGCAGCGCCACTTGCTCGCGCAGGATTTCGTCGTGTGCGTGGCGCTGCCAGAACGGCCCTGCCGCGGGGGCGTCAGGCAAGGTCATGCGCGGGAGGCAGTGCCAGACCCAGCCGCTGGGCGGCCAGCAGCGCGGCGCTGCGGCTGTTGACGCCCAGCTGGGCAAAGATGGCGGCTACATGCACGCGCACGGTGTTTTCGCTCAGCCCCAGGTCGCGGGCGATCACCTTGTTGGGCTTGCCTGCGCACAGCAGGGCCAGCACGTCGAGCTGGCGCGCCGTCAGGTTGGGGGCATCGGGCGCGCGCGCTGCGGCGGCGGCCGCAGCCACCGTGCCCAGCACCGGAAACACCGGCCGGCCGTCCAGCGCACAGCCGATGGCCTCCATGATGTCTTCGCCGCTGGCCGACTTGGGCAAGAAGCCGTCGGCCCCGCGGTTGCGGGCCTCCTGCACGGCGTCGGGGGCCACGCTGGCCGATACGAGCACGATGCGCGCCTGCGGATAGGTCTGGCGCAGCGGGCGCATGCCATCCAGGCCGTTCATGCCGGGCAGCTGGATGTCGAGCAGGATCAGGTCCAGTCGTTCCAGGCGCAGCTCGCAGGCCTGGGCGATGGAGCCGGCCTCGGCGATGTGGGCCACCTGGGGGTGGTCCTGCACGATCAGGCGCAGGCCGGTACGGAACAGGGTGTGGTCGTCAACGAGCAGCAGGCGGGCAGACATGGCCGGCAAGTATTGCGCACAAACAGCGCTTGCGCGACTAATCCATTTGTGCGATGGACGGGCCGCAGACCGGTTTCTAGACTTGGCTTCCATGACGGCCCTTCGGGGCCACCGACCCCGCACCGCGCGGCGGCCGGTTGTCTGAAACCTCCGACGCACAAGGTTTGCCATGCCCTCCAGTTCCGTAAGCCTGTCTCCATCCGCCGCCAGCGCCCTGGGCGGCCGCAGCATCGCCCAGATCCTGCAGCACAACTGCCCCGACCTGCATGTGGTCACGGCCGTGGTCATCGAGTACCTGGACGCCCAGGTCGGCACCTGGCAGTGTTCGATCGACGCTGGGCAGACTTGGCGTGCCGTGCGCACCGACATCATCAACCGCCCGGGCAGCATGGGGCTGGCGCTCGACCGCGACGCGCTGCTGCGGGTGTTGCCCTTTGTGGGCCAGCGCGCCACCGGGGCACGCCTGCGCCTGCACCCGGTGCCCTACCGCCACGGCCCGGGCAATGGCAGCTACCGGGCGTATGCGGTCGAAGACCGCGAGGAGGGCTCGCCCACCCTGACCCTGGTGCTGCCGCTGTCGGCCATCAACGGCGTGCCGCCGGCCGTGCGCGCGCCGCGCCCGCGCAACAAGCGCGCGCTGCTGCAGGCCAAACTGGCCGCCGAGCAGGCCGCCCAAGTGGCGGTGCAGCGCGCCATGGCCTGAGCGGCGCGCAGCCCCGCACATTGCGCATCCCTTGGTATTCCGGGGGTGGCACCGGCGTGCTGGAAGTGAAAAACCGTGTTCGGCGACAATGCCGCTCCTTTTTGTTGTTTCACTTTTTGTTTCGTTCGGTTTTTCCATGTCCAGTATCCAGGTTCGTCCCGCCACGCTTCGCGATGCCAAGGCCATCGCCCAGATCCATGCCGCGGCTGCCCAGGCCGCCTACAAAGGTCTGGTGCCCGACGAGCAACTGAAGGCCATGACCTCGGTCGAAAAGCGCCAGGCGTACTGGCGCGAGGCCATTGAGTATTGCGAGCCCCAGGTCCAGGTGGCCATTGAGGGCGACAAGATCGTCGGTTTTGTCGGTTACGACCGCTCGCGCGATGAGAAATCCCGCCCCACCACGGGCGAAATCTGGGCCATCTATGCAGCCCCTACGCACTGGAGTCAAGGTGTTGGCGTGGCCCTGTGGGACGCAGCCCGCGACGGTCTGTCGGAAGAAGGCTGCACCAACGTGACGGCCTGGGTGCCGTTGCGCAACGAGCGCGCCCTGCGTTTTCACGAAATGGCGGGCTTCAAGCGCGAGCTGTCCACGGCCAAGACGGCCGTGATCGGCGGCGTGAAGATTGAAGAGGTGCGCCTGAAGCGTCCGCTGAACTGACCGTCCTGCATCCTCGGTTCGCCGTTCCTACAGCGCCACATGACCGCCGTCCCGGCCCACACCCTGCCCGACAGCCCCCTGGTGCTGCGCTGGGCCGTGGGCGAGACCGAGCACACGGCGCTGTGGCGCAGTGAGGCCGGTGTGCCGCCGCCCGCGCGCGTGCTGCCGGTGGACGACACCGTGCGCGCCGACGCCGCCTACCGCGCCATTTGCGAGGGCGCAGCCCTGCTGTGGCAGGGCGATTTTCACAACGCCCGGCAGCTTTTGAGCGCGCTGGCCCGGCGGCTGGAGCGGCGCCCGGCGGCCCGGGGCCGCGCGGCGGCGGCTGCGGGCAGTCCGGCCGATGCGGCACAGGCCTTCTACCGCCACCGGCAGGAGCAGGGCCGGCGCGCGCGCGTGCTGGCCGCCGTGCTGGTGCCGCTGGAGGGCGACTACGCCATTGCGCTGCGCCGTGCGCCCGACTGGCGTGCGGCCTGCGCGCAGGCCTGGGGCCCTCCTGGTGGCCAGCCCAGCGTGGTGAGCCTGCGCGAGCTGCTCGGGCTCAACGGCGCTTTTGAATGGCGACGCAAGGGCGTGCCGGTGCCTGCCCTCGGGCCTGAGGCGCGCATTCACCCGCACTACGGCGTGTTCTCGCCGGTGCGCGGCGAGTACATCGACCTGGTGGCCCAGGCGCCGCTGCCTGCGGCGCTGGCAACCCACCCGGTGGCAGTCGATCTGGGTGTGGGCACGGGCGTGCTCAGTGCGGTGCTGGCGCAGCGCGGCGCGGGCCGCGTGCTGGCCACCGACCTGGACCCGCGCGCCCTGGCCTGCGCGGCCGAGAACCTGGCACAGCTCGGGCTGTCGGCACGGGTGCAGCTGCTGCAGGCCGACCTGTACCCGCCGGGTGTGCAGGCAGGCCTGGTCGTGTGCAACCCGCCCTGGCTGCCTGCAAAGCCCAGTGCTCCGGTGGAGCGCGCGGTATACGACGAAGGCAGCCGCATGCTGCGCGGCTTTCTGGCCGGGCTGCGCGCGCACCTCGCGCCTGGTGGCGAGGGCTGGCTCATCCTCTCGGACCTGGCCGAGCACCTGGGCCTGCGCACGCGGGCCGAGCTGCTGGCCTGGGTGCAAGCAGCTGGCCTGCGGGTGCTGGGCCGCATCGACACGCGGCCGCGCCACCCCAAGGCGCAGGACGCCAGCGACCCGCTGCACGCCGCCCGTGCGGCCGAGCGCACGTCGCTCTGGCGCCTGGGCGCGGCCTGATTGTTCCCGGCGGCGGCGCGCGGGTCAGGCGGGCTCCAGCGCAGGCTCGGCTCCGGCCGGTTCCTGCCGCCAAGTGGCGGTCCATCCGCCGTGCGGCCACAGCGCGGCCAGTTGTGCACCGAGTGACAGCGCCCGTTCCGGCCCTGCGTGGGTGGCCACGTCGCGCAACAATGCGCAACCCACGGCCAGCATGCCCGCCTCGTCCCGTGCGGCGCGCAATGCGTCGCGGTAGTGGGCGGCCAGGGCAGGGTCCCGGCGGGCGAACAATCGCTCGCACAGGTCGAACAGGTGCATGCGTGCCCCGGCCAGCGAACGGCCCGCGGCGCTGGCGGCGGGCGGTGCGGGGGCGGTGGGGGCATGCTGTGCGATCGGGGCCGTCACGGCCTCGGGCAGTGGCTCCAGCGAGGGCGGCATGCTGTCGCTGGCCAGTGGTCGCGGCGGCTCGGTGCCCAGATAGCCCTGTTGGCGCAGCTGCTCGACCATCTGCGCGCCTGCGCCGTGGTACAGCGCATTGAGCTGGGCGAGAGGCGTGCCTTCGGCCAGCAGCAGCAGCGAGCGCTCGCGCAGGCTCAGGGTGCGCACGCCGGGTGACAACTCCCAGCGGGCTTTCTCGGTCTTGTAGAGCAGGATGTCCATGGCCGGTCAGGGCAGGGGCAAGGTCGGCAGCAAAGGTCCGTCGCCATGCAGCAGCGACAATGCCCACCATTGCAGCAGCCCTGCGTGACGGCTTGATGACCCGGCGCTGTGCGTCTGTACATTGCCCAGCCCCGCACGGCGGTGGAACGTTGTTTTGCTATTGATTTGATAGCTGTTCGTGCTTGATTTCTAAGCACGATCGGCCAATTTGGCTTGAAAGATGATGGAGACTCCCCAGGCGTTGCAACCTGCTGCGGCCCCGGCCCCGGCCCCGGCCCCGGCCCCGGCCACAGCGTCGCGGCCCCCGCTGCTGCTCGCACCCATGGAGGGGCTGCTCGACTTCGTGCTGCGCGATGTGCTCACCCGCGTGGGGGGGGCCGACCGCTGCGTGTCGGAGTTCATCCGCGTGACCGGCACGCTGCTGCCCGACCGGGTGTTCCTGCGCTACATGCCCGAGCTGGCCCACGGCAGCCGCACGGCGGCGGGCGTGCCGGTGCGTGCGCAACTGCTGGGCTCCGACCCGGCCTGCCTGGCCGAGAACGCGGCCCGCCTGGCCGAACTCGGGGCCGAGGGCATCGACCTGAACTTTGGCTGCCCGGCCAAGGTGGTCAACCGGCACGGGGGCGGCGCGGCCCTGCTGCAGGAGCCCGAGCGCATCGCCCATATCGTGGCCGCTGTGCGCCGCGCGGTGCCAGCCGCGCTGCCGGTGTCGGCCAAGATGCGCCTGGGCTACCGCGACCGATCGCTGGCTGTGGCCTGCGCCCAGGCCATGGAGGCCGGTGGCGCCTGCGAACTGGTGGTGCATGCGCGCACCAAGGAAGACGGCTATCGCCCCCCGGCGTACTGGGAGGAGATTCCCGCCATCCGCGCGTCGGTGCGACTGCCGGTGGTGGCCAACGGTGAGATCTGGACGGTGCAGGATGCCCAGCGCTGCCGCGCCCAGGCGGGCACTGCCGCGCTGATGCTGGGCCGTGGCATCGTGGCCGACCCGGGGCTGGCGCGCGCAATCCGCGCCGCCGACGCGGGCCAGCCCGGCACCGACGACGTGACCTGGCCCATGCTGCTGCCGCAGCTGGGTGTGTTCTGGCAGCGGGTGTGCGAAGGCCTTACGCCCAACCAGCGGGCGGGCCGGCTCAAGCAGTGGCTGAACCTGCTGCGCCGCCGCTACCCCGAGGCGCAGCACGCCTTTGACACCGTGCGCACCATGACCGACCAGCGCGCCATCACGGCCTGGCTGGGCACCTTGCCCGGCGTGGACTTCAGCGCGCCGTCGCTGGTGGCCACGCCTGCCGGCTAGGGAAGCTCTGCAGACCGCAGGGCGTTCTGCAGGGCTTCCCTGGCACGCCCGGCTACAGCAGGTGCTCGGGCGCGAGCGGGCCCAGCACACGCAGCAGCAGGCGCAGCGGCAGGCTGGCGTCGGGCTCGGTGGTGCTGTCTTCCAAGTCGCTGCCCTCGGGTGCGCGCCACACCAGGCGGCCGCGCTCGCTGCGCTTGACCTTCCAGGCTGCATCTTCCATGGCCTTGGCGATCTGTGCGGTAGCCCCGCGCCCCAATGTGCCGCTGCGGATCAGCAGCGCGATTTCGGTGTTCTGCCTGTGTGAGCGCATGTCCAGGTTCATGGAACCGATGGCCACCAGCCGCTCGTCCACTACCAGCAGCTTGGAATGCAGCATGGCCCGCGAGGCACCCGCCGTGCCGCCACTGCCAGCGCCCAGCGCACTGCGCAGTCCGCGTTGCTCGCTGCGCAGTTCGTACAGCTCCACCCCCAGGTCCAGCAGGGCTGGCCGATAGCGCGCGTAGCCTGCATGGGCGATGGGCGCGTCGTTGGAGGCCAGCGAGTTGGTGAGCACGCGCACACGCACGCCGCGGGCGCGGGCCTGGGCGAAGGCGTCCAGAATGTCGCGCCCGGGCACGAAGTAGGGCGACACGACGGTCAGGTCGCGCTGGGCCTGGCGCATCAGGGCCAGCAGTCCATCCACCACCGTCTCGGCCGACGGGTCTTCCGCGGGGGGAACGGCTGGGTCGTACACCGCAGGCAGTCCGGCAGCGGCCGCAGGGCGGGTGGCCGGGGGCCCGGGCATGGTCTCCAGGGCTGCCGATGCCGCCAGCGCAGCGGCCGACGTCGGTGCGGCAGCACCGTGGCCCTGCGCGCCTGGTGACGCCGTACCGGGCGCAGCAGGGTCGGCTGGAATCTTCGCGGGCTGGTCCACCAGCACCGCTGCGGGCGCCCAGACATAGCGCAGGCTGCGCAGGTCCAGCGGCTGCTGGTCCCAGACGCGTGCGCGCCGCTCCGCTGCTGCCGCGTTGTCGTCTGCCGGGGACGTCACGCCGGCGGTCGGCTGTGCGGGGCGCGTGTCGGCACTCACCGCGGCGTGGGCGGCTGCAGAGCGCTGCGCGCCCTGCGGGCCATGCCGCCACAGGTCCAGGTCCTCGGGCCGGATCAAGGCCTGCACTGGGTAAGAGCGCTCGTCGTTCCAGTACCAGTCGAAGGTGGCCGAGAGCTGCCGCACCACCGCGCCGATGGCCAGCACGTCCACATCGACAAAGTTGCCCGCCTCGTCGTGCCCGAAGTAGGCGTCGCCCAGGTTGCGGCCGCCCGTGACGGCCGCCACGTTGTCGGCAATGAACAGCTTGTTGTGCATGCGCTGCTGCGCGCGCGAGAAATCGGCCAGGGTGCTTAGCATGCGGCCCATCTTGGAGCTGCGGATGCCCGCCACCGGGTTGAACATGCGCATCTCAATGCCCGGCTCGAAGGCCAGGCGCATGACCTGCGCGTTCTGCCCGGCGCTGTGGAAGTCGTCGAGCAACAGGCGCACGCGCACGCCGCGCCGTGCAGCGGCCACGATGCCGGTCAGCAGGCGCTCGGTGCTTTCGTCCGCGTGGATCGCGTAATACTGCAGGTCCAGCGTGTGGCGCGCGGACTCGACCATGGCCAAACGGCTGCCATACGCAACAGCAGGCCCGCTGATCAGCGCAAAGCCCGACGCGTGCCGCGTGGTGGTGGCGCTGCGCTGCTCGGCCACCCAGCGCACCAGCGGCGCATCGGGCGCGGGCACCTGCGCGGTGCTCACGGGGCGCTGCACCTGCGCAGGCAGGCTGCTGCATCCGGCCGCGAGCAGGGCCAAGCAGACCCAGGCCAGGACGAGGGCCCAGCGAAGGGGCTGCGGCCATGCCGTGGCAGTCCAGTGACGCCCAACAGAACTGGGGAAGCTCTGCATAAAGCCCTGCGGTCTGCGCGGGCGCGGCCTCGGGCGGTCCGCTGCGTTGTTTTTCTTGTCCATCGCGCGGCTAGGGGCTGCCAAACGCGCTTTGCGGACCATCCCGAACCGCACCCGCACATCCTCGCCAGGGTGATGCAGAGCGTCCCTCGTCATCGTCTGCTCTTCAGAACGGGCCGCACGCCATGGTCGCGGTGCGTCCATGGCAGCAGCGTACAGGGCCGGGCGGATGCTGTCTGTCGGGCCCGAGGCCGTGCCCAGCAGCGGCCCGCACGAGCGCAAACGCGTCGCGGGCTGGTGGCCTGCAGCGCTGGGGCGCACAAGGGGCTCAGAGGGCTCGGGCGGATTCGCATACGGCTGTGGCCAGGCCGGGCAGGCTGGCATCGTCGAGCAGCGCTGCCGTCACCTGGCGGCGCTGGCCCCAGGCATGCAGATGGCTTCGGTGCCCCCGCTCGTACAGCGGGTCGTAGTGCAAGGCCATCAACTCGCCAAACAAGGCGGGCAGCGCGCCCGCCAGCGCCCAGGCCTGCCAGCGTGCTACGACCGCGCGGCCGTGCAGTTCGCGCAGCGCCTCCAGGCGCCTTGCCAGGCCTTGCGGGTCGTACCCGAGGTGCGCGTAGTCGCGCAGCAGAAATGCCAGCCGCTCGGCTTGCGGTGCCACGATCTCGATGCAGGGGCTGGCGCGCAGCCGGGCGAGCAAGGCTGCAGGTACGCGCAGTCGGCCGATCATCGCGCTCTCGGCCTCGATGAACACCGGTCGCGTGGTGTCCAGACTCTCGATCTGGTCGGCCAGCAGGGTTTCAAAGGCCGTCTGCGACGGCTGCGGCACACCCGGCAGATCGCCCAGCAGCGACCCCCGGTGGCGCGCCGCACCTTCCAGGTCGATGACCTGCTCGCCCTGCGCGGCCAGGGCCTGCAGCACGCGTGTCTTGGCGCTGCCCGTGGGGCCGCAGACCACCCGCAAGTCCAGCATCGGGCCCATGCGCTCGATCACCTCCATGGCATGGCGGCGCCAAGCTTTGTAGCCACCGGCCAGTTGCTGCGCGTCCCAGCCCACGAGGCGCATCCAGGTCACCATCGATCCGCTGCGCATGCCGCCGCGCCAGCAGTACACCAGCGGCTTCCAGTGCGCAGGCGCATCGGCAAAGCGCTCGCGCAGGTGGCGCGCCAGGTTGGCTGCCACCATGGCGCCGCCCACGCGCCGGGCCTCGAAAGCGCCCTGCTGCTTGTAGAGCGTGCCCACGATGCGGCGTTCTTCGTCGTCGAGCACCGGGCAGTTGATCGCGCCGGGCAGGTGGTCGAGCGCAAATTCGGCCGGCGAACGCGCGTCGATCAGCGTGTGAAAGCCGTGGCGGTCTTGCACGCGCACGGGGCCACGGTGGCTCATGCGGCACCCCTGCGCGGCGCAGGCCCCGCTGGCACAATCCGCCCCACCATGACGCCTGCTGCTGATCCTTCGATTCGTCTCACCCAGTTCTCCCACGGCGGCGGCTGCGGCTGCAAGATCGCGCCTGGCCTGCTGGCCGAGATTCTGTCACGCGCCCCGCAAGGCGTGGTGCCGCCGCAGCTGCTGGTGGGCACTGAAACCAGCGACGACGCAGCGGTGTACCAGCTCAACGCCACGCAGGCGCTCGTGGCCACCACCGACTTCTTCACGCCCATCGTGGACGACGCGTACGATTTCGGCCGCATCGCGGCCACGAATGCGCTGTCCGACATCTACGCCATGGGCGGCACACCCATTCTGGCGCTGGCGCTGGTGGGCATGCCCATTGCCAAGCTGCCGCCCGAGGTGATTGGCCGCGTGCTGGAGGGCGGCGCAGCGGTGTGCCGCGACGCGGGTATTCCGATTGCAGGTGGGCATTCCATCGACGTGCTTGAACCCATCTATGGCCTGGTGGGCATCGGCTTGGTGGACCCGCGCCATGTGCGCCGCAATGCCGACGGCCAGGCGGGCGACTGTCTGGTGCTGGGCAAACCGCTGGGCGTGGGCATTCTGTCGGCCGCGCTCAAGAAGGGGCAGCTCGACGCCGCAGGCTATGCGCAGATGGTGGCGGTGACCACGCAGCTCAACCGCGTGGGCGGTGACCTGGCGCGCATCGACGGCGTGCACGCCATGACCGACGTGACCGGCTTCGGCCTGGCCGGGCATTTGCTCGAAATCTGCCGCGGCTCGCAGCTGGCGGCCACGCTCGATTGGCCCGCCGTGCCCGTGCTGCCCGTGGCCCGCCACTGGGCCGACCAGGGCGTGGCCACCGGGGCGTCGGCGCGCAACTGGGCGGCCTACGGGGCCGAGGTGGCGCTGGCGGCCCCGCGCAGCGCGGCCGACCAGGCCCTGTTGACCGACCCGCAGACCAGTGGTGGCCTGCTGGTGTCGTGCAGCCCTGCGGCCGTGCCCGCCGTGCTGCAGGCCTTTGCCGCGGCGGGCTTCGGCGAGGCCGCGGCCATTGGCCGGCTGCACATGGCCGAGGGGCCGGTGCGCTTGCACGTGGCCTGACGGCCCAGTGCCACTGTCACGCGGCCTGCAGTTGCAGCGCGCCCTTCAGGCCGCAGCGCGGCTGCGCCCGGCCAGCGACACGGCCTGCAGCGACAGGCCGTCGATCTCGTGGGTGATGCCCGACAGCACGTTAGCCACCACGGCAAACTCGCGCCCGTGCTGGCCGGCGCGCGCGGCCATGACCTGTGCGTTGAAGCTCACCACCTTGGCCTCGCGTGCCACGGTCTGGATCGAGGCCACGATGGCGCTGAGCTCGCGCATCATCGAATCGGACCGTGCGCGCGTGATCTGGTCGAAGGCCGAGGTGGCCTTGTTCAGCGCTTCCAGCACCGGGTCGGTGCTGTCGACCAACGTGGACAGCGCCTCTTCGGTGCGCGGGCTGCGGCGTTCGGCCAGCTCCAGCGTGCGGTCTGCCTGCTGCACAAAGGCGTCGATCATCGGCCCCACGCCCTGCGGGCCGGTGTAGACGGCGCGAATCGTCTGCGCGGCCGCGCTGTCAAGGTGTTCGGGTGTGGACTGCAGGCGCTGCTGGCTGTCGCGAAACAGTTGCAGGGCGCTGCGCGCGGCCTCCAGGTGCTTGGTGCTGCCTCCCGCAGCCAGCACGGTCTGCAGCACCAGCCGCTGGCTCAGCATGCGCTGGCGTGCGGCGATGTTGACCAGGGACATGTCGCCGTCGCGCGCAGGCGCAGTGGCGCGGTGGGCGGCACCGTGGTGGGCCGAGGACGATGGTGTGGTCATGGATCCCCCTGCGTTGAACCGGTGATGGACACCGTCAAGCAAGCACCGCGCCAGCGCGCGGCACGGGGGCATCAGCCGTGGCGGCGCTCAGCCACAGCAGTGTCGGGCAGTGCCACGGCGGACACGCCGCGCACCACATCGCCCACCACGATCACCGAGGGGCTGCCCAGTTGCGCGGCCGCCAGCGTGGGCAGCAGGGTACCCAGCGTGCACACGGCATGGCGCTGTGTGGGCAGCGTGGCGTTCTGCACCACGGCCACGGGCGTGGCCGGGGGCAGGCCACCGGCCAGCAGCTCGTGCTGGATGTGGGCGGCACCGCTCACGCCCATGTAGATCACGAGCGTGAGCTTGGCGTCGCGCGCGGTGGCGGCCAGTTGCCGCCAGTCGGTGCCTGCGTCGCCCGGCTTGGCATGGCCGGTGATGAATACCACGCCATGCGCATGGTCGCGGTGCGTGAGTGGCGCGCCCAGCGACGTCATGCCCGCGAGGCCCGCGGTGATGCCGTTGACCACCTCGACGTGCACGCCGGCCGCGCGCAGGTGCTCCACTTCTTCGCCACCACGCCCGAAGATGAACGGGTCGCCGCCCTTGAGGCGTACCACCTGCTCGCCCGCCTGCACGGCGCTGAGCATGAGCTTTTCGATGAAGGCCTGCGGCGTGCTTTTACAGCCGCCGCGCTTGCCCACGTACACGATGCGCGCTGTGGGCGCGGCATAGGCCACGATGGCGTCGCTCACCAGGTCGTCCACCAGCAGCACGGTGGCCGCCTGGATGGCCTTGAGCGCCTTGAGCGTGAGCAGTTCCGGGTCGCCCGGGCCTGCGCCCACCAGGGTGCACCGGCCCGGTGCGTGCGTTGCGGCCAGGGAGGAGGGAGTCTTGGTCATGGCGGGTCTTTCAGGCCGTCAGGCAGCGGAGGCGACGGTCCGGGTGGCAGGGATCTGCCCGGCCAGTCGCACGATGTAGGCCACTTGGCGGGCAATGGCCTCGGGCACAGGCAGGGTGCCGTCGAGCACGGCGCGGGTGTAGGCGGCGGTGCTGTCCACGTCGATGGCGCTGGGCAGGCCCGGCACTTCGCTCGCGGTGCCGGGCTGCTGGTCTTGCCAGGTGTCGGCCACACCTCCCACAAAGGCGTCGTAGCGCGGCGTGCGACGCGGGTCTGCGGCCACTTCACCTTCAAGCCCGCGCGAGAGCAGCGCATTCAGGCCCCACTGCGCGCAGGTGCGGCACAGCATGTCGAAGTATTCGGGGTGGGTGTAGCTCGTGACCAGCAGCGACGGCCCCGCACAGGGCGCTAGCAGCTTGACCACGCTGTGCCCCGGGTTGCGCAGACCCACCACCTCGCGCACGGCCAGCAGGCGGGCCAGCCCCGGTGCCAGCTGCGCGGTGTGCACATGGGCCACTTCGCCCGGCTGCAGGGCACGCAGCGGTGCGCCCTCGGGCCAGGCGGGCACGCCCAGCGCCTGAAGCACGTCGCTGGCCAGCACGCGGCGGGCTTCGGTGCGCATGCCGTGCAGCAGCACGGGCAGACCCGCGCGCGCCACCAGCAGGGCGAGCAGTGGCGTGAGCACGGGCAGCTTGCGCGCGCCGTTGTAGCTGGGCAGTACGACCACAGGCCGGGTGCTGGCGGGCAGGCGGGCGCTGCGGGCGTGCAGCGCGTCGAGAAAGCCGCACATCTCGTCGGGCGTTTCGCCCTTGATGCGCATGGCCAAGCAGAAGGCGCCGATTTCAAGGTCGGTCACCTGCCCGTCGAGCACCTGGCCGAACAGGTCGGCCGCCTGCGCGCGCGACAAGGGCTTGGCCCCGCGGGCGCCGCGGCCGATTTCCTTGATGTACTGGCTAATGCCCATGCTGTGAGTGCGCTGGAGTCCGTGATTGCGGTTTGATTGTGAAGCAATCGTGAGAACTTTTGGTTATAAGCTGAGCGCCGCCGACACCGCACCTGCTGGGGCCGTGCTGCGCACCAGGCGCTTGAGTTCGGGCACGCACGAGCCGCATTGCGTGCCGCAGCGCAGCTGTTGCTGCAGCTGCGCCAGGCGCTCGGCATCGTTGCCCGGGCTGCGCGCGAGGCAAGCCGTGATGGCGTCGGCCCCCACGTTGAGGCAACTGCACACCGCGGCCGCCCGGGGCGGCGGTGCGGCGCCTTCGGGCGGAGCGCTGCGGGCTTGCAGCAGGTGGCGCCCGAAGGGCGCGGCCGGTGCCTGCGACAGCAGCAGGCCGCGCAGCCAGGGGCCTGCCTGCGTATCGCCTGCGAGCACAAAGGCGTCGAGCGCCGCATCGGCCGTGGGCAGCGCCCCCGGCGCGGCCTGCAGGCGCAGCGCGCGGTGGTGGCCGGCGGCCGGGTCGGTGTAGCGCAGCGCCTGGGCATGGCGCAGGCCCAGCAGGCCTTCGATGGCGGCGAGCTGCGCAGCTGGCGGCGCGCTGGCGTCGGCCGCGCGCAGCAGCACGCCGTGGCGCGCCTGGCCGGCCTCGGCCAGCGGGGTGTCGCTGGCAAAGGGCACGCACACGGCATAGGCCCAGTCGGCCAGGTGCGCGGCCAGCGCTTCGCGCACACGCAGCACCTCAGCCTCGGGCAGCCAGGCCATGGCCCACAGGCCCCAGGGCAGGTCCACCGGGTCGATGCGCACGGCCGTGTGCTTCAGTTCGGGCTGCTTGGAGCCCGGGCAGAAGGCCGGTGGCGTGAGCGCGTTCACACCCGCCAGCGGCTGGCCGTCGGCGCTGCGGCCGCCCAGGTATTCGCTGCCCCAGTGCATGGCGATGAAGGCCTGCGTGGGTGCCACGCTGGTGCTGGCCTGCACCGGCAGCACCACGCTGCCGCGCGCGCTGCGCACCTGCACGAGCTGGCCGTCGTGCAGGCGGCGGCGTTCCAGGTCTTGCGGGTGCACTTGCACGCAGGGCTCGGGTACATGGGCGAACAGGCGGCCCAGGGTGCCGGTGCGGCTCATGCCGTGCCACTGGTCGCGCAGGCGGCCCGTGGTCAGGCTGAAGGGGTAGCGTGCGCTGCGCGGCTCGGCCACGGGGCGCCAGGCCACGGCGGCAAAGCGGGCGCGGCCGTCGGACGTGGGGAACACGCCGTCGGTGTACAGGCGGGCGGCACCCACCACGGGCTGCCCCGCGGGCGCGGGGCTGGTGGGTTCGGGGCAGGGCCATTGCTGCGGGCCGTGGCGATCGAGCGTGGCCCAGCTCAGGCCCGTGATGTCGAGGTCGCGCCCGCGCGTGGTTTCGCGGTGTTCGTTCCAGATGGCCTCGGCCCCGGCGTCGGCGTTGGCCGTGTCGTAGGGGAAGAGCGTGGGCAGGCCGGGGCGCAGCCGCGCTTCGAGCCGCTGGGCCAGTTGCGTGGCGATCACCCAGTCGTGCCGCGCCTCGCCGGGCGCGGGCAGGGCGGGGCGCACGCGCGAGATGCGCCGTTCGCTGTTGGTGACGGTGCCCGTTTTTTCGGCCCAGGTGGTGGCGGGCAGCAGCAGGTCGGCATAGCGGGCGGTGGCCGTGGTGCCAAAGGCCTCTTGCACCACCACGAATTCAGCGCGTTCGAGCGCGCGGCGCACGGTGGCCTGGTCGGGCATGCTTTGCGCGGGGTTGGTGCAGGCGATCCACAGGGCGCGCACCGCGCCGTCGGCGGCTGCTTCGAACAGCTCTACGGCCGTCTTGCCCGGCGTGGCGGGCACGCTGGGCACGCCCCAGAACGCGGCCACCTCGGCGCGGTGGTCGGGGTTGGCCAGGTCGCGGTGGGCCGAGAGCAGGTTGGCGAGGCCGCCCACCTCGCGCCCGCCCATGGCGTTGGGCTGGCCGGTCAGCGAAAACGGCCCCGCCCCAGGCCGCCCGATCTGGCCCGTGGCCAGGTGCAGGTTGATGAGCGCGGCGTTCTTGTCGGTGCCGCTGCTGCTTTGGTTCAGGCCCTGGCAGTACAGGCTCAGCGTGCGGCCGCCCGTGGGCTGGCCGTCGGCGTCGCGCCCCGCAAACCAGCGCGTGGCGGTGAGCAGGTCGGCCTCGGCAATGCCGCACACGCGGGCCACCTCGGCCGGGGTGCAGTCGCGCACCCGGGCCTTGAGCGCATCGAAGCCCGTGGTGTGGGCGGCGATGTAGGCGTTGTCGGTCCAGCCTTCCCAGAGCATCAGGTGCAGCATGCCGTTGAACAGCATCACGTCGGTGCCGGGCTGGATGGCCAGGTGCAGGTCGGCCTGCTCGGCGGTGTCGGTGCGGCGCGGGTCCACCACCACCATGCGCTGGCCGGGGCGGGCGGCGCGCGCCTGTTCGATGCGGCGGTACAGCACCGGGTGGGCCCAGGCGGTGTTGCTGCCGGCGATGAACAGGCAGTCGGCATGGTCCACATCTTCGTAGCAGGCCGGGGGGGCGTCGGCACCCAGCGTGGCCTTGTAGCCGGCCACGGCGCTGCTCATGCACAGGCGCGAGTTGGTGTCGATGTTGTTGGTGCCCAGTAGGCCCTTGGCCAGCTTGTTGAAGACGTAGTAGTCCTCGGTGAGCAACTGGCCGCTGACGTAAAAGCCCAGCGCATCGGGGCCGTGGGCCTGGGCAATGTCGGCCAGGCGCGTGGCGGCCTGGTCGAGTGCGGCGTCCCACGCGAGCGGCGTGCCCGGGCCCTGGCGGCCTGCGCGCCAGCGCGGCTGCAGCAGGCGGGCCTGCTGCAGCACCGCCGGGGTGGCCGTGAGGTGCAGGGTCGAGCCCTTGGTGCAGAGGCGGCCGTGGTTGGCGGGGTGCTCGGGGTCGCCGCGCACGCCGGTGATGTGCGCGCCGTCGGTGTCGATCAGAACGCCGCAGCCGACGCCGCAGTATGGGCAGGTGGATCGGGTGGTGGCCATGGGCGTCAGGGTTTCAAGCCAAATCGGCTGCTCGTGCTGATTTATCAAGCACGAGCAGCTATTAAATCAATAGCAAATGCTGCCACAAGCAAGCTCATGGCGCAGGCGCGTCTGCAGCCTGCGCACAGGCGCTGCGCCGCGCCGGGCCGGCCACGGGGCGTGTGAGGTCGGTGGCCACGGTGGCCAGCTCCTGCGTGTTCAGGTGCACGAGGCCGCCCTCCACCCGCACGGTAAAGCGCGGTGTGCAGCCCTCGTCGGGCGCACTGGCCTGGCCGTCGCACAGGCCGATGGTCCAGTTGTGGAGCGGGCAGGCCACCTGCGTGCCGAACACGATGCCCTGCGACAGCGGGCCGCCCTTGTGCGGGCAGCGGTCGAGCAGTGCAAACACCTGGTTTTGTTCGTTGCGGAAGATGGCCACATCCAGCCCCTGCGGGCGGCTCACGCAGCGCGCGCCCAGCACGGGGATGTCGTCGATGCGGCAAATCGGTTTCCAGTCGGTCATGGTGGGCTCCCTCGGGGTCAGGCGGTTTGGGCGGCGTACAGGCCGGTCACGCGGTCCAGGCTGGTCAACAGGTTTTCGCTGGCGGTAAAGACCTCGGCAATCTGCCGCGCGGCCTGCGCGCCGGGTTGCAGGCGCTGCAGCGCCGCGTCGAAGAACACCCACTGGCCCTGGGCCAGTTGCAGTTCCTCGCGGATGCGGTCGGTGGCTTGGGGCGCGGTGCGCAGTTGCTCGAGCGCGGCCAGGAATTCGGTGCGGGCCTTGGCAATTTCGGCGGTGGCCACCTGCTCTTGCACCGGCAGCAGCGCGGCCAGGTAGAACTTGGCCATGCGCTGGCTCAGCATGCGCTGGCGGCCGGCCACGTTGACCAGTATGGCCACGGGCTTGCCCGCGGCGGCTTCGTACTGCACCGTGCCCTGGTGTGCCAAGGCGAGCACGCGGGCGTCGGCGGCCAGCAGGGTTTCGGCACCGCTCTTGGCGGGCACGCTGCCCACCAGGGCCAGCTTGTGGGCGCTCCAGGCGGCTTCGAGCTGGGCGTAGGTGCCCTGGATCTGCGCGTTGGGCGCAAAGGCCTTGAGTTCGACCAGCTGGCGGTCGAACAGGGCCATCGATTGGTCGAGCACGGCGCGGGCGCTGTCGTTGCCCGGCTTGTGCACGAGCGCCAGCCAGGCCTTGCCCATGCGCTGGCTGAGCATGCGCTGGCGGCCGGCCTTGTTCACGGCGTCGTTGAAGTCACGGACCTGGGCATGGGTGGTGCCGGTGCTGGCCACCAGGGTGGCGGCCAGGCCGTGCAGCAGGGTGCGGCGGTGCATGGTGCGGCTCCTTGTGCAGTGGGGATGGCTCAGGCGGGCAGGGGACTGAACTGGCGCGTGTCCACGGCTGCCTTGTCGAACTCGAACCATGGGTCGGGTTCGCCGTCGAGCGCGAACTGCAGACGCTCCCACAGCGCCTTGCGTCCCGCGGCGTCGTCGAGGATGCGGCGCTTGACGTAGTCCATGCCTACGCGGCCCACGTAGTGCACGGTGCGTTCGAGGTACCAGCCCTCTTCGCGGTACAGCTGCATGAACGCGCCGGTGTACTCCATCACCTCATCGGCGGTCTTGAGCTTGACGAGGAACTGCGCGACCTCGGTCTTGATGCCGCCGTTGCCCGCGATGTACATCTCCCAGCCCGAGTCCACGCCGATGATGCCCACGTCCTTGATGCCCGCCTCGGCACAGTTGCGCGGGCAGCCGCTGACGGCGAACTTGACCTTGTGCGGCGCGTACATGCGCCACATGGCGCGCTCCAGGTCCTTCCCCATCTGGGTGCTGTCTTGCGTGCCCATGCGGCACCATTCGCTGCCCACGCAGGTCTTCACGGTGCGCAGCGCCTTGGCATAGGCATGGCCGCTGGGCATGCCGATGTCGCGCCACACGGCGGGCAGGTCTTCCTTCTTCACGCCCAGCAGGTCGATGCGCTGGCCGCCCGTGACCTTGACGGTGGGAATCTGGTACTTGTCCACCGCGTCGGCAATGCGGCGCAGCTCGGCCGCCGTGGTTTCGCCGCCCCACATGCGCGGGATCACGCTGTAGGTGCCGTCTTTCTGGATGTTGGCGTGCGCGCGTTCGTTGATGAAGCGGCTTTGCGGGTCGTCTCTCGCCTCCTTGGGCCAGGTGCTGATCAGGTAGTAGTTGACGGCCGGGCGGCAGGTGGCGCAGCCGTTGGGCGTGCGCCATTGCAGGTGGCGGAATACTTCGCCAATCGTCAGCAGCTTGCGCCCATCGGGCAGGGGCGTGCGGATGGCCTCGCGCACGGCGGCGTGGCCGTGGTCGGTGCAGCCGCACAGCGCCTTGGTCTTGGGCGTGGCGCTGTAGTCGCCACCGGCCGTGAACATCAGGATCTGCTCGACCAGACCCGTGCACGAGCCGCAGCTTGCGCTGGCCTTGGTGTGCTTGCGCACTTCATCGAGCGTGAACAGGCCCTTGTCCTTGATGGCCTTGCAGATCGCGCCCTTGGTCACGCCGTTGCAGCCGCAGACTTCGTCGGAATCCTGCATGGCCGAGGCCTTGCTCTGGCCCTGGTGGCCCACGTCGCCGATGTTCGATTCGCCAAACATCAGCTTGTCGCGGATGTCCTTCACGCTGCGGCCCTCGCGCAGCAGCTTGAAGTACCAGCTGCCATCCACCGTATCGCCGTACAGGCACGCGCCCACGAGCTTGTCGTCCTGGATCACGAGCTTTTTGTACACGCCGCCGAAGGGGTCGCTCATCACGATTTCTTCGGTGCCTGCGCCGCCCTGGAAGTTGCCGGCCGAGAACAGGTCAATGCCCGTGACCTTGAGCTTGGTCGAGGTTTGCGAGCCCTGATAGCGGCCGATGCCGAATTCGGCCAGGTGCGTGGCCAGCACCTTGGCCTGCTCGAACAGCGGCGCCACCAGCCCGTAGGCCACGCCGCGGTGCGCTGCGCATTCGCCCACGGCATAAATGCGCGCGTCGGTGATGGTCTGCAGCGTGTCGCTCACCACGATGCCGCGGTTCACGTGCAGGCGCATCTTCTCGGCCAGAGCGGTGTTGGGGCGAATGCCCACCGCCATCACGACAAGGTCGGCCGGGACTTCGCTGCCGTCCTTGAAGCACACGGCACGCACGCGGCCCGCAAGTCCGTCCTCGCCCTCGCCGCGCAGCGATGCGGTTTGCGCCTGCATCAAAAAGCGCATGCCGCGCTCGGCCAGCGACTGCTGCAGCAGCTTGCCCGCCACGTCGTCGAGCTGACGTTCCATCAGCCATTCGCTGGCGTGCACCACGGTCACGTCCATGCCGCGCTTCATGAGGCCATTGGCAGCTTCCAGGCCCAGCAGTCCGCCGCCGATGACCACCGCATGGCGGTAGCGTGCGGCCGCGTCGATCATGGCCTGCGTGTCGGCGATGTCGCGGTAGGCGAGCACACCTTCCAGGTCGCGCCCTGGCAGGGGCAGCATGAACGGGTTGGAGCCCGTCGCCAGGATCAGCCGGTCGTACGGCGCTTCGACCACCGTGCCATCGGCCTGCTGGCCGCGCACCACGCGGCGCGTGCGGTCCACATCCGTCACGGTGTAGCCGGCATGCAGCGTGATGCCGTGCTCCTCGTACCAGGCCCAGTCGTTGAGCACGATCTCGTCCAGCGTCTGCTCGCCCGCCAGCACGGGCGACAGCAGGATGCGGTTGTAGTTGGGGTGCGGCTCGGCACCGAACACGGTGATCTCGTACAGATCGGGCGCGATCTTGAGCAACTCTTCCAGGGCGCGCACACCGGCCATGCCGTTGCCCACCATCACAAGCCGGGACTTCTTCATCGCAACCTCCGCGGGTGAATCGGAAAACAAAAAAGGCGTCCGCACCACGAGCGCTGGCTGTGCCAGCCCCAGGGTGGGGACGCCTTTGTCCTTGTGCGGTGCAGCGCGCCCTTGCGCTGCACCATGCAGGGGACCGTCTTCGGTCTTGCCCATACGGTTGCAAACCCCGTGCCAACTTGCTGACAACCCGTGTGTCGGACCCCCGCAGATGCCATTCACGTCCGAAGGTGTCCTTCGGACCCCGGGGAGCGGCCCCTGCACTCCAGACGATTGACCCAGATCAAGCGCACGCACAAATCGCTTTGCAAGCGCAACATTTGGTAGCACTCTAGGCTCATGAGCAAACGGCCACGCCGACACCGGGTGTGTCGATGGTCAGAAAGGGTTTGCGAAGCGTGGGGCGTACAGCCCTCGCAGCGTTGTCTGTTGGTCCTGTGTCCAAGGAGTCCTGCATGCGCGTCAACCATCCCGTCGTTCCGCACGAGTACCCGTTTCCTCCGGGCGAGACCCTGGTCTCCACCACCGATCTGCAGGGGCGCATCCTCTACTGCAACCCGATGTTCATCGAGGTGAGCGGCTATGAGCGCGAAGAGCTGCTGGGACAGCCCCACAACCTGATTCGCCACCCCGACATGCCAGAGGAGGCGTTTCGGGACATGTGGGAGACCATCGCCAAAGGCATTCCGTGGTCGGCTCCGGTGAAGAACCGCCGCAAGGATGGTTCGTACTACTGGGTGATGGCGAATGTCACGCCCTTGATGCAGGGCGAGCGACCCGTGGGCTACATGTCGGTGCGCACAGAGGCCACCCGTGCGCAGATCCAGGAGGCCGAGCAACTCTATGCCCGCATGCAGGAGGAAAAGTCGTCCGGGCGCATGGTCCACCGGCTGCTGGCAGGGCGGGTGGTGCGCGACACCGTGGCAGGGCGGCTCGCCGAGCGGATGCGCCTGCACCCGGCCTACAAGCTTGTGCTGGGCATGCTGCTGCTGGTGGCGCTGGCCGCGGGCGCGGCCACACTGAGCGGTCAGCCCTGGACATTGACCGCCGCACTGGCCTGGCTGGCAGTGGTGGCCGGTGCACTGGGCATGGCCTGGTACCTGCATGGCATGACGCTGGGGCCCATCGCGCAGATGCTGGGCTGGGCGAATCGCATGGCCGCAGGAGACCTCACGCAAAAGATCAGCGCCAGCCGAGACGATGCGGTGGGCTATCTGCAGAAGGCCTTGGCACAGCTCAATGTGAACCTGCTGTCCATCGTGCGCGACGCGCGCAACGAGAGCGAGCGCATGCAGTTGTCCACCCGCGAGATAGCGCAGGGCAACCAGGACCTCTCATCGCGCACCGAGGCGCAGGCCAGCAACCTGGAGCAGACGGCGGCTTCGATGGAGGAGATTACCGGTACGGTGCGCCAGACGGCGGAGTCTGCCCGCAAGGCCACCGAGCTGGCTTCGCAGGCCGCTGAAGTGGCCGAGCGCAGCAGCAAAGCCGTGAACGGCGTGGCCGATACCATGCAGCAGATCCAGAGCGCTTCGGCCAAGATCGGCGAGATCACCCAGCTCATCGACAGCATCGCCTTTCAGACCAACATCCTGGCGCTGAACGCTGCGGTGGAAGCGGCCCGTGCAGGCGAGCAAGGGCGCGGCTTTGCCGTGGTGGCCGCCGAGGTGCGGGCCTTGTCGCACCGCACGCTTTCAGCAGCCAAAGAAATCCGGCAACTCATCGAAGACTCGGCCCACAAGGTCGATGACGGGCAGGGCAAGACCGCGCTGGCTCAGAAAACCATGGGCGAGTCTCTGGAACTGGTGCGCCGCGTGAATGCGCTGATGGCGGAGATCCACGGTGCGGCCAACGAGCAGCTCAGCGGCATCTCGCAGGTCAATGCCGCGGTGGCCCAGATGGACACCATCACCCAGCAGAACGCTGCCCTGGTGGAAGAAAACGCGGCATCGGCCATGGCGCTGGCCTCTCAGGCCCAGGCGGTCACGGAAACCGTGCAGGTGTTCCGCATCGATGACACGGCTGCCACATCACAGCCCGACGCCGTGGCACTGCGCCGGTCGATGAAGGCGCTGCGCGTCAGCACGCCTCAGGTGCACTGAGCCAGCCTGGGCCACTGGCCTGCCAGGGCGGAGCGGGCGCGCGTCAGCTGCTTTCGCGCACCATCAATTCAAAGCCCAGATCAACGCTGGGCTGCGCGACCGGCTCGCCCCGCATCAAGGCCAGCAGCATGTGTGCGCTGGCTTCCCCGATGGCTGTACGGGGCGTGCGCACCGTGGTCAACGGCGGCACCATCTGGTCACTCCCCGCCAGATCGTTGAAGCCCGCAATGGCCAGCCGCCCGGGCACCGCCACCTGCAGGCGCTGTGCGGCCAGCAGGCCGCCTTGTGCCAGATCGTCGTTGCAGAAGAAAACGGCATCCACTTCGGGGCGGGTGCGCAGCAACTCGTCCAGCAATTCGGCCCCGAGACGGATGGACGATGGCGCGGGGCTCAGCAGCTCCAACCTCGCGTCATAGCGGCCGGCTTCGCGCAGGCAGCGCCGGTAGCCTTCAGCACGCTGCAGGGTGCGCGGGTCCAGCTGCGCCGCCACAAAGGCAATGCGCTGATAGCCCCGGTCGAGCAGGTGTGCGGTCATCGTGAACGCTGCCTGCTGCTGTGAAAAGCCCACGCTGTGCACCCCGGGCGCGGTGGTCAGTTCCATCAGGTGCACGCAGGGCACGCCGCTGCCTGCGATCAGCTGCCGGGCTGTCTCGGTGCGGTCGAAGCCGGTCACCAGCAGGCCGGCGGGCCGATGGGCAAGATACGTGCGCAGCAGTTGTTCTTCTTCCTGCGGGTCGTAGTGCGTCACTCCAATCAGGGCCTGATAGCCCAGCGGAAACAGCGTGCGGTGCACGGCCTCCAACACATCGACGAACAGTGCGTTGGACAGCAGTGGTACGAGCACGGGCACCACGGCGCTGCGCTGCGATGCCAAGGCCCGCGCGGCGGGGTCTGGCACGTAGCCCAACTGCGTGGCCGCCAGCTTGACCCGTTCCACCAATTCGGCGGCGACCCCGCGCTCGCCCCGCAGGGCGCGCGATGCGGTGATGGGGCTGACCTCGGCCAGGCGGGCGACGTCGCTCAGGGTGGTACGGCCGGTGGACCGGCGGCGGGGTTCGGAACGGCTCAAGGGTTTTCCCGGGGGTGAGTCTGGCATTCTGGACGTAGGATAGCGCTGTCCTGAGGCTGAAACAAGCGCAGAAGCGGCCGGTATGGTGGCTGTTGCGCCGCTATTTCATCAGTCTAGAAGAGTTTTGGAGCACGCCCCTTGCGGCGTGTTTTTTTGAATGTGTTGGATAGCGCTACCAAGCCTATGAATGTCTCGTCTGAGCCTCTGTTTGTGGTGGTGATGGGTGTGGCGGGCTGTGGAAAGTCCAGCCTCGGTGCCGCGGTGGCCCAGGCCGAGGGTTTGCCGCTGATCGAAGGCGACGACCACCACAGCCCCGCCAGCCGCGACAAGATGCGCCGCGGCGTGCCGCTGACCGACGCCGATCGCGAGGGCTGGCTGACCACCCTCGGCGAGCAGTTGCAGGCGCATCCGCGCGGTGCGGTGCTCACCTGCTCGGCACTCAAGCACGCCTACCGGCAACGTCTGCGCACGGCTTGCCCGGCCTTGCGATTCCTGTTTCTGGACATCGACCGTCCGCATGCCGCCGAACGGGTGGCCGCCCGCGCCCATGCGCATTTTTTCTCCAGCAGCCTGGTGGACAGCCAGTTCGCCACGCTGCAGTCCCCGGTGGGTGAACCCGGTGTGCTGCGCCTGGACGCCTTGCTGGACATTCCTACCTTGCAGGCGCGTGCCAGCGCCTGGCTGCATCTCCCGGAGGCCGCATGAGCACCGAGTCCTCGTCCTTTGCGACCAAAACGAGTCATCCGTGGATGCGTGTTGCCGAAGGGGCCATGGCCATCTGTCTGGGGCTGATGGCGGTGGCCGTGTTCGTCAACGTGGTGCTGCGTTACGGTTTTGGCAGCGGCATTGTGGCCAGTGAGGAGTTGTCGCGCCTCTTGTTTGTGTGGATGGTGTTCATCGGCGCTGCCGCCGCGTACCCGCGAGGGGAGCACATGGCGTTCACAAGCCTCGCAGCCAAGCTGGCGCGCCGGCCGCGCGCGTTTGCGCTGCTCACGGCCCTGGTGCGTCTGCTGGTGGTCGCTGCCTGCGCCATGCTCGCCTGGGGCGCTTGGCAACAGGTGCTGGTGGGCATGGGCAGTCGCTCCGTGGTGCTGGGCTACCCGGCTGCGCTGCTGCCGTTGCCTGCACTGCTGTGCGCCCTGGCCATCGGGCTGATGGCTTCTGTCGAACTGGTGCGGCGCACGCCGCTGGACCTGGGCCACAGCGCGGAGGTGGAGTGATGTGGGGCATGACTGCGGAGGCGCAGGCCTTCATCGTGTTTTCGGTGGGCATGCTGGTGCTCATGGGCACCGGCATGAACATGGGCCTGGCCCTGGTGCTGACGGGCGCTGGCATGGCCTGGGTGCTCGACTTCTGGGACGCCCAGTTGCTGGCACAGAACCTGGTGGCCGGTGTGGACAGCTTTCCCCTGCTGGCGGTGCCATTCTTTGTGCTCGCAGGCGAGCTGATGAACTCGGGCGGCATCAGCCGTCGCATCATCGAGATGGCGCAGGCCTGGGTGGGCCACATTCGGGGCGGGCTGGGCTATGTGGCCATCGGGGCGGCGGTGCTGATGGCGAGCATGAGCGGCTCGGCCCTGGCCGACACGGCGGCGCTTGCCACGATCCTGCTGCCCATGATGCGCCAGCAGGGCTACCCGATGAACACCTCGGCCGGGCTGATTGCGTCTGGCGGCATCATCGCGCCCATCATTCCGCCGTCCATGCCGTTCGTGATTTATGGCGTGACGACCAACACCTCGATCTCGGCGCTGTTCCTCTCAGGCATCGTGCCCGGCTTGCTGATGGGCGTGGGGCTGATCTTCGCCTGGCGCTGGGTGCTGCGCGGTCTCAACCTTGCGCAAGGCCAACCGCTGCCGATGCACGAACGGCTGCGGGCCACAGCCCGAGCCTTCTGGGCTTTGCTCATGCCCATCATCATCATTGGGGGCATGAAGTCGGGGGTCTTCACCCCGACCGAGGCGGCTGCCGTGGCAGCGTTCTACGCCCTCGGCGTGGCCTTGTTCGTGCACCGTGAAATGCGGGTGCGGGACATCGGCGGTGTGCTGGTGCGCGCTGCGCGCACCACGGCCATCGTGATGTTCCTGTGCGCCGGTGCCCAGGTGGCCAGCTACATGATCACCCTGGCCGACCTGCCCAACCTGCTCACCGCTTGGCTGGGGCCGCTGGTAGAGAACCCGCGCCTGCTCATGGCCGTGATGATGGTGGTGCTCGTGCTTATCGGCACGGCACTGGACCTCACGCCCACCATCCTGATCTTCGCGCCGGTGATGCTGCCCATCGCCGTCAAGGCGGGCATCGACCCGGTGTACTTCGGGCTGATGTTCGTGCTCAACGGCGCCATCGGGCTCATCACGCCGCCCGTGGGCACCGTGCTCAACGTGGTGGCCGGGGTGGGGCGCATTTCCATGCACTCGGTCATCCGGGGCGTGAACCCGTTCCTGTTCACCTACGTGGCCATTCTGGCCTTGCTGGTGGTGTTTCCGCAGATCGTCACCGCACCGGTGGCGTGGATGCGCTGACCAGGCCTCGTGCCCGAGGCCTTTCGCCTGTTCTTTCCCAACGACTGGAGACTCTCATGAAAACCCTTCGCCGCACGCTTTTGGCCGCCTTGTCGGTGGCTGCACTGACCTGTTCGTTCCAGGCCGCAGCGCAAGACATCAAGCCGCGCATCATCCGTTTTGGCTATGGCCTCAACGAAGTGTCCAACCAGGGGCGCGCGGTCAAGGTGTTCGCACAGGAAGTCGAGAAGGCGTCGGGCGGCAAGATGAAGGTGCGTGCCATTGGTGCGGCGGCGCTGGGCACCGACGTACAGATGCAGCAGGCGCTGATCGGCGGCGCGCAGGAGATGATGGTGGGCTCCACCGCCACGCTCGTGGGCATTACCAAAGAAATGGCGATCTGGGACACGCCCTTCCTGTTCAACAACGTGCGCGAAGCCGACGCCGTGCTTGACGGCCCCGTAGGCCAGAAGGTGATGGACAAGCTGCAGGACAAGGGTCTGGTCGGCCTGGTGTACTGGGAAAACGGCTTCCGCAACCTCACCAACAGCAAGCGCCCCGTGAACAAGCTCGAAGACATGGACGGTATCAAGCTGCGCGTGATGCAGAACAACGTGTTCCTCGACAGCTTCAAGACCCTGGGCGCCAATGCGGTGCCGCTGCCGTTCTCCGAGTTGTTCACCGCACTTGAGACCAAGACGGTGGACGGACAGGAAAATCCCTACAACACCATCCTGTCGAGCAAGTTCTACGAGGTCCAGAAATACCTGACGGTGACCAACCACGTGTACAGCCCCTGGATCGTCACCGTCAGCAAGAAGTGGTGGGACGGCTTGTCCAAGACCGAACAGGGCATCTTGATGGACGCCGCCAAGAAGAGCCGCGACTTCGAACGCCAGGACACGCGCGCCGAGGCCGACAAAGCGCTGGCCGAACTCAAGGCCAAGGGCATGCAGGTCAACGAGCTTTCGCCCGCAGAGGCCAACCGCATGCGTGAAAAGCTGAGCGCCGTGAACGCCAGCATTGCCGCCCATGTGGGCGAGGCCTTGTGGAAGGAAACCCAAGCTGCCGTGGCGCAGGCCCGCGGCAAGTAAGCGGCAGCCCAGCGCTTCGTTGGCGCAGGGTACCCTGACACAAAGCACAAAGGGCTCCCGAGGGAGCCCTTTGTGCTTTGACAAGCGTCTTGCGACGTCTTGCCTCATCGTGCAGCGTGGGGACACCAGTGCGCCCAAGCGCCCGCCCCCCACCAGCAGCAGGCCGCCAGGCCTGCACCCGCTTACATCTTCAGGCCGACTTCACCGTAGGAAATCTGGCCCGTGCGCACCGCATCGGCCGCCTGGGCGCGCACTGCAGCGCGGTCCGCGCTCGACTGCGCCGACAGCACGCGGGAGCCAGCAGGCTCCTGGCTGCGGGTCGCGGCCACCGTAGCGGCCTCGGCTTGCACTTCGGCGCGGGTGCGGTTCGTCTCGGCCTGCAGCGCAAACTGCGAACCATCGGCCTCATCGGCCTGTGCACCAAACGAAGCCACAGCGGCCAGGGCAGCGATCGAAAGCATACGGGAAACGTTCATGATGGGACTCCTCAACAACAGAAGAAAACAGGACTGAAAAAAGGGTTCAAAGACAGCGCAACGGCGGGCGATCAGCCCAGCTCACCCGAGCGGATCTGGCCCGTGCGCACGGCATCGGCGGCCTGGGCGCGCACCGCAGCGCGGTCGGCGCTGGACTGCACCGACAGCACGCGAGAGCCTGCGGGCTCCAGGCTGCGGGTCGCGGCCACCGAAGCGGCCTCGGCTTGCACCTCGGCGCGGGTGCGGCTGGTCTCGGCGTTCAGGGCGAACTGGGAGCCATCGGCCTCATCGGCGTGGGCGCCAAAAGAAGCGACAGCGGCGAGGGCGGCGATGGAAGCGATACGAGCGAAGTTCATGATGCAGGTCCTTGTCAAAAAGCGTCTTACAGAAAGCCGCAGAAGCGGGACGCGTGGCCCTGGGACTGCGGGTTCGGTGAGTCGCCTTGCGGTTCGGCTCATCGATGGGATGAACTGTACGCCGACCCCGTTCAGAGAAAAACCACTCAGTCGCGAACTGACTGTTTCGGTTATGAGAAGAATCAAAACGTTAAAAACCTGCGTAGCAACTCCCTACGGCAATAATGGGATTGGGGTAAACCCGCGTCAGGCTTGCGTTTTTGCGCCGTTGTGGTGCACGCCTCAGCTTGGTGCATCAGCCCTTCGGTTTACGAGTTGTTGCAAATGGCTGCGCGCATCGGGGGTGCCTTCCGTTGCGGTGGAGGGCGCCTTGGGCTGAAATGGGGATGTGCCTTTTGCACCGATCGGAGGAACGTTTCATGACCGCGGTTTCCGACATTCTTCGCACCAAGCAGGGTGCTCCAGTGCATGCCGTGGCCCCGCACGATTCAGTGCTGACGGCGCTGCAGCGCATGGCCCAGTACGACGTGGGTGCGTTGCTGGTGATGGAAGGCGAGGCCGTGGTCGGCATCGTCAGCGAGCGCGACTACGCCCGCAAGGTTGCGCTCATGGGGCGCACATCATCGGACACGTTGGTACGCGACGTGATGAGCTCTCCGGTGTTTTTTGTGCGCAGCCACCAGAGCATCGAGCATTGCATGCATGTGATGACCACACACCGCCTGCGCCACCTGCCGGTGGTGGACGATGGCGAGCTCAAGGGCATGGTCTCCATTGGCGACCTGGTCAAGAGCATGATGTCCGAGCAGCAGTTCATCATCGAGCAGCTCGAACAGTACATCGCCGGGGCGCGCTGAAGGCGCCTCAGGCGGCGCCCACCGCGGTGCGCGGTGGGCACGGGCAGGCCGTGGCGTTCAGGCCGCTTTCTCGACGTGTCCCTGGCGCGTGTACAGAAAGTCGATCACCGCCTTGCGGCAGTGTAGGTACTGCGGGTTTTCGGCCAGTTCCACGCGGTTGCGGGGGCGTGGCAGGGGCACGTCGAGCACTTCGCCGATGGTGGCAGCAGGGCCGTTGGTCATCATCACGATCTTGTCGGACAGCAGCACGGCCTCGTCCACATCGTGCGTGACCATGACCACGGTGCTTTGCGTGCGGGCCACGATCTCCAGCAACTCGTCCTGCAGCTTGGCGCGTGTGAGCGCATCCAGTGCGCCGAAGGGCTCGTCCATCAGCAGCACCTGCGGCTCCATCGACAGCGCGCGTGCAATGCCCACGCGCTGCTTCATGCCGCCCGAGATTTCGCCCGGTCGTTTGTGCGCCGCGTGCGACAGGCCCACGAGAGCGAGCGCCGCTTCGGTGCGCGCTTTGAGCTGGGCGCGGCTTTCCCGCCCGCCAAACACCCGCTCAACCGCCAGGTAGATGTTGCCCTCGCAGGTCAGCCAGGGCAGCAGTGAGTGGTTCTGAAAAACCACTGCGCGCTCGGGCCCCGGGCCCTTGATTTCCTTGTTGGCGCACAGCAGGGCCCCGGCGGTGGGGGTGGTCAGGCCTGCGATCAGGTTCAGCAGCGTGGACTTGCCGCAGCCCGAATGCCCGATCAGCGCCACGAACTCGCCCTTGCCGATGGTCAGGTCGATGCCCTGCAGTGCCGTGAACAGGCCCTTGGCCGTGCGGAATGTTTGCTGCACGCCCTGCACCTCGATGAACTTGGCCTGGGTGGCTGCTGCGGCAGCGGTGGAAGCGACGGCAGGCGTGTTCATGATTTCACCTCTTCGAATGTGAAGGCCTTGGCCAGTTGGATCAGGGCCAGCTCCAGCAGCAGGCCGACGATGCCGATCACGAAGATCGCGATCAGGATGTTCTTGACGTTGAGGTTGTTCCACTCGTCCCACACCCAGAAGCCGATGCCCACGCCGCCCGTGAGCATCTCGGCGGCCACGATCACCAGCCAGGCCGTGCCCACCGCCAGGCGCACGCCGGTCAGCATGTAAGGCAGCACGGCCGGGAACAGGATCTTGGTGGCGATCTTCCACTCGCTCAGGTTGAGCACGCGGGCCACGTTCATGTAGTCCTGCGGTACGCGCTGCACGCCCACCGCGGTGTTGATGATCATGGGCCAGATCGAGCAGATGAAGATGGTCCAGATGGCCGCCGGGTTTGCGCCCTTGAACACCAGCAGGCCGATGGGCAGCCAGGCCAGCGGTGACACCGGGCGCAGCAGGCTGATGATGGGGTTGAACATGCGCGAGAGGAACGCAAAGCGGCCAATGAGGAAACCCGCCGGAATGCCCACCAGCGCCGCGAGCCCAAAGCCCACAGCCACGCGCTGCAGGCTCATGAGCACGTTCCAGCCCACGCCCTGGTCGTTGGGGCCGTTGCGATAGAACGGGTTGCTGAACACCTCCACCGCCTGTGCCCAGGTTTCGCGCGGGGTGGGAATGCTTTGGCCCGTGGTAGCGGCCACCAGTGCCCACACCCCCAGCAGCAGCCCGAGGCCGCACACCGGCGGCAGCACGGCCAGCCAGAGTGCGCGCGAGCGCTGGGCCCAGTCGATGCCGGTGGCGGGCGTTGCAGCGGGGGCCGGCCGAGGCCGGGCCGGTGTGTTGGCGGCAGGGGATGTCATGGCGGAAGCGGCAGAGGCGCTCGTGGCCGCAGCGGGTGCTGCGGGCGCATCCAGCGGGGTGTGAAAGACGGCACTGACCATGGGAGTCTCCAGCAGTGGGCGGGGTGGGGCAGACGCCTGGGCTCAGGCCTTGATCTTGAAACCGTCGGCGTACTGGGCGGGGTTCTTGCCGTCCCAGGTCACGCCGTCGATGAACTTGTGGGTGCGCAGCTCGCTCTTGGGCAGCGGCACCTTGGCGGCGGCGGCGGCCTGCTTGTAGATGTCGATGCGGTTCACCGCCTTGGCCACGGCCAGGTAGTCCGGGTGGTCCTTGATCAGGCCCCAGCGCTTGTGCTGGGTCAGGAACCACATCGCATCCGACAGGTACGGGAAGTTGACCGAGCCCTCGTTGTAGAACTTCATGTGGTTCGGGTCGTCCCAGGTCTTGCCCAGGCCGTCCTGGTAGCGGCCCAGAATGCGCTGGTTGATCGCATCCACGCTGGTGTTGACGTAGGCCTTGCCCGCAATGGTTTCGGCCATCTTGTTCTTGTTCGACAGGCTTTCGTCGATCCAGCGGCCCGCTTCGAGGATGGCGGCCGTCACGGCGCGGGCCGTGTTCGGGTACTTCTGCACGAACTCGGCCGTGGTGCCCAGCACCTTCTCCGGGTGGTCTTTCCAGATGTCCTGCGTGGTGGCGGCCGTGATGCCGATGCCGTCCATGATCGCGCGGTGGTTCCAGGGCTCGCCCACGCAGAAGCCGTCCATGTTGCCCACACGCATGTTGGCCACCATCTGCGGCGGCGGCACGGTGATCACCTTCGCGCCCTTCATTGGGTCCACGCCGTGCGCGGCCAGCCAGTAGTACAGCCACATGGCGTGCGTGCCGGTCGGAAAGGTCTGCGCAAAGGTGTATTCGCGCTTTTCGCTGGCCATGAGCTTGGCCAGGCTCGCGCCATTGACGGCACCCTTGTCGGCCAGTTTCTTCGACAGCGTGATGGCCTGGCCGTTGTGGTTGAGGTTCATGAGCACAGCCATGTCCTTCTTGGGGCCGGCCGTGCCCATGTGCACGCCATACACCAGGCCGTAGAGCACGTGGGCGAAGTCCAGCTCGCCATTGACGAGCTTGTCGCGCACGCCGGCCCAGCTGGCCTCCTTGCTGGGCACGATGGTCACGCCGTACTTCTTGTCGATGCCCAGCACCGAGGCCATGACCACGCTCGCGCAATCGGTCAGCGGAATGAAGCCGATCTTCACTTCCTTCTTCTCGGGGGCATCCGAACCCTGGGCATGCACCAGGGCGCGCAGCGCGGGGCTCACGCCCACGGCGCCCACGCTGGCGGCCTGCAGCACGGTGCGGCGGTTGAGGCTGGTTTTCAACAGATCGGTCATGGGGCTCCCCTGGTGTGCATGAAAAACAAAAAAGGCGTCCTCACGCCGCGCGACGGGCCTTGGGCCTGCATGCGCACGGGTGGGGACGCCTTTGTCCGGAAGGGCCTTGGAGGTTCCGCCATTGGAACCCTTGGGTGCCCAGGCACAACCAGCCTTGGCTGTGCGCACGACAACTTGCAAGGCCCGTGCCAGATACTGCTTGCTATTACTTTGATAGCTGCTCGTGCTTGATTCATAAGCACGAGCAGCCTATTTTGTGCAGATGCCTGCCGCCTGACGCAGCTACGATGGCCACGGGCAGGTGCCATGCAAGAGGGCGGACGCAGACCGTAGGCACCCGGCGTGCACCGGCTTTGTGCGGCGCACCATCCGTGCGCAGGGCGTGCCCGGCGCGATCCGCGCGACGGCCGTCAGCCCAGCAGATCGGCCACGTCCAGGATGCGCTGGGCCACGTCCACGAGCTTCAGGCCCTTGTCCATGGCCGTCTTGCGCAGCTTGTCGTAGGCCTGTTGCTCGGTCAGGCCCTGGCGCTGCATCAGCAGGCCCTTGGCGCGGTCGATGGTTTTGCGGCCCTGCAGCTCGCTGCGGGCATCGGCCAGTTCGGCGCGCAGCGCCTGCTCGTGCTGGAAGCGGGCCATGGCCACATCCAGAATCGGGCGGATGCGCTGCGGCGCAAGCCCGGCCACGATGTAAGCCGTCACCCCCGCGGCCACGGCGTCCTTGACGTGCGAGGTGTCCTCGTCGTTGGTGAACATCACGATCGGGCGGCGCTCCTCGCGCGTGGCCATCACCACATGCTCCAGCGCGTCGCGGGCCTCGCTTTCGGCGTCCACAATGATCAGGTCGGGCTGCAACTGCGCAATGCGGTCGCTCAGAAACACATCGGCCGGCAGCGTGGCGATGAGGTTGAAGTCGTTTTCCAGCAGGCCGATGCGCAGAGCCTTCGAGCGCTCGGCCTGCTGGCGGGCGTGGTCGTCGTCCGGGTCGGTCACGGCCAGGTCGGGGGCCACCACCACAATGCGCAGGGACTCGGTCATGCCCACAGGGCAAGCAATAAATACGCCACAGGGACATGTCGGGCTGGCCAAATCACCCCCACCCAAGGCCGGGGGGGTGCAGCGCCAGCCCCGGCGCAGGGCTTTTGGGGTCTGAAACTTGCTAATGTCCGGGGGCGCCCACGGGCATACCCGCTAGCGGTTCCACCATCCGTCTTATATACATCCGGACACTTTTTCTCTTTCCTGGAGTTTCGAGCATGAACCATCACTTTGTCCGACGCCGTTTTGCCCTGGCCACCGTGGCGGCCTGCATCGCGTCGGCCGGCCTGCTCAGCGGGTGCAGCAAGGTGCCTGACACCATCAAGATCGGCGTGGCGCAGCCCCTATCGGGGCCGCTGGCGTCGCTGGGGCAGGATCTGCTCAACGGCGTGCAACTGGCAGTGCAGGAGCTGAACCAGAGCGGTTTCTCGGTGGACGGCAAGCGCGTCACGCTGGAAGTGGTGTCGGTGGACGACAAGGCCGACGCCGCCACCGGCAAGGCTGTGGCCCAGCAACTGGTGGATGCCGGTGTGGTGGCCGTGATCGGTCACCTGAACTCGGGCGTGAGCATCGAGGCCGCGCCCGTGTACGCCGCCAAGAACATCGCGCAGATCGCGATCTCGACCAACCCGCGCTTCACGCAGCTGGGGCTGCCCACCACGTTCCGCATGGTCGCCAACGACACCCTGCAGGCGCGTGCCATCGGCTCTTTTGCGGCCTCCCAGCTCGGGGCCAGCCGCTATGCGGCGCTGGACGACGGCACCCCCTACGGCAAGGGGCTGGCCGATGGCGCAGCCGAGCAACTCAAGGCTGAAAAGAAGGAAGTGGTGGTGCGCAAGTCGTTCGACGACAAGACCACCGCATTCGACGAGTTGGCCGCCGAGCTCAAGGCTGCCAACGTCGAGGTGATCGTCTCCACGCTCAATGATTTCCAGGCGCTGGCCTTGCTGGAAGCGCTGCGCAAGGTGGGCCACACCAAGGTCAACCTGCTGGGCGGCGACACCATCAAGACCACCGACATGGCCAAGGCCACAGGCATGGTCGATGGCGTGTTCGCCACCTCGCCCGTGCTCGAAGCCCGGGAATTCACGGCCGGCAAGCCCTTCCTGGAGAAGTACATCGCCGCCTACAAGAAGCCCCCGGCCTACGGCGGCCACTACAGCTACGACAGCACCTACGTGCTCTCGGCCGCCATCCAGAAGGCCAAGTCGGCCGACCCGGCCGATGTGACCAAGGCGCTCAAGTCCATCAACGGCTACGCGCCTGTGACCGGCACCATGACCTGGGACGACAAGGGCGAGCAGCGCTACGGTGCCGTGGGCGTCTACCAATTGCGCGGCGGTGCCTGGGAGCTGCGCATGCGCTCCGACCGCTGGTAAGCCCACTGCCGGGCAACGGGAGCCACCGGGCGACCGGCTGGCCTGTGCCCACAGCCCCCGATGACCTGCCGGGGCCAGGCCTGCGCCGTACACTGCGCGCATGAGTTTGCTGATCCTCGGAATCGAGTCCTCGTGCGACGAAACGGGTGTGGCGCTGGTGCGTGTGCCCGACACCGCACCGGGCGCTGCGGCCTTGCCGGTGCCCCAACTGCTGGCCCATGCGCTGCACAGCCAGATCGACATGCACCAGGCCTATGGCGGCGTGGTGCCCGAGCTGGCCAGCCGCGACCACATCCGCCGCGTTCTGCCCCTGACCACCCAGGTGCTGGCGGATGCCGGTGAGCCGCTGTCGGCCGTGGACGTGGTGGCCTACACGCGCGGCCCCGGGCTGGCCGGTGCGCTGCTGGTGGGCGCGGGCGTGGCCTGCGCCTTGGGCGCGGCGCTTGATGTGCCCGTGCTCGGCGTGCATCACCTGGAGGGGCACTTGCTGTCGCCGTTTTTGAGCGCCGACCCGCCCGAATTCCCCTTTGTGGCCCTGCTCGTGTCGGGCGGGCACACCCAGCTCATGCGGGTGGACGGCGTCGGCCGCTACGCCATCCTGGGCGAAACCATCGACGACGCTGCGGGCGAGGCGTTCGACAAATCCGCCAAGCTGCTGGGGCTGGGCTACCCGGGCGGCCCCGCGCTGTCGCGCCTGGCCGAGCAGGGCGATGTGGCGGCCTTCAAGCTGCCCCGGCCCCTGCTGCACAGCGGCAACCTGGACTTTTCGTTCGCGGGCCTCAAGACCGCCGTGCTCACCCAGGCCCAAAGGCTGGGCGACGCGCTGGAAGCCCGCAAGGCCGACCTGGCGGCCAGCACCGAGGCGGCGATTGTGGAGGTGTTGGTCAAAAAGACGCTTGCGGCACTCGACGCCACTGGCCTGCGCCGTGTGGTGGTGGCCGGTGGCGTGGGCGCCAACCGCCGCCTGCGCGAGCAGCTCAACGCCGCCTGCCAGCAGCGCCGCGTGCGCGTGCACTACCCCGAACTGCACCTGTGCACCGACAACGGCGCGATGATCGCCCTGGCCGCCGCGATGCGCCTGCAGGCGGGCCAGCAGCAGGCCGGGCGCGACTACGCGTTCGACGTCAAGCCGCGCTGGCCGCTCGATGCCATCGTGGCCGCGGCTTGAGTGGCACGGCCGCCTGCCTCCCGGCAACCTGCCCACGAAAAAGCGCCCCGCGGGGCGCTTTTTGCATGGCGTGCGGATCGCGCCGCCGCAGCGACTTACTCCACCGCCAGCGTGGTGCCGCGCGGCTCGGGGGCGCGCTGCGCCAGCGTGAGCGTGAGCACGCCGTGCTCCAGCTTGGCGCGGCTGGCCGTGGCGTCGATCTCGTGGCCCAGGTCAAAGGCGCGGTGCAGGCTGCGGGGCGCGCCTTCCACGCTGCGCAGCGTGACGGTGCTGCCCTCGATGCGCACGTCGATCTGTTCGCGCGCCAGGCCCGGCACATCCACACTGAGCGTGGTGGCATTGGCGTCCTGCTGTACCGTGCAGCCCCCGGCGGCCCGCGCGGCGGGCGTCAGGGTGTCGGCCAGAAAGCGCTGCAGCGCGCCATCCAGGGCGCGGGGCGTGGGGGCGACGTAGGTGGCGCGGCGGATCACGGGGGCGAAGATCATGGAAAAGGCTCCTATACACTGCGCGGCGCCTGACAGCGGTCACCGCATGGTCACGAGCTATGTCCGGTGTCCGGTTTTTTCAAGGATCTGACGATGAATCGATTTTTCCAAGGGGCGCACGCCGTGCGCACGGGGGCGCGCCGCGCCTGTCTGGGGGCCGTAGCCGGTGCCCTGCTGGCCTGGGCCCTGCCGGCCGCAGCGCAGCCGCAGTCGCCCGCATCGGCACCCGCCGCCCAGCCCGCGGTGCGCCCGATCAAGCTCGCACTGGTCGAAAGCCTCTCGGGCACCTTTGCCAACACGGGCGAGGCGGTGTTCCGCAACCTGCACTGGGCTGTGGAGCGCGTGAACGAGCGTGGCGGCGTGCCCCAGCCCGGCGGTGCGCGCCCGCTGGCGCTGGCCCGTTTTGACAGCAAGGGCCAGAACGAAGAGGCGCTGTCGGCGCTGCGCGCGGCCATCGACGACGGCGCGCAGGTGATCCTGCAGGGCAATTCGTCCTCCACCGCGGCGGTGCTGATCGAGGCCATCAACAAGCACAACGAGCGTGAGCCGAACAAGCGCGTGCTGTTCCTCAACTACTCGGCGGTGGACCCGATCCTCACCAACGAAAAGTGCAGCTTCTGGCACTTCCGCTTCGATGCGCACGCCGACATGCGCATGGCTGCGCTGATGGAGGTGATGCGCGAGGACAAGGCGCTCAAGAGCGTGTACCTGATCGGCCAGGACTACAGCTTTGGCCAGGCCGTGCTGCGCGAGGCCAAGAAGCAACTCGCCGCCCAGCGCCCCGACGTGGCCGTGGTGGGCGAAGAGCTGCACCCGATCGGCCGCGTGAAGGACTTTGCGCCCTACGCGGTCAAGATCAAGGCCAGCGGCGCGCAGGCCGTGGTCACGGGCAACTGGGGGAACGATCTGACGCTGCTGGTGAAGGCCGCGCGCGAGGTGGGCTACGAGGGCAGCTTCTACACCTTCTACGGCAACGCGCTGGGTGCGCCCGCGGCCATTGGCGATGCGGGCATTGGCAAGGTGGTGGCCGTGGCCGACTGGCTGCCCAACGTGCCCACGCGTGAGAGCGAAGCCTTCTACCTGGCCTTCCGCGAGCGCTTTCCCAAGCCGCAGGACGACTATGTGCACATGCGCATGCAGCTCATGATCGAGGCGCTGGCCCAGTCGATCGAGCGCGCGGGCAGCACCGATGCCGTGGCCGTGGCGCGGCAGCTCGAAAAAGCCAGCGTGCAGCTTGCGGGCCAGTCGGGCAGCATGCGCGCGGCCGACCACCAGTTCCAGCAGCCGCTGGTGGTGGGCGTGATGGACAAGAAGGGCGCGCCCGGCGTGAAGTTTGACGTGGAAGGCTCGGGCTACGGCTTCCGCGTGGTGCGCCAGATCAGCGCGGCCAAGGCGCAGCAGCCCCACAGCTGCCAGATGCAGCGGCCCTGAACCGCTGGCCAAGGCCCCGTCATCGGCCGGTGCGCCGGTGGCTGGCTTGCTATAAAAAGCAGAGCGGCTCGTGCTTGATTGGCAAGCACGAGCCGTTGTTTTTGGTATGAAGCCCGGAGGCTCTCTGCAGGCGGTTTCAGCGCGCGGCGCGGGCGGCGGTCACTTCGCGGCCCAGGTCGATCACGGCCATGGCGTAGTAGCTCGACCAGTTGTAGCGCGTGATCGCATAGAAGTTCTCGGTGCCCGCCACAAAGGTCGGGGGTTCGGTGCCGTTTTGCAGCTCCACGAGTGCCAGCGGGCCGCTGTGGGCCTGGCCGTCGGTATCGAGCACCGCTCCCAGGGCCTGCATGCGCGCCGCCGTGAAGGTCGGCAGGATGTCGGGTGCAAGCAGTTCGTCAAGCTTGAGCCGCTCGGCATCGAAGCGCACCGCGAAGTGCGTGGGCATGCCGGGCGTCCAGTTGTGGGCCCGAAAGTACTGGGCCACCGAGCCGATGGCATCTGCCGGACTTTTGAACAGGTCGATGCGGCCGTCGCCGTCGAAGTCGATCGCGTGGCGCACCCAGCTTGACGGCATGAACTGCCCCAGGCCCATGGCCCCGGCAAAGCTGCCGCGGGGCTCGAACGGGTCGGTGCCGGTGCGGTCCATCAGGCTCAGGAACTGCTCCAGCTCGCGCCGGAAGAACGCCTGCCGCTCGGCCGCACGCGGGTGGGCCGCCGGGAAGTCGAAGGCCAGCGTGGTGAGCGCATCCATCACCCGGAAGTTGCCCATCTGCTGGCCGTAGATCGTCTCCACGCCGATGATGCCCACGATGATCTCGGCGGGCACGCCGAACTCGCGCTCGGCGCGGGCCAGGGTGTCGGCATGGGCGTCCCAGAAGCGCACCCCGGCGCGGATGCGCACCGGGTCGATGAAGCGCCCGCGGTAGGCGCGCCAGTTCTTGGGCGTGCCTGGGGGCGGCGGCAGCACCAGGCGCGGGATCTGGGGCAAAAACCGCGCCTGCCCGATGGCCTGGCGCACCCATTCGCGGTCCAGGCCCCGGCGCTCGGCCAGGTCGTCGGCCAGGGCCATGGCGTCGGGGCGGCTGGCGTACAGCACAGCGGCAGCGGTCGCGGCCGCTGGGGCGGCCACCGCAGTGGCAGCGGCCGCCTTGCGCGCGGCCTGGCGTGGTTTTTCAGAGGGTTTTTGGGCCCAGGCCCAGCCTGAACAAGCACAAGCCGCTATCAAAAGGGGAGCAATCAGTTTCGGTCGAAGCATGCCGTGAGGCCCAACAAGCGGCGCAAAAGATCAAAGAAAAGCGGGGCGGGCCGTGCAACAGCCCGCCTGGTTCAGGTGCCGGACCGCACCGGCCAGGCCAGGCTGCGCAGGCTGCGGCGCAGCGCGGGCAGGCCCTGGGTGGGATGCGGGGCGTAGCGGGTTTGTTCCAGCGCCAGCAGCCATTGTGCAAGCGGTTCGCCAGCAGGCCCGAAATGCGCGCGCACCTGCGCGGCGGTGGCGCGCGGCGGTAGATGGGGCGGCACGGCCAGGCCGCTGCGCGCCAGGCGCTGGTGCACGCGCGCGAGCAGGCGCATCCACGGGTCGTGCTGCGCGCGTTCCCACAGGTTCCAGCCCACGCCCAGCAAGGCCGCGGCCAGCACGAGGGCGCCCAGCACGCGGATCAGGTCTTCCCATCCGGGCGACTCAAAGCCCAGCGAGCGCATCAGATCCAGCTGGCGGCCTTGGGTGTAGTTGAGCACCCACTGGTTCCAGCGGTTGTTGGCCGCTTCCCACACAGCACGCATCTGGGCCAGTGTGCCGGGGCTGAGCATGGTGTCCATGGCCGTGCCCAGTGCGCCGCGCGGGGCCTGCAGGCGCAGCGCCTCGCCAATGCGGCCGGGCGAGACGGCGCTGGTCGGGTCCACGCGCACCCAGCCCTGGCCGGGCAGCCAGACCTCGGCCCAGGCGTGGGCGTCGCTCTGGCGCACCGTCCAGTAGCCGTCCACCGAATTCAGCTCGCCACCCTGGTAGCCGGTGACGATGCGCGCCGGAATGTCGAGCGCACGCATCAGGATCACGAAGGACGATGCGATGTGCTCGCAAAAGCCTTCCTTGCGGTCGAACCAGAACTCGTCGGCCGTGTCGCGTCCATACACGCCGGGCTCCAGCGTGTAGCGGTAGCCGCCGGTGCGCAGCCGCTCCAGCGCGGCGTTGACCAGTGCGGGCGAGGCGTCGCGCGACGGGTCGGGCACCAGGCTGCGGTCGTTGCGCAGGCTTTGGGCCAGTGCCAGCGTACGGGGGTTGAAGCCGGGCGGCAGCTCGGTGTAGGCGCGCAGGCTGGCCGTCATGGCCTGGGGCCCATGGCGAAACTCAAGGTGGCTTTCGGCGCTGTAGCGGGTCACATCGGTGATGGCGCGCTGCGACAGCCATTGCAGATCGGGCGTCATCAGCGGCTGCAGGCCCGGGCCTTCAGGGCGGCTGGCGGCGGCGTCGAGCACCAGCAGCCAGGGACGCTGATGGGGTTCGAGCGTGACCTCGTAGCGCAGGGCCGGGCCCTGCACCTGCAACTGGGCCATGGCCAGGGCCGCGTCGCCGCGGCGGAAGTCTTCGCGGTAGGTGAGGGGCCGCCATTCGATGCCGTCGAAATCCCCCAGCACCGGGCCGCGGAAGTACAGCGCCGTGCGTGGCGGCACCTCGGTGCCCGGCGGGCCGAAGCGCACGCGCAGGGCCACCTTGTCGTCGAGTGCGAGCTGCGCAATCGTGCCCACCTGCATCGAACCCGACAGGCCGCTGCGCCCGGTCATGGCGTCGCTGGGCACGCCCCACAGCGGCGCAAGCCGCGGAAAAAACAGGAACAGCGCCGCCATGATGGGCGCACCCAGCAGTGCCATGGTGCCCGCGGTCCGCATGGCCTGGGTCAGCGGCGGCCGGCCCACGGGCATGTGCGCATTCACCAGCGCCGTGAGCAGCCCGAGCAGCGCCACCAGCATGGCGGCCGCCACCCCCAGCGATTGCGAAAAGAAGAAGTTGCTGAGCATCGTGAAGAAGCCCAGGAAGAACACCACCATCGCGTCGCGCCGTGCCCGCACTTCGAGTGTTTTGAAGGCCAGCAGCATCACGATGAGCGTCACGCCCGCATCGCGGCCCAGAATCGTGCCGTGCGTCCACAGCGTGCCCGCCACCGCACCGACCAGCAGCACCAGCAGCGTCCAGCGGCCGGGCAGCGGTCGGTTGTGCCAGGCCAGCCAGGCGCGCCAGCCGAGCAGGCCCGCCGCCACGGCGCTGGCCCAGCCGGGCAGGTGGCTGGCGTGCGGTGCGATCACCCAGGCGATCACGAACAACAGGAACAGCGTGTCCCGCGTGTCGCGGGGCAGATGGGTCAGGGTCTGGCGCAGGCTCATGGCAGGCAGGGGCGGGGCAGGGCGTTCAGCACAGGGCCAGGGCTTCCAGGCAGCGGCGCTGGTGGGCGCTGCCGCTGTCGGGCGCGATCTCCAGCCCGTCGATGCGCAGGCCGTATTCGAGCCCGAGCTTGTCCGCCTGCAGCACCCAGGCCGTCAGGCGCGACAGGCGCGCTTCGCGCTCGGCCAGGCCCGTGGCCTGCACGTCCAGCCACAGCTCGTGCCGCTGGGCCTGCTGGGCATCGCGGCTGACCAGGTCGTCCGTGCCCGAGCCCAGCGATTTGGCGGCCTTCTTCCAGACCACGAGCTTGAGCGGGTCACCCCGCCGGTAGGCGCGCACGCCGTCGAATTCGCCCACGCCGCGCTGGCTGGAAGCGGCCGCGCCGCCCGCGCGGGGCTCCCCCGGGGGCAGCGGCGGCGGGTTCGGCTCGGGGGCCGGATACACCAGCAGTTCGGCTGCGGGGCGCCAGTGCGTCCACGCGCGGAAGGTGCCGAGCGGAAAGCGGGTTTCGGCCACCACCATGGGCAGCAGGTGCAGGCCGCGGCGCGCGGGCTTGAAGCCGATCTGCACGGTCGTCTGCCCCTGGCCGGGCACGTCGCACCAGGCCCAGTGCGGGCCGTCGTCGCCAGCGCCGGCCTGGGCGGTGTCGCCCTGCGTGGCCAGCGCAAGGCCGTAGCGTGCGGCCGGGCGGCCGCTGTGCAGCTGCACCTCCAGCATGGCGCTTTGGCCCAGAAACTGCGGTTGCGGGGGCAACAGGTGCAGCCGCAGGCCGCGCAGCGTGCCATGGCACAGGTGCATGCCCACCACGGCGCTGCCGGCCAGCAAAAAGGTGAGCAGGTAGCCCAGGTTGAGCTGGTAGTTGATGGACGCCACCAGCAGCACGAGCAGCGTGATGGCCAGCATCCAGCCTGCGCCTGTGGGCAGGATGTAGATGTTGCGCTGCGTGAGCAGCCAGGTGTCGGTGCGGGGCAGGCGCGCGAGCCACCAGGCGCGCACGCGCGTGCGCAACGCGTTCAGCGGGTTCAGGCTGCGCATGGAATCAGGGCCGGGCAGCGGGCTGCGTTGTGGGGGAATGCGTGCATGGGCGGTGCCACGATGGCGGGGCCAGAAACGCAAACGCGGCGTCAGCCCAGCGGCACGGATTCGGCCATGGCGCGCACCTGCTCCACCGCCCCACGGCCCGCATCGCCCACAGGCACCAGGCGGTGGGCCATGGTCTGCGGCAGCACGGCCAGCACGTCGTCGGGGGCCACGTAGTCGCGCCCGTTGATCAGCGCCTGTGCTTTGGCAGCACGCACCAGCGCAATGCCGGCCCGTGGCGACAGGCCCTGCAGGAACCAGCGGCCCGAGCGTGTGGCGTCGATCAGGTCCTGCACGTAGTCGAGCAAGGGCTCGGCGGTGTGCACGGCCAGCACCTGGGCCTGCAACGCTTCCAGCTCGGCCACGGTGAGCAGCGCGGGCAGTGTGTCCACCAGGTCGCGGCGGTCGCGCCCGCCCAGCAGCTGGCGCTCTGCCGCGCGATCGGGGTAGCCGAGCGAAATGCGCATGAGAAAGCGGTCGAGCTGCGATTCGGGCAGCGCAAAGGTGCCGAGCTGGTCGTGCGGGTTCTGCGTGGCGATCACGAAAAACGGATGCGGCAGCGCGCGGGTTTCGCCTTCGACCGACACCTGCTTTTCTTCCATGGCTTCCAGCAGCGCGCTTTGCGTTTTGGGGCTGGCGCGGTTGATCTCGTCGGCCAGCAGCACCTGGGTGAACACCGGGCCGGGGTGGAACACGAAGCTCTCGCGACCGCGCTCGTACACCGACACGCCGGTCAGGTCGCTGGGCATCAGGTCGGCAGTGAACTGCACCCGCGCAAACTGCAGGCCGAAGGTGCGCGACAGCGCATGGGCCAGCGTGGTCTTGCCCACCCCGGGCACGTCTTCGATCAGCAGATGGCCACCGGCCAGCAGACAGGCCACGCAGTCCTGCACCTGAGACTGTTTGCCCACGATCACCGTGTTAAGCTGGTCCAGAAGCGATTTGATCTTGTGCAGTGCATCCATGCCAAGACGTTATCCGAAAAACGAGAGACACGGGGATTGAAGGTGAGCAAGACGGGCTATTTCACCCACCGGGACTGCTGGAAACATGAGATGGGCCCAGGCCATCCCGAGTGCCCTGAGCGGCTCGATGCAATCGAAGACCACCTGCTGGTCACGGGCATTGCCGATGTGCTGGAGCGCTATGACGCACCCGAGGCCTCGCTCAATGACATCGAACTCGCACACGACCGCATGCATGTGGCCGCGCTGCGTGGCCTGTCGGACCGGCTCAATGAGGAGCTGAACGCCGGCGGTCCCGCGTACACGCAGATCGACCCCGACACCTCGATCAACGCGCACACCTGGAAGGCCGCCTTGCGTGCCGCTGGTGCCGCACTGGCGGCCACCGACGCGGTGATGGCCGGCGAGCTGGAGAACGCGTTTTGCGCCGTGCGCCCGCCGGGTCACCATGCCTGCCGCGACAAGGCCATGGGTTTTTGCTTCTTCAACAACGTGGCCGTGGCTGCCAAGTACGCGCTGCAGCGCTACAACCTGCAGCGTGTGGCGGTGGTGGACTTCGACGTGCACCACGGCAATGGCACCGAGGACATCCTGGCGAACGACCCGCGGGCGCTGATGGTCAGCATCTTCCAGCACCCGTTCTACCCCTACAGCGGCGACCACAACCCGGCCCCCAACATGGTGAACGTGCCGGTGCCGGCCTACACGCGCGGCATGGACATCCGCGAGCTGATCGAGATGATGTGGATGCCCCGGCTCGAAGCCTTCAAGCCCGAGATGGTGTTCGTGAGTGCTGGTTTTGACGGCCACCGCGAGGACGACATGGGCCAGCTGGGACTGACCGAGGCCGACTACGCCTGGATCACCCAGCGTGTGAAAGACGTGGCCCGCCGCTTTGCCAAGGGGCGCATCGTCTCGTGCCTGGAAGGCGGCTATGTGATGGGGCCTCTCGCGCGCAGCGTCGAGGCCCACGTGCGGGTGCTGGCAGACTTGTGAGCATTCCCCTGAGCGGTTTCGCCGCTTCCCCCTTCTCTGGCATCGCTGCGCGATGCGGAGGCGGGACACCGCCAGCGCGGCGGAGCGGCCCTTGCGCGGCGGTCCTGGCCTGCGCAGCGCCAGTGTCGGCCGGCTCTCCACCGGCGCCCATCAGGAGCAAGACATGACAAGCATTCCTTCCAACGATCTGCTGTGCGCCACCCGCGATGCGCGCGGTGTGGTCACCTTGACCTTGAACGACCCGGGCCGCTTCAATGCCCTGGGCGCTGAACTGCTGCAGGCCCTGCAGCAGACGCTGGACGGGCTGGCCGCCGACGACACCTTGCGCGTGCTGGTGGTGTCGGCCGAGGGCCGGGCATTTTGTGCGGGCCACAACCTCAAGGACATGGCCGCCCACCCCGATCTGGCCTGGTACCAGCAGCTGTTTGCCCAGTGCAGCCGCGTGATGCTGTCGCTCACGCGCCTGCCCGTGCCCGTGATCGCCCGCGTGCAGGGCATGGCCACGGCCGCGGGCTGCCAGCTGGTGGCGCAGTGCGATCTGGCTGTGGCCGCCGACACCGCGCGCTTTGCCACCAGCGGCATCCACTACGGCCTGTTCTGCGCCACGCCCAGCGTGCCGCTGCTGCGGGCCATGCCCTTCAAACCGGCCATGGAGATGCTCTTCACCGGCGACTTCATCGACGCGCCAACGGCGCTGCAGTGGGGACTGGTGAACCAGGTGGTGGCGCCCGAAGCGCTGGACGACGCCATCGAGGCCCTGGTGCAGCGCCTGCTGGACAAGCCGCGCGAGAGCCTGGCCATGGGCAAGGCCCTGGTGTACCGCCAGCGCGAGCTGGGCCTGGAGGCCGCGTACCAGCTGGCGGGCCAGACCATGGCCGTGAACATGATGCAGCCCGCCGCCCAGGAGGGTGCGCGGGCCTTTGCCGAAAAACGAACTCCGGAGTGGAAGCGCTGATGGCCGCAGGTGTGCAAACCCCCATGATCAAAGACTTGGGGCAGTGGATGGAGGCGTTTCTGGCGCCCACCGTGCTGATCGAACTGGGCAGCCTGGCGGTGTGTGTGCTCTTGGCCTGGCTGCTGGTCAGCGGCCTGCGCCGCGGGCTGGGGCAGGCCGATGGGCGATCCATCTTTTTTGGCCGGCGGGTGGTGGACGGAGCGCTGTTCCCGCTGGCGCTGCTGGGCCTGGGCTACGTGGCGCGCACGCTGCTGATCGCGCAGGGCGTGGGGCTGGCAGTGTTCAAGGTGGCGATTCCGGTGCTGGTGTCGCTGGTAGCGATCCGCATCGGCGTGAAGGTGCTGCAGGTGGCGTTTCCGCAGTCGGCCTGGGTGCGGCCGATTGAGCGCACGATCTCCTGGATTGCGTGGCTGGGCATGGTGCTGTGGGTCACGGGTTTGTTGCCGCTGGTGCTGCAAGAGCTGGACGAGATCCGCTGGAAGGTGGGCGGCTCCACGCTGTCGGTGCGCACCATGATCGAAGGGGCGCTGACCGCGGGGGCTGTGCTGCTGGCGGCGCTGTGGATCTCCTCTGCCATCGAGGCGCGGCTGCTGCGCTCGGCCACGGGTGGCGAACTGTCGCTGCGCAAGGCGGTGGCCAATGCGATGCGCGCCGGCCTGATGTTCGTGGGTTTGATCGTTGGCATGTCGGCGGTGGGCATCGACCTCACGGCCCTGTCGGTGCTGGGCGGCGCGGTGGGTGTGGGCATCGGCTTTGGCTTGCAGAAGCTCGCCGCCAATTACGTCAGTGGTTTCGTGATCCTGGCCGAGCGCAGCATGCGCATTGGCGACAACGTGCGCATCGACAACTTCGAGGGCCGCATCACCGACATCAACGCACGCTACACCGTGATCCGGTCACCGGCGGGGCGTGAGTCCATCGTGCCCAACGAAATGCTGATCACCAGCCGGGTCGAAAACCTGTCGCTGGCCGATCCGCGGGTGTGGCTGTCCACCGTGGTGAGCGTCTCGTACGACAGCGATGTGGATCTGGTCACACGCCTTCTGTCCGAGGCGGCCCTGGCCAGTCCGCGCGTGCTGCGCGACCCGGCCCCGGGTGTGGCCTTGTCGGCTTTTGGGGCCGATGGGCTGGAATTCACCGTGGGGTTCTGGATTGCCGACCCCGAGAACGGAACCCTGGGCCTGCGCTCGGACATCAACCGCGCCATCCTGGCGGCCTTGCGGGCGCACGGCGTAGAGATTCCGTATCCGCAGCGCGTGCTCCACATGGCACCACGCCCGGCAGGCGACCCACACACGGCCCCGCTTGAGGGGGCGCGCTGAGCCGATCGCATGGGCGCGCCCAGCGGGAGACTGCAGCGGCGGACTGGAGTCATGCCCCTACTAATCCCTGCTGTCATGTCGGTGCACTCGCGTTCGCGGGTCCGTGGTCTATAATCCAAAAAAAGCACGATCGTTCTTTTTTGTGCTCCAGCTTCGGACCCCAAGGTTCGCGGTGCGGCATAGAATGTTCCAGTTTACGTAAACGTCAATCCAATCAACTCTAGGAGCCGCAGCAATGAAGGTTTTGGTCCCTGTCAAGCGCGTGGTGGACTACAACGTGAAGGTCCGCGTGAAGTCGGACAACACGGGTGTGGACATCGCCAACGTGAAGATGAGCATGAACCCCTTTGACGAGATTGCCGTCGAAGAGGCCGTGCGCCTGAAGGAAAAGGGCGTGGTGACCGAAGTGATCGCGGTGTCCTGCGGAGTGGCGCAGTGCCAGGAAACCCTGCGCACGGCCATGGCGATTGGCGCCGACCGCGGCATCCTGGTCGAAACCGACGCCGAACTGCAGCCCCTGGCCGTGGCCAAGCTGCTCAAGGCCCTGGTCGACAAGGAACAGCCCCAGCTCGTCATCCTGGGCAAGCAGGCCATTGACGACGACGCCAACCAGACGGGCCAGATGCTCGCCGCCCTGGCCGACCTGCCCCAGGCCACCTTCGCCAGCAAGGTGGAAGTGGCCGGTGACAAGGTGAACGTCACGCGTGAAGTGGACGGCGGTCTCGAAACCCTGGCCCTGAGCCTGCCCGCTGTGATCACGACCGACCTGCGCCTGAACGAGCCGCGTTACGTGACGCTGCCCAACATCATGAAGGCCAAGAAGAAGCAGCTCGACACCGTCAAGCCGGAAGACCTGGGCGTGGACGTGACGCCCCGCCTCAAGACCCTGAAGGTGGCCGAGCCCGCCAAGCGTGGTGCAGGCGTCAAGGTGGCCGACGTGGCCGCTCTGGTCGAGAAACTCAAGAACGAAGCGAAGGTGATCTAAATGTCCGTACTCGTCATTGCTGAACACGACAACGCCTCCATCAAGGGCGCCACGCTGAACACCGTGACGGCGGCTGCCGCCTGCGGTGGCGATGTGCACGTGCTGGTGGCGGGCCACAACGCGGGTGCCGCGGCCGCCGCGGCTGCCCAGATCGCTGGCGTTGCCAAGGTCATCCACGCCGACGCTGCCGGCCTGGCCCACGGCCTGGCCGAAAACGTGGCCGCGCAGGTGCTGGCCATTGCCTCTGGCTACAGCCACATCCTGTTCCCCGCCACCGCCGGTGGCAAGAACGTAGCCCCCCGCGTGGCCGCCAAGCTGGACGTGGCCCAGATCAGCGACATCACCAAGGTGGTGAGCGCCGATACCTTTGAGCGCCCGATCTATGCTGGCAACGCCATTGCCACCGTGCAGTCGGCCGACGCCGTGAAGGTCATCACCGTGCGCACCACGGGCTTTGACGCCGCAGCCGCCACTGGTGGCAGCGCCGCCGTGGAAGCCGCCGCCGCTGCCGCCGACAGCGGCAAGATCAGCTTCGTGGGCAGCGAAATCGCCAAGAGCGACCGCCCCGAACTCACCGCCGCCAAGATCATCGTGTCGGGTGGCCGTGCGCTGGGCAGCGCCGAGAAGTTCACCGAAGTCATCACCCCGCTGGCCGACAAGCTGGGCGCCGCCATCGGTGCCAGCCGCGCCGCCGTGGACGCTGGCTACGCCCCCAACGACCTGCAAGTGGGCCAGACGGGCAAGATCGTCGCGCCGCAGCTGTATGTGGCCGCCGGCATCTCGGGCGCCATCCAGCATTTGGCCGGGATGAAGGACTCCAAGGTGATCGTCGCGATCAACAAGGACCCTGAAGCCCCGATCTTCAGCGTGGCCGACTACGGCCTCGAAGCCGACCTGTTCGCGGCTGTGCCAGAACTGGTCAAGGCCCTCTGAGACCTGCGCACCACGAAAAGGGCATCGTTCGCGATGCCTTTTTTTTGACCCGAAACGCCGTTTTTTCCTGATTCCCTCGGATTTGTCCCCTGGAGACCTCCCATGAGCTACACCGCACCCGTCAAGGACATGCTCTTCACCATCGAGCACCTGGCCAACATCGGGCAGATTGCCCAGATTCCGGGCTTTGAAGACGCAGGCCTCGACACCGCGCAGGCGGTGCTGGAGGAGTGCGCCAAGTTCAACGAAGGCGTGCTGGCTCCGCTCAACTGGGAAGGTGACAAGAACCCGTCTGCCTGGAAAGGCGGCGAAGTCACGACCACGCCGGGCTTCAAGGAGGCTTTCCGCCAGTACGCCGATGGCGGCTGGCAGGGCCTGCAGCACCCGGCCGACTTCGGCGGCCAGGGCCTGCCCAAGACCATCGGCGCGGCCTGCATCGAGATGACCAACAGCGCCAACATGAGCTTCGCGCTGTGCCCGCTGCTGACCGACGGCGCCATCGAGGCACTGCTCACGGCGGGCAGCGATGCGCTCAAGGCCAAGTACCTCGAAAAGCTCGTGACTGGCCAGTGGACCGGCACCATGAACCTGACCGAGCCGCAAGCCGGCTCGGACCTGGCCCTGGTGCGCACCCGCGCGGAACCCCAGCCCGACGGCAGCTACAAGATCTTCGGCACCAAGATCTACATCACCTACGGTGAGCACGACATGGCCGAGAACATCGTGCACCTGGTGCTGGCCCGCGTGCAGGGCGCGCCTGAGGGCGTCAAGGGCATCAGCCTGTTCGTGGTGCCCAAGTTCCTGGTCAACGACGACGGCAGCCTGGGCGCGCGCAACGATGTGCACTGCGTGAGCATCGAGCACAAGATGGGCATCAAGGCCAGCCCCACCGCGGTGCTGCAGTACGGCGACCATGGCGGTGCCGTGGGCTACCTGGTGGGCGAGGAAAACCGCGGCCTCGAGTACATGTTCATCATGATGAATGCCGCCCGCTATGCCGTGGGCGTGCAGGGCATCGCGATTTCGGAGCGCGCCTACCAGAAGGCCGTGCAGTACGCCAAAGACCGCGTACAGAGCCGCCCGGTGGACGGCAGCATCCAGGCGAGCGCGCCCATCATCCACCACCCCGACGTCAAGCGTATGCTGATGACCATGCGCGCCACCACCGAAGGCTGCCGCGCCATGGCCGCCGTGGCGGCGGCCGCCTACGACGCCGCGCACTTCCATCCCGACGCCGAAGTGCGCAAGCAGAACCAGGCCTTCTATGAGTTCATGGTGCCGCTGGTCAAGGGCTACAGCACCGAGATGAGCCTGGAAGTCACCAGCCTGGGCGTGCAGGTGCATGGCGGCATGGGCTTCATCGAAGAAACCGGCGCGGCCCAGTACTACCGCGACGCCAAGATCCTGACCATCTACGAAGGCACCACCGCCATCCAGGCCAACGACCTGGTGGGCCGCAAGACGGCCCGCGACGGCGGCCAGACGGCCAAGGCCATTGCCGCGCAGATCGAAAAGACCGAGGCCGACCTGCGCGCCAGCGGCACGCCTGATGCCCTGGCCGTGGCCCAGCGCCTGGGCGCGGCCCGCAAGGCCTTCCTGGACGTGGTGGACTTTGTGGCCGGCAACACCAAGGCCAGCCCCAACGCCGTGTTTGCGGGCAGCGTGCCGTACCTGATGCTGGCGGGCAACCTGGTGGCCGGCTGGCAGATGGCGCGCGCCCTGCTGGTGGCGCAGGAGCTGCTGCAAAAGGGACAGGACGCGCCCTTCATGCGTGCCAAGATCACCACGGCACGCTTTTATGCCGACCACCTGCTCACCAAGGCCCCGGGCCAGCGCGACAGCATCGTGGAAGGCGCGCAGAGCGTCACCGAGCTCGCGCTCGAAGCCTACTGAGGCCCCGGCCCTGCGCGGGCCGAGCCACGGAGACATCGCCCAGCCTGCGCCGCCTGCGGGTGGCCGGGCCGGGTGCCCACCAACACCCAGGAAGACACGCCGCCATGTCGCAATTGCCCCCCGTGCTGCAGAAGCTGTCGCTGCCGGTCATCGGCTCGCCGCTGTTCATCATCAGCAACCCCAAGCTCGTGATCGAGCAGTGCAAGGCCGGTGTGGTGGGCTCGATGCCCGCCCTCAACGCCCGCCCGGCCGAGCAGCTCGACGACTGGCTGGCCGAGATCACCGAAACCCTGGCCGCCTACAACCAGGCGAACCCCGACAAGCCCGCCGCGCCCTTTGCCATCAACCAGATCGTGCACAAGAGCAACGACCGGCTCGAGCACGACATGCAGGTGTGTGCCAAGTACAAGGTGCCCATCGTCATCACCAGCCTGGGCGCGCGCGAGGACGTGAACCAGGCCGTGCACGGCTGGGGCGGCGTGGTGCTGCACGACATCATCAACAACAAGTTCGCGCACAAGGCGATTGAAAAGGGCGCCGACGGCCTGATCGCCGTGGCCGCCGGGGCCGGGGGCCATGCGGGCACCAAGAGCCCGTTCGCGCTGATCCAGGAAATCCGCCAGTGGTTCGATGGCCCGCTGGCGCTGTCGGGCTCCATCGCCTCGGGCGGCGCGGTGCTGGCCGCGCAGGCCATGGGCGCCGACTTCGCCTACATCGGCTCGGCCTTCATTGCCACGCACGAAGCCCGCGCCGTGGACGCGTACAAGCAGGCCATCGTGGATTGCAACTCGGACGACATCGTCTACAGCAACCTGTTCACCGGCGTGCATGGCAACTATCTGGCACCCTCGATCCGCGCTGCGGGGCTGGACCCGGAGAACCTGCCCGAGTCCGACCCGAGCAAGATGAACTTCGGCAGCGGCTCGCAAAAGGCCTGGAAGGACATCTGGGGCTGCGGCCAGGGCATTGGCGCCATCAACGCCGTGACCAGCACCGCCGAACTGGTGGCCCGCCTGCGCAGCGAATACGAAGCCGCCCGCAAGCGCCTGGCGCTGTAAGCCCGGCGGTGGCCCCGGGCCCCCTGGGGTGCGCCCGAGGGGTTTGAATGAAAAGAGCTGCTCGTGCTTGCCAATCAAGCACGAGCAGCTCTTTTTTTGATAGCAGCGTCGCTTCAGGTCGGCCGCTGCGGCGCAACGCTCATTCGAGCCAGCGAACGTTCTCCAGCACCTCGTCAAAAAAGCTGCGCAGCGTGGCCGTGCTCATGCCGTAGGGGTCGAACGCCGCCGTGCGCGAGTACTTGAGGAACAGTTGCCGGTTGGCCTCCACGGCCGCAATCAGCCCCATCGACCAGCCGGTGAAGCGGCGGTGCGGAATTTCGCATAGGTCGAGCACAGCCGGGTCGCGGTGGCGCGGGTCCTGCAGCAGCCGGTGGTACAGCACGTTCACAGCGCTGCGGTCGCCTTCAAGCAGTTGCAAAAAGATGCCGTCGTGCAGGCACAGCGCGCCGGTGACGCCCGCGCGTGCGTTGTTGCGTTGCGAGGCGCCGAGGATGTCCTTGATGTCGGCCGGGCCCAGCACGCGTGAGGCGCGGCTGGCGTAGATGAGCTGGATCAGCATGGTGGGCAATGCGTTGGGGGAGGGTGGGCGGAGTGTGTCAGCGGGCGCGGGTTTGTGTGGAGCGGTTGGGGAATGTCCGGGTGGTGGGGTGGAGCATCGGGGGAATTGGGATGGGGTGGGGGCGGGATGGTTTGGGCTGCTCGTGCTTGTTTGTTAAGCACGGACAGCTATGGAATTCATAGCGTTTTCTTGTTTCGGCAATAACTGGCCGTTTTCCTGTTTCGGCGGTAACTGGCTGCTGGCTTGTGCTGCGTTCCGGGGCCGGGTCTCGGCCCGGCGGCCGACCTCCTTTTCTTTGCGTCGCCAAAGAAAAGGAGGCAAAAGAAAGGCGACCCTACAGGCTGCGTCCCTGCGCTTCGCTCCGGGCAACCTGCGGTGCTCGCGCCTGGGGTGCGCCGCATAACTCACTGCGCGCCTGCGGCGCTGCGTTCGGACAAATGCGGCGAGTCAGTTCACGAAGCCTGCGTGTCCTTCGGCACGCAGGCCACCCCAGTCGCTGCGCTCCTCGGCGCATCCTGAAGGGGTGGGGGCGGGCCATCGCTGTGCTCGGCCCAACGGGCGCATCACCGCTCCGCAGTTTTCCATCGTCGATGGTCGTGATGCGGCGGCAGTCGGCGTCACTGCGCAGCAGCAGCCGACCCCTCTTGCCCCTCGGCTGCGACGAGGAGCACAGGGCGCGGGGCGG